>NZ_SMJX01000091.1 GCF_004348535.1 Actinomadura sp. KC216
CCCCTCGTCCAGGCCCGCCTCGGCGCGCTGGATGCGCCAGAGAAGCAGGGCCATCTCGTTCGGGTCGTTGCCCCGCACATCGGTGATCGCGGCGGGCCGGTCGACGTAGTCGAGGTAGCTGCGCTGCCCGCGCCAGTACGGCCGCGTGCCGCTCAGCTCGAAAGCCCAGCCCGGGAAGGTCTCGCGCAGAGACTTCAGGTCCTCCATGCGCTGCTCGCGGCGCGCGCCGGACGCGAGCGCCGCGAGGTCGACGGCCTGGCTCATCAGGCGCTCCAGCATCCCGGGGACCTTGGCCTCGGCCACCGGGTGCCCGCCGATCCAGTCCTCGGAGGGCTCGCGGATGGCGAGCCACGGGACGTCCTTGCTGTCGACGTACTCGATCTGCCAGTCGGGGTGGGCCTCGCGGAGCCGGGCGGCGCTCTCGGATATGGTCATCGTCAGCCGGACCTCACTTCCGGTCAGGCCCCGGACTCCCCACTGGGCTAACAGTGGGCCGGGGCCGCCTTGTTCTTGAGGGCCTGACGGCCTTATCGCCGTTCTGGACCCGTGCACCGATGCTGGTGCCTCACAAGGCAGGGAAGTGACACACCTGGTGTCACCGTGCTGAGCTGGCTAAATGACGCGCGCCCACTCGGCATATGCGACCAGAGGGTGCGGAGGCGACACGTGCAGGCGAAGAAGAGTTACCAGGGCATCTCGGACGAATGGATGCTCGCGCACGTGCTGGGGAGCGATCTGGCGGGCGGTCTGCAGCGAGGCGAACGCCTCGTCGCGCATACCCAGCCAGAGCTGCGCGCGGGCCAGGTCGATGGCGTAGTGGGAGCGGCGCTCGGGGGGCAGCGCGTCGAGACGGACCTTCCTCCGGCCGCCCCTGGCGTCCCTGGCGAGTTCGACAGCGCGCGTAGCGTCGCCGAGTTCGACGGCGACTGAGACCTCGTGCACATGCAGCGAGGCCGGGCCGAAGGCCGTGCCGTTGTAGACACCCTCGCGAACGCCCTTCGCCAGGCGCCGGGCCTGCTTGAGGTGCTGGTCGACGACCGCGGAGTCCTCGGTCAGTCGGGCGGCCACCACGGCGGCGCGCATGTGCAGGGCGCCAGCCGCCGCGCGCAAGTCCGGTGTGTCCAACTCGGGGAGGTCGTCCAAGGCGGTCTCCAGGGCGCGCAGCCCCGGCGCGAGGTTGCGGCCAGCGGCGAAGAACACCTCGGTCCGCACGTAGGCCGCCGTGGCAATCAGCGCCGGATCTTCGGCAATGTCGGCCGACCGACGCATCAGCTCGATCAGCCGGGCCGACAGGTCGTAGTAGCCGTACTTGTAGGCCACGGCGTCGGCGGACCGGTAGGCCGCGGCCAGCAGGCTCGCGGCCGGGCGGCGGCGCGGGCCTCCGTCCAGCACCGCGCGCGACAGCTCCGTCAGCAGCGGCGGGAGCTCCTCCGACAGCCGGGTGTACTGCGAGGTTAGCCGTCGCTGCGTCGCGGTCACGGTCGCCTGCTGCAGCTGCTCTATCGGGCGCACAGGCCCGTCGTCGGGGATGTCGTAGGCGTCGATCGCCGTGCGGATGTCGGGCACTGCGGCGTGCACCCGGCTGTCGGTGCGGACCCGGCGGCCGGTGAGGGCGTCCGGCTCGATGC
This sequence comes from Actinomadura sp. KC216, assembly GCF_004348535.1. GTDB lineage: Bacteria > Actinomycetota > Actinomycetes > Streptosporangiales > Streptosporangiaceae > Spirillospora. Next base: position 1,629 of record NZ_SMJX01000091.1, read on the forward strand.
CAAGGGCGGCGGCGACCGACACCAGGACGCGGTCGCTCGCCGAGCGGGAGCCCTGCTCCACCTTGCGCAGCATGCTCAGCGAGATGTGCGCGTCCTCGGCCAGCCGCGCCTGCGTGAGGCGGCGCGCGACACGCATGGCGGCGATGCGCTGGCCGACCTGCCTATCCGGGGTCACCGCGGGCTCCGTGGGTAGGTCCTGGATGCACCGTACATCTCTGCCGCCCGCGGCCACCGGATTTCAGCGCAGCAGCGCCGGGAGGTCGGTCAGACGGTCGACCAGCCAGTCCGCGGCCTGCCCGCCGTCCGGATCGTCTGCCCACAGGTAGCCCCATGGGCCCCGGCGCACCAGCGCCGTCCGCAGTCCGGCGGCCTTGGCCGGCCCGATGTCGTTGGCCGGATGGTCGCCCACGTACACGATGTCGCCGGGCGCGCCGGGCGCCCACTCGATCAGCCGGGCGAAGAACGCCGGATCCGGCTTGGCCACTCCCCACTCCTGCGAGGTGGCGATCGCGTCGGCGGGCAGGTCCAGGGCACGCAGGCAGTCACCCGCACGCGAGGTCTGGTTCCCCGCGACGCCGACCCACAGCCCTTGGGCGCGCAGCTCCGACAGGGCCTGACGGACGTCGTCGTATAGATCGGTCTCGCTGATCTGCTCACCGCACCCAGCAGCGATGCGGGCACGACGTTCGACGGCCACATCGAGCTCCGGCCGGATGAGCCGAAGTGCGTCAGCGTTGTCACGCCCCTGGGCGGTCACAGCCCCCACAAGCGCCGACATCGTGTGAGGTGGGACGCCGAGCCAATCGGCCCACGCTCGCCACTCCCGGGAGTCATCCACCAGGGTCTCGCCGACATCGAACACCACAGAGATCACCGCACTAGCGTACGGGCGGCCCTCCGTCCGGTCCCCCAGAGTTCCCGAAGCCTTCCCGGCGGTGCACATCGAGTGCACCTGGGGCCGGGAAGAGTAGAGATTGCTTCGGGAACTCCAGAGAGGTGTTCCGCCAGGTCAGCCCGGCGAGTCGGGGTCCGGCCGCAGGTCACCCCAGGGTGCCCGGCAGAACATCCTGAACTGAACGCGGGACGTCCCGATAGGGCTCTGACCTGCGGCGCGGCGTGTCAGCCGTCCTGGGAGTGCACTTCCAGTGCACCCTGTTCGCCGTCGACGACCTCGTACTGCGACGGGTCGAGCGTCAGGACCCGCGCGAAGACGCCATCGATGATCTCCGTCATCCGGTCCTCGCGGTCGGGCAGCAGGTGCCCGTAGAGGTTCAGCGTGATGCTCGGCTTGGCGTGCCCCATCCACTCACACACGGCCGGTATCCCCTCTCCGCCGGCCAGCAGGACCGAGGCGAAGTAGTGCCGCAGGGCGTGCATGCCGTTGGCGTCGCGCGCCCTCGCGGGCGCCGCCGGGTCCGGCTCGCCGACGATGCCCGCGCGTCGCAGGGCGGGACGCCAGACGTTGGCGTTGAACCGCGTCCGCCGCCAAGCGGTCGGCGGCTCGGGCTTCGCGCCCTTCGGGTGGCGCCGGGAGGGTTCGGCGGGGAAGAAGAGCTTGACCGTCACCGGCTTGCCGTCGGGCTTCTCCCAGGGCAGCGTGACCTTGACCGGCGGGTGGAGCCGCGCGTGCTCGGACAGCTGGGTCTTCACCGCCTCCGGCAGCCGGACCTCGCGCTCCTTCTGGTTCTTGGGGAGCGCGAAGACCAGAACCCACCTGCCATCCTCGGTGCGCATGCGCTTGACCTGCCGCCTGATGCGCACCTTGGGCTTGGCCTTCAGCCACTCGACGTCGTCGGGCGAGAAGCCGAATATCTCCCCTTGCCGCATGCCGAGCCCGACGCCGCAGTCGACCATCACCTGGTATGCCTCGGGCAGCTCTTGACGCATCGCCGCCACCTGCGCCCCGGTCCACGGCACGATCTTGGGCTTGGTGACCTTCGGCAGGGTGACGAGCTTGGACTTGACCGGATTGCGGTCGATCGCCTCATCCTCGATCGCGCACACGAAGACGGTGCTGACCAGCCGCACGACCTTCCGGATCGACGTGGCATCCAGGCCCGACCGCTTCATCGCCGCGAGCAGCCCTTGGATCAGGGAGGGCTTCTTCGAGAGGGTGCGCAGATCGAAGAAGCCGATGACGGGGAAGACGTGCTTGGCGAGCTGCATGGTGATCTCGGTGCGCGAGTTCTCGTCCAGCTCCCGCACCGAATGGATCGCGCGGGCGTACTCCTCGAAGGTCATCTCGCCCGTGGCCGGGTCAACGTACGAGTCGGTCTTCAGCTCGTGATCGATCTCGGACCAGAAGGCGTCGGCATGGACCTCGGGGTCCTTGCCCTCCTTCTTGGCGAAGTTGCGGGTGCACTGCTTGCCGCTCACGTCGTACCAGCGGACCTGCCAGCGCAGGCCCTGGCCGTGGGAGGCCGAGGGGTAGTACTCCGTCGCCTTGGTGCTGTGCCTGCACGGCTTGACCGGCTTGCCGGTCGCGGGATCCTTCCGGGGTTTACGGGTGTGCCATCGGTCGTAGACCGCCATCGATTCTCCGAAGGGTCGGCTGCCCGCGCGGGGCAGCACTCACCCTCGCGGCGGGAGCTGCTGGTGATGGATGCATCCGCAGGTGATGGGGGCGGGGAGCCGCTGACGCAGTGGCGGCGCGGGACCGGGGGCTTTGGACACCTCGGCCACCGCGCCAGCGGTGATCCCTGACCACGGGCCTTACGGTCTGTCCATAGTGGGGCCTGAATCGATTCACGTCAAGAATTTGTACCGTACGAATTTCACTGTCATGATATGGAGTGTGGCGGTGAATGATCACGCGCGGAGGTGGCCGTGACTCGAATATCGCCCACACTCAGACAGCGCCGCCTCGGCATGGTGCTGCGCGAGCTGCGGGCCGAAGACGGCCGCACCGCTGCCGAGGTCGCCGCGGCTCTGGGCTGGACCCGGCAGAAGGTGATGCGCCTGGAGGCCGCGCCGCGCAAGCCGATCGTCGCCGAGGTCATCAAGCTCCTGGACGCCTACGGCGTCGAAGACCCACGCCGCGAAGAGATCCTGCAGCTGGTCTCCCAGGCTCGCGAGCGGGGCTGGTGGGACACCTACCGCACGCAGATAAGCCGGGACTACGACGCCTACATCGGCCTGGAGGCCGAGGCCGTCAGCCTGCGTACCTACGAGCTGTCGAACATCCCCGGCCTGCTCCAGACCGCCGGGTACGCACGCGCGCTGATCACCGGCCGCCGGCCCGGCCTGGACCCCGCGGACGTGGACGCGCGGGTGCGGGTGCGGACCGGGCGGCAGGAGCACCTGCTCACCGGCCCCTCGCCTGTCCACGTCTGGGCCGTCATCGGCGAGGGCGCGGTGCGGCGTGAGGTCGGCGGGCGGGCGGTGCTGCGCGAGCAGCTGGAGCACCTGCTCAAGATGATGGAGCTGCCCAACGTCATCCTGCAGATCCTGCCGTTCTCGGCGGGCGCGGCACCGGCCAAGGGGCCGTTCGTTGTGATCGACTTCGCCGAGCGCAGCGACCCGGAGGTCGTCTACCTGGAGACCCCCGGCGGCGCGATGTGGATCGAGGACCCCGAGCAGGTCGGCCAGTTCCTGCGCGACCACGTCCAGCTGATCGACACCTCCCTGACGGAGGATCACACGCGGAGGCTCATCGCTAGGCTGGTGGGTGAACTTCCCCGCTAGATTGGCCACGCCGTGAAACTTCAACCATGCGCCAACTGGCGCAAAAGCAGCCACAGCGACGATGACGGCAACTGCGTCGAGGTCTCCCGCACCCCGCGCGCCGTCCGCGTCCGCGACTCCAAGGACCCCGGCGGTCCTGTGCTGAATCTCCGTGAGGCGGACTTCGCCCGCCTGCTCGCCTCGATCAAGGCGCCCGGCGAGTAGCCAGCTTCCTGGCGACGCCCGCCAGCAACGGCTGTGGACCGACCGGAGCATCCTCGCCGGTCCGCCACCGCTGCGCGTCCACCAGTCCCGGCTCCAGCATCTCCAGCCCGGCGAACGCGGCCTCGATCTCCTCGCGCGGCCGGACATGCTGCTGGGGGTACTCCTCCCGAATGCGCGCCAGCAGCTCCGGATCGTGGCCCTCCAGCGCCACGTGGGAGATGGCCAGGTGGCTGCCGGGCGGCATCCACCGCACGTAAGGCGCGACGATGTCCGCGGGCGGCTCGGGCATGTAGTGCAGCACCGCGGACATGAGCACCACCACCGGCCGGTCGCGGTCCAGGAACGCATCGGCGCGGTCCAGGATCGTGGCCGCGTCCTGAGCTGGCGCCTCCACATACTCGGCCCTCTCGTCCGCCGCGAGCAACGACCTGCCGTGCGTGAGGACGACCGGGTCGTTGTCCACATACAGGACCCGCGCTTCACGGGCGATCCGCTGCGCGACCTGGTGGACGTTGTCGGCGGTGGGCAGGCCGGAGCCGATGTCAAGGAACCGGTCGATCCCCTGGCTGGCCAGAGTTCGCACGACCCGGATCATCCATGCCCGGTTGGCGCGCGCCAGGTCGGCCAGCTCAGGCCAGTCCCGCAAGAAGCGCTCCGCCAGGGCCCGGTCCACCGCGTAGTTGGCCTTGCCGCCGAGCAGATAGTCGTACACGCGGGCAGCGTGGGGCTGGGAAACATCGATCTCGTGCATGCCACTCACTCCTCATTGAGTGCTGCAGGCGTCAGGGGAGGCCACTCCATGGCGGGCTGCCCGGCTGGACGATCGGCCAGCTGAAGGTAAACAGGGCGGGGGCGTCGGCGTCCTCGCCCGGCGTGCCGCCGACTGGCGCCGCAGGTTCGTCCGTCACCTGCGGCTCGGACGACTGGGGGGCGTCGGGCACCTGCATCCCACCGTCCTCGGCGGGCGGCTCGGCGGATTTCACGCTGGCGTCCAAGGTCGGTGGCGGCGCGAGAACGCCCTCGGTCGGCGCGGGCGTCGGTTCCGCGGCTGGCCCAGCGGCGGGCTCGGCAGCGGGCTCGGCGGAGGACGCAGGCGTCGGCGTCGGCGTCTTGGATTCTCCCGGCTGGGGTGCTGGTGAAAGAGTCGGCGCGGGGCTCGGCGCAGACGTCGGCGCGGGCGGTTGTGCGACCTCCTCCGGCTCGACCTCCTCGGGCTCGGCGTCCGCCCTGGCTCCCAATGAGGGCGCCGAGGCGCCCTCCTGGAGCGATCCACCCTCCTCGCGCCGGGTGAGGGGCAGCTCGGGCAGTGCGGGCGGCAGCTCCTCGGGCGCCAGGATGCGGGCCTTGACCACGTCGCGGTGATGGTGGACGGGCCCGAACACTCCGTCCATCGCGGGCAGCACCGCGGGCCCGGTCGCGATCGCGGCGGCCGTGGCCAGCGGGGCGACCGCGCCCATGGCGGTGCTCGCCGTTCCCGCCATGGGCGCGGGAACCATGACCCCCGGCAGGATCTCGCGCAGGCTGCGGACGCCGAGCAGGGCGGGCAGGATCGCCACGCCCCACAGGCGGCGCTCGCCCCGCGCCGCCGGACCGCTGGCGCGCCTGGGCACGCGGCGGCCCCGAAGCTCGCGAAGGACTCCGCGCGCGTCCCCTTTGCCGAGCCAGTCGGCCAGGGTGACGAGCGTCCCGTCGGTGGCGTATCCGGCCAGCGGGCGCGGGAGTGCGCGGCGCTGGACGGACTCGACGCCCTCCGCCGGGACGGTCGCCTCGCCTGCCGCCAGCAAGTAGGAGTGCAGATCGTCCGCCGTGGCGATCCCGTCGCCGAGAAGGACGATCAGCATGCGGCGGCCGTCGGCCAGCGGCACGCGTCCCGTCCGCCAGTCGTCCGGCGCGTCGAGCAGCGCCGCGAGTTCCACAGGAACCGGGTCCGCACCCGGCATGTGGTCCAGTTCGTCCATGAGGGCCTGAAGGCGAGCGATCTCCTCCTCGCGCGCCTGGTCCTCCTGGTAGGGATCGTGCATCCCTGTCCCCTTGCGTGGTCCGCCCCCGGTCCCGCCTGGGTAGTTGAACACGTCACGACGTTGTGTTGGTGACGTTCATCGCTCCGTGAGCGATTCGTTACCTTACGCCCGATCCATTTCCTTCCGACTGGACGGCGCCGCGGCGGCACGGGCGCCGCCGCGGTGACGGCTCTTCTTCAGCCGGTGGGATGTCACCGCGATGATCGCGTAGACGCGGTCATCCTCGGGCGCGTCCGGGGAGTCCCAGATCGTCTGAAAGAACTTGTCGTCACCGACGATCTCCGGATACCGGGCTCCCTCGGGAAGCTCGGTCAGGCTCGCCAGAATCGTCCAGGGTTCGGAATTGGATTCAGGCGCCGGCTCTTGCCTGCCGATGGGCGTCGGGTCGCGCCCGGCGATCACGGCCTCGACACTGCCGCGCTCCCAGCGCAGGGCGTCCTCCAGGTCTCGCAGCACGCCGCGCCGCACACTCGCGCGGTCCCCGCGCTCGATCAGACCGATCGTGGCGAGCGAAGGACGCCCCCCATTCTGCGCGCTGAGCTCGGCCTGGGTGACGCCGAGCTCGTCGCGCCGTGTGGCGACCGCGTCGGCCAGGAGCTCGCGCTGCCGGGGACTCAACTCCACGGTCCTGCTCATTGGTGGCTTCCCGGTTGACGGCAGAACGGTCGTAGTGTCCCTCATTCCTACGCACATGTAAACGTCCCTTGGCGTACGTAGACGTCTGTTCGTTACCGATAGACGTTTCTACACGTATCTCATGCCTAGCTACTTGCTACATACGCCTAGCTATGCATACCATCGGGCCATGGCCCAACCGATGACCCCCGCGTCCGGCGGCGACCCCGAGGAGTTGCTGCTCACGCCGGAGCAGGCTTCGCCGCTGATCAAGAAGACGCCGAACTGGCTGCGGCGGCAGGCATACGCGCGGACCATCCCGCACCACCGCATCGGCCGCACGATCCTCTTCTCCCGCGAGGACCTGCAGCAGATCAAGGCCGAGGGTGCACAGCCCGCCCGCCGCCGGACCCGCAAGAGGAGTGCGTGATGGCCGAGCCGCACCCGCTGCCCGCGCTCGCGACCCCGAAAGAGGTCGCCGCCTACCTGCGCAAGTCCCCCAAGACCTTGGCGAATTGGCGGTCGCAGGGGATCGGGCCGAAGCCCCGCAAGGTCGGCCACTCCGTGCTCTACCGCAGGCGCGACGTGGACGCCTGGCTCGACCGGACCTGAACAGACGAAGGCCGGGGCCTGCGCTACCAGACCCCGGCGGGTGCGGAGAGGACCTCCTGCACCTCCGATCTTACGAGAGGACCCCCTGATGGATCTGGTCTTGGAGACCAAGGCGCAACCGGATGAGACCGTCCACGCCGGACCGGCGATGCTCACGCCCGCGATCGACGAGGACTACTGGCTGTACCGCGTGAAGCTCAGCGAGCGCCAGGCGATCGTCGGCTTCCCGAAGTTCGGCCTGATCGGCATCGGATTCGCGGTCGAAGAGGACTGGAACACCAACCTCCCGTCCGGCTGTGACGCCGAGCAGATATACGAGCACATCGCCCACAACAAGGGCGACGACTCGATCTCCCGCGAGGACTGCCTGAGTGCGATCCGGATGATCCAGGACGCGGTCCGCGAGGCCGGTGCCTGACATGAGGCTCCCCAAGAGCATGCGCAAGTGGGGCATCCCGATCGGCCACCTGTACGAGGCCAGCGACCCCGACGGCCCGCCGAGCGAGCCCGCCGACGTCGTCGCGCAGATGCCCGACCCGGACCAGACCCCCGCGTCCTCGGACGCGGGCGACGGCGAGGTCGTGGTCGTCGAGCACCTGGACGTACCGCCGGAGCGGCGGCCGTGGGACACCGCCGTGGCCCCGGTGCGTCAGCCGGCGCCGACGCCGAACGACAAGCCGGTCATCCTCCCGCACTGCAACGGCCGACACGGGATCGAGGAGGGCCTCGCGCGCTGCGAATGGTGCGACGCGCTGACCGACCTGATCACCGCCCACAAGGCACTGGTGCAGCGCGTGGTCGACCTGGAGCGGCAGGTCGCCGAGCTGATCGAGCGGGACGACCGGCGCGTGATGGACGGGCGGCGTTCATGAGCACCGACGACCGCGCCGCCTTCGTGGCCGGACTCCGGGAGCTGACGGAGTTCTTGGAGGCGCACCCCGACCTGCCGCTGCCCCGGCCGGATTTGTCCTTCTCGGTCCGCGAGGGGGACGACGCCGACGAGCGCGCGGAGGTCGATCGCATCGCGGAGATCCTCGGGGCCGAGCCGGAGGAGACGGCGGACGGCGGCCACTACACCGTCGCGCGCTCGTTCGGGCCGGTGACGTACGAGGCCGTCGCGATCACCTCGGCCTGCATGGCGCGGTACCGGGCGCTCATGACGTACGGCGACGCGGTCGAGCCGGAGAGGGCAGCGTCATGACCGAGCACCTCGACATGACCGAGCACCTCGACGCCTTCGAGCGCGACCAGCTCGCCCGCGCCGAGCGCACCATCCGCAAGGGCCTGAAGGTCTTCGTCACCGTGGGCGCCGCGCTGCTGGAGATCCGCGACAACCGGCTCTACCGGGAGACGCACGAGACCTTCGAGGCGTACTGCGCAGAGCGGTGGGGCCTGTCCAAGACGCACGGGAACAGGCTGATCCAGGCCGCGCAGGTCGTCGCCGAGCTGCCGGACGTCACCTCCGAGCGGCAGGCCCGCGAGCTGGCCCCGCTGCTCGACGACCGGAGCCGGATGCGCCGCGTGTGGGACGCCGTCATGCACCGCACCGGCGGCAAGCCCACCGCGAAGGCGATCCGCGAGGTCGTCCACGAGACCATCCCCGAGACGCCCGCCACGCCACTCCCTCTCCCGGGCGAGGCGGGCAAGGTGCCCCCGGCCGCGTCCGGGAACCCCGTGGCCGGGGGCACCCATCACCCCACCGAGCTGCCCGCCGCCCCGCGAACTCCCCTTGTGCGGGGCGAGGCGGGCGAGGGCGCCCCGGCTGCGCGAGGGGAAGCACGCGCGGCCGGGGACGCCCCCACCGAACAGACCACCGAGCCGCCCGCGAGTGACCGCGCGGGCGAAGGAGGCGGACCCGCCGGGCCCCTCGGCCCACCCGGCCGCTCCGCCTCGGGTGCCCCGGACGACGCGCCGGGGGGTCGCGTCTCCGGGGCACCCACCGAACCCGGCCAGCCCCCGGCGGGGACGGACGCACCGTCCTCCAGCTCTCAGGTGGACGGCGCGGACGGCGCCCCTCCCTCCGCTGGCCCCGTGGCGGAGGGCGGGGAGCCCGTCCTCACCGACGCCGAGATCCACCAGGTGCTGACCGACGAGTGGTCGCCCTATCACCTGGACGGGTTCGGCTGCCGCCTGGCGCTGGTCCACCAGGCCGAGGGCGCGACCTTCGACCGGGCGGTGGCCGCCGCCATCCGGCAGAGCTGCCGCCCCGGCCAGCTGATCGAGCGGGCGAAGGCGGTGACGGGATGACCGCGCTCACCGCCGAGCAGATCGAGGTGCTCAAGGGGCTCGACGCCGCGTTCGGCAGTCAGCCTTCCCTGGCGGCGACGGGCCGCAAGCTCGCCGACCAGTTCCGCACCCAACTTCCCGACCTCGATGACCTCACCCTCGGCCGCGTGCTGCTGGAAGTCGGTGCCCGGCTCGCCAACGCGGTCATGGAAATCGACAGGTCCCGCGGCGCCGAGGCGACCGAAGTGTGCGTCGCGATCAGCGCCATGGCCAGTGCCTACGCGTGCGCGGCCATCGCCCTCACCGAGATCCACTGGAAGGACATGCCGTCATGATCGTCACCCACGCTGCCCGGGACACGATCCCGGCACGCCTCCGCCGCACGCTCGACGACCTCGCCGACCGCTGGCCGGTCGGCATGACCGTCCGCCACCGCAACGGCTGGACCGGCCAGGTCGTCCCGGACTTTGCCGGCAACGTGCACGGCCTGGACCTCCCCGGCGCGGCGCACTGCCTCACGGGCGAGGGCCCCGGCGACGTCGCCGTGTGCGTCGAGGCCACGATCAACGGCCACGTAGCGACCGTGTGGTACCGGCCGTCGGTGCTGAGCCTGAGCGGCAAGTCCAGGCCCGCGCCGAAGCCGTCCGCCCGCCAGCGTCAGCGGACCCGGAGGGTCTCATGAGGACGCTCCTCTACCTGTGGCGAATGCTGCCGCCGGTCGGCCGCGTGGTCGTCCTGGCCGCACCCGCGGTCGGCTTCGCCGCGGTCATCGCCCTGTGGATCGGGGGCCGGTCGTGAACAGCCGGATCCTCAGCGACGCCGCCGACCACATCGAGCGGTACGGGTTCTCGCCCGGCGAGTTCCACAAGACGATCTTCGAGGACGCCGAGGGCCGCGAGGTCGATCCGCTCAACCTGACGGGCGCCCACCGGCGCCGCGACTCCCGCCAGTGCCCGTGCTGCCCGCGCGGTGCGATCGCCGTCGTCACCGGCCACGTGCCATTCGCCGTGGAACTGTTCTTCGATAAGCCGGACGACCCGGCGATGCGTGCCGCCGAGCGGGCGCTGGTCGACTACCTGATCGACGTCGCGGAGTGGATGCCTCGCAGGGCGCGGGCCAGGAGCTGGCTCCCGGACCGCGCGCCTGAACTGATCGAGTTCTGGGCCGACGAGGACGGACGCACGCAGGACGAGGTCATCACCACCCTGCGCGCCGCCGCCGAGCACGAGCGGAAGGCGGGTCGCTGATGAGCCGCATCCTGACCGCCGCGCAGGCCGCCGAGATCCTCCGCATCGACGAGGACGACGTGCTCGGCATGGTCGCCTCCGGTGAGCTGACCGCGCTCTACCGGGACGAGGCCGCCGACGAAGTGCTCATCGCCGAGAGCGGCCTGCGCGAGTTCCTCGCCGCGTCCTGGGTCGTCCAGCCGTGGGAGGGCCTGCGATGACCCTCACTCAGCGCATCGCCACCTGGGGTGCGCGCCGCATCGCCGGGATGTTCGCCGGACGCGCCCTGACCGCCACGATCTACGGCGACTGCCATCGCGGCCACCAGATCACGGCGGACGTGATCGAGCGCAGCGGCCGGCTCGGCGCCCGCGCGCTGGCGGCGGTCTGGTGCGAGGCCATGCTCGCCGACGTCCCGCGCTCAGCACGCCGACGCGGCAACTTCCGCCCCCTTCTGATGACGCCCTGGGGGCAGCTCGCCCCCGAGGACGCGCCCACGTCCGCCATGTGGATGGCCCGCCTGGTCGCCGCGCACGCCTCGCGCGACTGGGACATGTGCCGGGCGCTGGTGGACGCCGTCCCCGACGACCAGATCGAGGAGCACCTCGCGCTGCTGCTGCACACGGCCGCCGCCGCCACGATCGCCCGCCCCCAAGGGGTCCTGTGAACTTCGCGACCTCGCCAGCCTCTCCCCTTCCTCCGACCGACTCCCTGGAGACGACATGAGGATCTACGTCTCAGGCCCGATGCGCGGGCTGCCCGCCTTCAATCACCCCGCGTTCGAGCGGGCGGCCTGCGCGCTGCGCGGCCAAGGGCACGAGGTGTTCTCGCCGCAGGAGAAGAACGAGGCAGACGGCTTCGACTTCACCAGCATGAGCGGCACCGAGGACCTCGCCGAGATCGGCTTCGACCTCCGCCGCTCCCTGGCCCTCGACCTCGGATGGATCTGCGCTGAGGCCGAGGCCGTGGTCGCCCTGCCCGGCTGGCGGAGCTCGCGCGGCGCGCGCGCCGAGGTCGCCACGGCCCTTGCCCTGGACCTCCCGGTCTGGCCCGCGAAGGCGTTCCTTCTCGCGGGCGCGGACGCTCCCAAGATCGGCACAGCCGAGCGGCTGGTCGCCCTGTTCGGGAGGGAACCCGAATGAGCGCCTGCCCGCGCCCGGACAAGGACCCCTTCCCGTCCCGCGCGACCGCCTGGGTCGTGATCAAGAAGATGCCGCGCCATAAGCGAATCGGGCTCATGCCCTACCGCTGCCGCCCCGGGTGCGGCCAGATCCACATCGGCCGCCGCATCCGCCGCCCCCTCGTGGCCTGGAGGAGTGAGCCGTGAAGATCGAGGACTTCCCTCCGAACGAGCAGCGCGCCCTGGCGCTGGCCAAGGTCGCCCTCACGGCGTACATGGCCGGTGCCCACCAGACTGCGGTCGAGACCATCAAGCAGATCGAGACCGAGACCGCGGCCGTGGACCTGGCTCTGCTCGCCTGGTGCGACTGGATGGCGCAGGCGCTCGGCGTCTCCGGCTACCGAGGGCCGGTCAAGCTGTTGTTCGGCGGTATGGGTGAGAGCGGCTCGATCGAGCGCATCACCGGCGCTGAGGCGGTCGACCGCCCGGAGATCGTGTGGGCCGGGCAGCTCATCGTCGCCCGGATCGCGCAGGACAAGGACATCTACGGCGCGCTGATGCTGGCGCTGCCCCACGACCCGGCGGCGGTCGGCCGCCACGTCCTGGCCGTCCTGGAGATCGCCGCCCTCAGCATGCGCGGCACTTTGACCGAGCACCAGCTGGCCACGCTGGTCCGCACCTGCCACCGCGACGGGCTGATCGGCGACGAGGCGGCGGTGACGACCCTGGCCGAGTCCGCAGGCATCGACCGGGGCCGCGCCGCGGCGCTACTGCTCGCCGCGACCGCGCCTGAACGCCACGACGACGGGAGCTGGACGCCGTGACGGGGCGGAGGATCGGCGCGGCCGTCGAGGTCCTGCCGCATGACGCCGACCGGGACCAGTGGCTGGCCGCGCGCCGCCCGCTGGTCACGGCCTCGGACATCGGCGTCCTGCTCGGCATCTCACCGTACGGCTCGCCCTTCAATCTCCACTGGGTGAAGCGGGGCGAGATCCCCGAGGACATCGACAACGAGCGGCTGAGCCTCGGCCGGCACCTTGAGCCGTGGGTTGCGGACCGGTTCGCCGCGGTGCATCCCGAGTACCACGTCGAGCGGGCCGGGCTGGTCGTCAGCACCGAGCGCGGCTACCAGGGAGCGACGCCCGACCGGGTGCTGTGGACCTCGGAGGGCGACATGGTCGCGGGTGACGTCCCGCCCGAGGGGGCGCTGGAGATCAAGACCAGCGCCACGTTCGAGGAGTGGGGGCCGGACGGCTCGGACGAGGTCCCGCCGTACATCCGCGCGCAGGCGCTCTGGCAGCTCGACACGATGGACCTCCCGTGGGTCGTGGTCGCCTGCCTCTTCCTGCTCACGCAGAAGATCCGCGTCTACCGCATCGAGCGGGACGAGACCGACATCGCCCTGATGCGCGAGCGCGCGGCGGCCTTCCTCGCCGACGTCGCCGCCGAGCGGGTGCCCGACATCGACCACACCGAGGCGACCGCGCAGGCCCTGTCGCTGCTTTACCCACTGGGCGGTGACGGCGAGACCGAGATCGACTCCGCCCTGGCCGCCGACTACCGCGAGGCGAAGGCGGAGCTGGACGCCGCCCGCGTCCGCTACGACCTGCTGACCAACCGGGTCCGCGCCGCGATGGGCGAGGCCGACGCCAAGTACGCGATGAGCGACGGCACGAAGGTCGCCGTCCGGTCGGTCTATCCGCAGTCCGGCTGCGACATGGACCGGCTCCGCGCCCGCCACCCCGGCGCCTACGCCGACTGCCGCACGACCCACCAGGTCGACAAGATCACCCCGTCCAAGATCAAGAAGGAAGCCGCATGAGCACCGTCTCGCAGGCCGTGGAGAAGGCGGGCGAGGGACCCGTCAAGATCATGTGGTCGCGCCGCGCCCACTTCGACGCGATCGCGCCCGCGCACGTGGACGTCGAGGCGTTCCTCGGCACGGCCGCCGCAGCCCTATACTCCAACGCCCGGCTGATGGAGGCCGCGACGACGTCTCCGGACTCGCTGATCACCGCGATGCTGGAGTGCGCCGCCCTCGGGCACCTGCCCGGCACGCCCGACTACTACCTCACGCCTCGCAAGGCCAAGGGCCGCTGGCGCATCCTCGGCATCGAGGGGTACCGCGGCGTGATCGAGCGAATGTACCGATCCGGCGGAGTCGCCTCCGTCCACGTCCGCGAGGTCTGCGCGGGCGACGCGTTCCGGTATGTCGAGGGCCAGGACGACCGGCCGTACCACGAGGTCGGCGGCCGGGGGCAGACCGGCGCCGACTTCTTCGGCGAGAAGGGCAACCGCGAGCGCGGCGAGATGGTCGGCGTCTACGCCTACGCCCGCCTCACGACCGGCGCGTGGTCCCGCGTCGTCCTGCTCGACCGCAACGACGTGATGGCCGCCAAGGCATCCAACGAGGGCAGCGACGGCGAGTACTCCCCCTGGCAGCGCCTGGACGCCGGGCCCGAGCACCCCGAGCTGCGCGGCCGGTCGATGTGGTGGAAGACCGCCGCCAAGCGCCTGGAGCCGTGGGTCCCCACGTCCGCCGAGTACCGGCGGGAGATGCTGCGCGCCTCCGCCAAGGCCGCGGACCTCCGCCGTTCTTCCCTGCCGCCCCCGCCCGCCGACGAAGTCCAGGACGCCGAGCTGGTGGACGAGCCCACCGAGCAGGACAGCCCCACCCACTACTCCCCCGAAGAAGTCGAGGAGATGTCATGAAGCGCCTCCCCCTGGCCGCCGCCGCGCTCGGCGGACTCCTGCTGCTCGGCGCCGCTGGCTGCGAAGGCAAGTACGCCGAGCCGTTCAAGGACGCACCGCGCAGCCGGATCGACAACGGCGCGCCCGCCGACCTGATCCGGATGCCGGACGGCTTCTCGAACGCGGCCACCAAGTGCGACCACGGCAACCGGATCTACGTCGCCTACCACGGCGAAAACCCCTACGCCGCGATCGCCGTCGTCCCCGGCGACCCGACCTGCGCGGGGCAGCGATGACCGCCCGCGACCACTTCCGCGAAGCCGAGAAGCTGATCGAGCAGGCCGACGCATGGATGGACGCCGACCTCGGCTGGAAGGCGTCGTTGTCGGCCCGCGAGCGCATCGAGCGCCGCCAGGCCGACCTGTTCGCCGCGATCACGCACGCCCTGCTCGGGCTCGGTGAGGCCCTCGACTCCGGCACGGCCGTCCCGCTGCTCGACCTGCCCATGCGTACCGACCTGCCGAAGGAGACCTCATGACGAACGACACGCGCCTGGTGACCATCGTGCTGGACCGCTCCGGCTCGATGATGGCGACCAAGGCCGACGCCGAGGGCGGCCTGCGCGCCTTCCTGGAGACGCAGAAGGAGGCGCCCGGCCGGACCCTGGTGACGCTCCGCCAGTTCGACAACGAGCACGAGACCGTGTTCGAGCGCGTCCCGCTCGCCGACGTCCCCGCCTTCGAGCTGAGGCCACGCGGCATGACCGCGCTGCTTGACGCGATCGGCTCCACGATCGCGTCGGTGAACGAGCACGTCGACGGCCTGGACGAGGACGACCGCCCCGCCGAGATCGTCTACGTGATCATCACCGACGGCCAAGAGAACTGCTCGCTGGAATGGACGCTCGACCGCGTCAAGGAGGCCATCACCGCCGAGCGGGACAAGGGCCGCGCGGTCGTCTTCCTGGCCGCCGACCAGGACGCGATCACCGTCGGCGCGTCCATGGGCATCGGCGCGAACACCTCGATGTCCTACGGCGGCGACAACACCGCCGTGGCGATGGCGTCCACCGGGGAAATGCTCACCCGGGGATCTCGGTCGGGCCGGTACGAGTTCACCGACGACGAGCGCGACGAGGCGACGTCATGATCAACCGCCACGCCCGCGCCCTTCACGTCGGGGACGTGATCCGCTACGACCCCGACCACCAGCGCGACGTCCGCTACCGGGTGTCCGACCCGCCGGTCCGCACCCGCGACGGCGAGTACGCCCTCGCCGGCTTCCTGGACCTGGACACCAGCACGCCCGGCATCGGCTACTGGCGGGCGCTGGCCGACCTGCCCGTGGAGCCCGCGCCCGCGGAGCGTGCCCGGTGACAAGCCAGGTCCAGCCGTGCGGCTCCCGCGCCGCCTACCAGCGCGAATACAGGAAGCGGATGCCGCTCCAGGTGCGCGTGCGTCACGCGCTGCGCGAGGAGGCCCGCCGCGCCGCCCTCGTCCGCCTGGCCGAGGAGCAGCCGGACCTCATGGACGAGCTGATGGCCGAGCTGATGGCCGATGGCGGCAAGCAGTGGCAGGTGCGGATCGCCGCCCGCCACCGCCTCGCCCACGAGTGCCCCGAGCAGTTCGCCCGGCTGTACGCCAAAGAGAAGGCCCAGAGAGGACTGACTTGATGACCGCCGAGATCCCCGCCCCTCAGATCCCCCAGTCGCTGCACGCGGCCATGGCCGAGTGGGGCCGCCACCATCACGCGATCGCGGAGATCGACGTCGAGCTCGGCGACCTGGACGCCGTGATGGACGGGCTGCAACGCCAGCTCACCGACGCCTCCAAGCGGCACCGCGACCTCGGGCGCGTCCGGACGACCGCTATGGCGGAGGCCGAGATCGCGCGCGGCATGGTCGAGCGCGGCTGCCAGCTGGCGGGCATCGAGATGCCCGAGCAGCCGCCCGCTCCGATGCCGCCCGCCGAGCCCGCTGGCATCATGCCGGTGCAGCTCGCACCCCCGTCCCCGGCCGACCGGGTCGGCGACCCAACGCCGCACCCGCCCGGCATTGAGGCCGCGCCGTCCGAGACGGTCACCGACCCCGCCGCGCTGGAGGCCGGGCCGCTGGACGCACCGACCGCCGGAGGTGATCAGCCCGCCGTCGAGCCGGGCTTTCAACCCGAGACCCGTCGCCGCGGTGGAGGCCGCCGTGGGTGACCAGGTCCCCGGCTGGCACATGGTGCTGGCCTGCCTCGCGGTCGCCTGCTGGCTCGCCGCCTGCACCCTGGCGACGGCCGCCGCGAGCGCGCCGCGCCGGACGGTTCGCCGGCGTCCCCGCTATGTCGGCAGGCACGGCGAGGGCCGGGTGATCGCGTGACGGTCCGCAAGATCCGCGCCCATGTCGAGATGGGGATTCAGACGGTCACCGAGTACCTCGACCTGCCTGACGGCTGGGACGACTGGGAGGCGTCCAGGCGGGACGCCTACCTGGTCGAGACCGCCGTGACCCTACAGAACAACGAGGCCCCGTGCGGTGCCTGCGTCGTCGAGGTCGACGAGAACGACCGGGAGATCCGCGTCGTGGACGACAACGAGCAGGACGGTGCGTGATGGCCGACTACAGGCGCCGCGAGCGCCACTTCATCCGGACCGAGTACGTCCTCGACTCCGGCACCCCGTGGGGCGAGGTCAAGAAGGCGTTCGCCGGTATCGAGGTCGACCTCGGCGAAGACGCCCGTTGGGACGACGCCGCCCGCGTCGAGGCCCGTGACGACGAGATCGTCATCTGGCACGAGCGGGAGGTGACCCGCGATGGATGAGCAGTGTGAGGGCCGGGCCCCGATCCCTGTGCCGTGCGCGCATCGCCCCACGGTCGGCGGCCTGGTCGTGCCCTGGGTGACCCTCCGCCACCCGCACGCCGGGTGGCTGCTCGGCCGGACCCGCTCCGACCTCATGGCCGCGTGCGTCCGGGAGCGCCGCTGCCAGACGTGCGGCGAACCGCTCGGCGCGCGGGTCGTGGTGATGTGCCGCCCCGAGGACCTCGCGCAGGGGTACACCGCCGAGCCCGGCATGCACCCCGAGTGCGCGGCCTACGCGGGCAGGGCGTGCCCGATGCTCGCCGGGCGCATGGACCACCACCACCGCCACCCCGTCTCCATGGCGCACCTGCGATGCGACAACCCGGCCTGCGCCTGCCAGGTGTGGGGCGATAGCCCCGACAGGCAAACCCGCGCCGGGCAGCCAGCCGACGACTACATCGCCGTCTGGCTGGACGCCCGCGACTACCGTCCCGCCGTCGACGAGCGCGGCAAGGTCCGCGGGGTCGCGCTGCGCGGCGTCCGGTTCCTGCGCCTGCGTCCCATCCCGGGGCGCGAGCCATCGAGCGAGACCACGCGGGCGATCCACGCACTGGACGCGATGCGGCAGCTCATGACCAGCCCGCCGCCCGCCCTCGATCCGGAGGTGACCCGCTCATGCCCATGACGATCAGCGAAGCGCAGGCGGTCAACACGATCCTGCGCTGGATCACCGGCCAGCGGGGCGGAGAGGACGGCCGTCCCGCCACCGGCGACCGTGCCCGCACCGAGGCGATGTGGCTCGCGAGCCGCGCCCACGCGGTGCTCGGCGCCGGACTCACCGCCACCGACGTGGCCGAGAACTGGCCCGACGACGCGCCGGGCGAGGAGGGGTCGTGAGCCTTCCGACTTACGAGCAGGCGTGGGAGTCCGCTCGCGACGAGCGCCCGTTCTCCAACGGCACCGAGGGTTACGCCTGGCTCGACAACTGGTGCGGGCGCTGCATCAACGACAAGCCCGCCCGCGACGGCCGCGACGACGAAGGCTGCCCGCTGATCCTTGTCTCCCTCATGGGCCGCACACCGATCGAGTGGATCGAGAAGCGAGACCCGGAGAGCGGACTCGTCCGTCTCGGCGACTCCTACCACTGCATGTACTTCCGCGACGAGGACGACGGCGGGGACCCGGAGCCGACCCCGATCCCCGACCCGCCCGGCCAACTCACCCTGACGCCACGCGAGCCGCACGAGCGGGCCCGGATGCTGACCAGCTACCCCGAGCCGGTGAAGGCGGGAGGTGGGTCGTGAGCGCGGACGTGAAGGCGATGTGCGCCCGCCTCGTGGACGAGCGCCTGGAGGAGCTGACCTCGGAGCGATGGGCCGCCGCGTTCACCGCACACCTGGACGAGCTGGAGCTCCTGTACGGCGACGACCCCGCGATGACCATCTACGTGGAACGTTCCAGAGCGCAGCTCGCCGGGCGGGAGGTGACGCCGTGCTGACCTACCTCCTGTTCTGGGTCGCGGCACTGCGCGACCGTCTGGCCGACGCGGTGTTCCGGCGGCGGGTCGTGGAGCTGGACGACATGCCCGGTCACCCCGAGCGGCTCCGGCCGATCGGGGACCTGGACGCCGACACGGCCTTCTGGAACACCGCCGAGCAGCTGCTCGGCGACCCCGAGGACCCAGACCTGGCCGACGTCTGCGAGGAGCTGCGATGGATGCGGTGACCGCGGAGGTCCGCGTGCCGATCGCCGAGATCCGGATCATCGACCGGCACCGCCGCGACATGGGCGACCTGGACCGCCTGATCTCCTCCATCGCCGACCTCGGGCTGATCCAGCCCGTCGTGCTCGCCGGCGACCGCCGCCTCATCGCGGGCGTCCGGCGGATCGAGGCGTGCAAGCGGCTCGGCTGGTACGACATCCCGGCCAAGATCGCCAACCAGCTCATGGACGCCGCCGCGTGGCTGCGCGCCGAGCGGGACGAGAACACCTGCCGCAAGCCGATGACGCCGAGCGAACTCGTCGCGATCGGGCTGCAACTGGAAGAGCTGGAGCGGCCCAGGGCGCGTGAGCGGATGGCCGAGGCGGGCCGGTCGTCGGCGCCCGGCAGGCCGTCAGAAAGGTCTCGTCCTGCGACGCAACCTTTCCGCACCGACGACGTGGTGGGCGACGCGCTCGGGATGGGGGGCAGCACCTACTACCGGGCCAGGACCCTGGTGACCGCCGCCGAGGCGGGCGACGCGCGCGCCGCCGAGGCGGTCGCCGAGATGGACCGCACCGGCAAGGTCACGACCGCCTACCACGCTTACCGGCGCGACGTGCCCTCCGACCGCGGGGCGCCCGCGCCGCGTTCGCCCGGCCCGACCCGGCGGGAGTCGCCCGCCCGGGTCGCGCAGCGCTCCGCCGTCGCCTCCGCCGTGTCCACCCTGCGGGGCCTGGCGCTCGGCCTGGAGGACGTCGGCGTCCTCGACCCCTCGATCACATGCGAAGAGGCCGCGGCTTGGGACCGCGACCTCTCCAAGGCGCTGCGCGTCCTGCGCAGCCTGCAATCACAACTGAAGGACCACGCCAATGGTAGCCACTGACGCCAGGAAGGCGCCGATGACGGAGCCCACCCGCACCGCCTGGATCCCGCTGTCCATCCTCGGACGGGACCCCCGCGTCAACACCCGTCCCGTCGACAACCAATGGGTCGAGCAGCACGTCGCCGCCTTCAACCCCGACGCCCTCGGCGTGCTGAGCGTCTCGGCCCGCGCCGGTGGCGAGACCATCATCCTCGACGGCCAGAACCGCGCCGAGCTGTGCCGCCGGGTCGGGTGGGCCGACCAGTCGGTGTTGTGCCGGATCTACGAGGGCCTGACCATCGAGGCCGAGGCCCGGCTCTTCCAGGCGCTCAACGACGGCCGCGCCGTCAAGCCGGTCTACAAGTTCCTCGCCCGCGTCACCGAGGGCGAGCCCGTCGCGGTCGCGATCAAGAGCGTCGCCGAGCAGCTCGGCTGGCAGGTCTCCGACCAGCCGGGCGCGAGCCACATCAACGCGGTCGTCGCGCTGGAGAAGGTCTACACCGGGGACCGCCGCACCGACTCCCCCGACGTCGGCGCGGTGTTCACCACCCTGAACCTGGTCACCGAGGCGTGGGGGCACCGCGCCGAGGCGGTCGCCGGGGCCATCCTGCTCGGCGTCGGCCAGGTCGTCGGCCGCTACGGCGACCAGGTCCAGCTCAAGGAGCTGGCCCGCAAGCTGGCCTCCTACCCCGGCGGACCGGGCGGCCTGCTCGGCGACGCCCGCGGGCTCAGGCAGTACCAGGGCGGCAGCGTCGCCAACTGCGTGTCCGAGGTGATCGTCAAGCGGTACAACGAGCGCCGCCGCGCCCACCGCCTGCCGGACTGGAGGCAGGCATGAGCACCATGACCGGCGCCGACGCCGAGCGCGTCCGGGACTACCTCGCCGGCGGCAAGACCGTCCAGAACGTCGCCGACATGACCGGCCTGCCCCGCTCCGCCGTCCTGGGAGTCATCAAGAACACCAAGGGGTGGCTGCACGACACGACCCACGACGTCGCGGTCCAGCCGCGCCTGGCCGACGCCGACCTCGCCACGGCGCCCATCCCCGAGCTGCTCAAGGCGGCCGGGGACATCGACGACAAGTCCGTCCAGCGCGAGCTCGACAAGGCCAACGAGCAGATCGCCCGGCTGCGCGAGGCCGCCGTCGCCGCCGTCGAGCGCATCGCCGCCGCCCGCGAGGTCGCCGTCCTGGAGCGCCGCCTCGCCGAAGCCAAAGCCCGCCTGAAGTCGGCGGCGGGCGGACGCGGTACCGGCCGGAAGGACCCGGCGCCTACCGGCGGCCCGACCGCTAAGGAGATCCGCGCATGGGCGAAGAAGAACGGCGTCGACTGCCCGGATAGGGGCAAGATCCCCGGCCCCGTCCGCGAGCAGTACGCCGCCGCCCACGCCGAGCAGGTGGACGCATGACGCCCCGCGTGATCGGCATTGATCTGTCGCTGACGAGTACGGGCCTGGCCGACTTCACCCACAACGGGCGCGAGGTCGTCACCAAGACGATCCGATCCAGCCCCGCCGACGGTGACAGCGGCCAGCACTCCAGGCTCACCCGCATCGTCTTCGAGATCACCGAACACGTCTCATCCCAGGGGCCGCACCCCGCACTCGTGGTCATCGAAGGCCCTTCGTACGGCTCGAAGGGAGCAGGTACCTGGGACCGCGCCGGGCTCTGGTGGCTGCTCATCGACCGGCTCGTCGGCCTCCATCACCCGTTCGCCATCGTTCCGCCCGCGACGCTCAAGCGGTTCGCGACCGGGCGCGGCAACGCCACCAAAACCGACATGGCCGTCGCGCTCGCCAAGCGCACGGACGGGCTGGAGCTCCGCGACGACAACCAGGTCGACGCCTGGTGGCTCGGCGCAGCCGGGCGCGATCACCTCGGCCTGCCGTTCGTAAAGGTCCCGCAGACCCACCGCGACGCCCTGGTCAAGGTCGCATGGCCGGAGGTGACCCGTGGCCACTGAGCAGTGGATCGAGTCGGCAACCCGCCGCGCGTCCAAGCCGGTCAGTGCAGGAGACCTGGCCGACGACCAGGCACTCGCGGGCGCGGGCATCACCTACGGCACCGACGACGCCGAGTCTGCTGCGGCCGAGCGTGTCGTACGCCGGATGCTGAACCGGCACCGTTGCCAGGCGCCGCAACGGCTCGCAGAGGCGAAGCAAGCCGGGTCGGACCTGCTCATGGCCGACGTCCGGAACTACCCGGCCGCGTACTGCACCGACCCCCGCCACGACGAGGACGCCGAGCTGCTCGCCGAAGCCCTGCAGTGGCTCGGGCTCCGGCCCACCCCGCCGCCGGCCCGCCGATCCGACGCGATCACCGCCCGGCCCAAGCACCGCGTCAAGCGAGGCACCTGCCCACAGTGCGAGAAGCGGACGAACCTGCGCGCCGACGGGTCGATCGGCGCGCACCAGTCCTGCCCAGGTGAGGGCCTGCGGCCGAAGGAGGCGGCGTGAACTACGCCGACTTCCTCGCCAGCAAGCGCCGTCGGCCGCCGAGCTCGGGCATCGCGTGCGAGCCGGGCGACGTGGACGACCGGCTGTTCGACTTCCAGCGGCACATCACCGCATGGGCGGTCGGCCGCGGCCGCGCCGCCATCTGGGCGGACACGGGCCTGGGCAAGTCGCGGATGCAGGTGGCGTGGGCCGATGAGATCACCCGCGAGACCGGCGGCCGGGCACTGATCCTCGCGCCGTTGACGATCACCGGGCAGACCGTCCGGGAGGCCGCAGCGATCGGCGTGACCGTCACCTACGTCCGCGACCAGGCCGACGCCGACGCTCTGCGACACGTCGGTGCCGACCGCATCGTGATCTCCAACTACGAGCGGCTCGGAAAGTTCGACCCCGCGCGGTTCGACGCCGTGGTGCTGGACGAGTCGAGCATCCTCAAGAGCTTCTCGGGTGCGACGAAGAAGGCGCTGGTGTCCGCATTCCGCGACACGCCCTACCGGCTGTCCTGCTCTGCCACCCCGGCGCCCAACGACCTGGAGGAGCTGTGCAATCACGCCGACTTCCTCGGCGTGATGAGCCCGCAGGAGATGCGCTCGACGTTCTTCATCGCCGACTCCCGGGGCGAGTTCATGCGCTACCGGCTGAAGGGCCATGCTGCGCAGGCATTCTTCGACTGGCTGGCCTCGTGGGCGATCGCCTGCCGGACGCCGGACGACCTCGGCTTCGACGGCTCGGCCTACGCCCTGCCCGACCTGGTGATCCGTGACCATCTGGTGCCGACTGGATGGACGGCGGACGGGCAGCTCTTCCAGACCGAGCTGAAGGGCATCACGCAGCGTTCGCAGGTCCGCCGGGAGACGCTCGACCAGCGCGTCAAGACCGCCGTGTCCCTGATCGAGGCCGAGCCGGACGAGCAGTGGATCGCCTGGTGCGGCCTGAACGACGAGGCGTCCGCGATCACCCGCGCGGTCGACGGCGCGGTGAACGTCCAGGGCTCCGACCCCGCCGATGTCAAGGCCGAGCGCCTGCTCGACTTCGCCGAGGGCCGCATCCGCGTCCTGGTCACCAAGCCCCGCATCGCGGGCTACGGCCTGAACCTGCAGTCGGCCGCCCGCATGGTCTTCGTCGGCCTGTCCGACTCCTACCAGGACTACTACCAGTGCATCCGCCGCTGCTACCGCTACGGGCAGGCGCGGCCGGTGCACGCGCACATCGTCCTGGCCGACGCCGAAGAGGTGATCGTCCGCAACGTGCGCGCCAAGGAGGACATGGCACGCGGGATCACCTCCGGCCTGATCGCCGCGATCGCCGCGGAGAACCGCGCCGAGCTGTTCGCCGGCACCTCCAAGGGCGACGACTACGAGCCGCGGGCGCCGATGCGCGTTCCCGCATGGCTCACCACGAAGGAGGCAGCGTGACCGACCGCGTCATGGACCAGGACGAGGGTCCCGGCTGGGTGCTGTTCAATGGCGACTCCGCCGAAGTCCTGCCCGGCCTGCCCGAACGCAGCGTGGACCTGTCGGTGTTCAGCCCGCCGTTCAGCTCGACGTACACCTACTCCCCTAGCGACCGCGACCTCGGCAACGTGTCCGGCGACGAGATGTTCTGGGAGCAGTTCGGCTTCGTCTCCCGCGAGCTGCTCCGCATCATGCGTCCCGGACGGATCGTCGCCGTGCACGTCGCCGACCTGCCCGCCTACGAGAACACGCACGGCTACAGCGGGCGCCGGGACTTCCGCGGCGACACGATCCGGCACTTCCAGGGCGCCGGGTTCCATTTCCACTCGGCCATCACGATCGACAAGAACCCCCAGGCGCAGGCGATCAGGACACACTCCAAGGGGCTGCTGTTCGTCCAGCTTGAGCGCGATGCCGCGCAGATGTGGCAGGCGTGGGCGGACTACCTCCTGCTGTTCCGGACCCCCGGCAAGAACGACCGGCCGGTCAAGAGCGAGCTGAGCCAGGACGAGTGGATCGATTACGCCCGCCCGATTTGGCGCGTGGGCGACCCGTACGGTGACGGCGTCCTAAAGCCCGAGGAACAGGACTGGATCTACCCGGCCTGGTATGGCATCCGGGAGACGGACGTGCTCGGCGTCCGCGAGGCCCGCGACTCCGACGACGAGCGCCACCTGTGCCCGCTTCAGCTCCCGGTGATCGAGCGTGCCGTCCGACTGTGGAGCGCCCCGGGCGAGGCCGTCCTGTCCCCGTTCGCCGGCATCGGCTCGGAGGGCGTCGGCGCTCTCCGCCACGGCCGCCGCTTCGTCGGAATCGAGCTGAAGCCGTCCTACTACCGGGTGGCCCGTCGGAACCTGCGCAACCCCGAGCTAACCGGCCAGGCGGCCGAGCCGGCCGAACTGTTCGACGCCGGGAATTCGCCATGACGCCCGCCGACGACGTCATCGCCCGCGCGGCCCGTGCCGTCACGCCGTACCTCGCGGCACAGGGCATCCGCTGGACGCTCCCCGGCCGCGGCGCGGAAGTCCCCGGCGAGGCCGAGCTCGCGCTGAAGCTGCGCGACATGGTCGCCCGCGTCGAGCCGGGCGGGCGGATCGAGCACGGCGGCCTGGTCGTGGAGTGGCCAAAGGCCGACGTCGAGATCCGCATCCTGTTCGACCTTGCCGCGATCAAGCCGGAGGAGCGCACGTGACGACCTTCGCCGACCACATCGCCACCGCCGTCCGGGTCCACGTGGACGAGCCCTGGCGAGACCGCGCCGCATGCAAGGGCCAGGGCCGGGTCATGGACCCGCCGCGCGAGCAGATTCAGGCGGCCCGCGCGCTCGGCGCCGAGCGCGCCCTGTGGCTGAAGGCCAAGCGGCTGTGCTGGCAGTGCGACGTCTCTGACGAATGCCTGCGGTGGGCGCTGAGTCTGCCCGCCCGCGAGGCCCACATCGGTGTGTGCGGCGGACTGACCTACGAGGAGCGCCTGCGACTGCGGCGCCGACAGGGGGCGCTGGCCGCCCTAAAGAAGAAGGAGAGCGCGTGACGGATTTCAAGCTGGACTCGAAGGTCGCCGCCAACGTCGGCGAGTCCATTGGCCAGTACGTCAACGAGATGTGGCGACGCCAAGACGGCCGCTGGGTCGGCTTGGTGGAGTTCAAGCACGTCCGCCGAGAAGAGCCCGGGGCGGGCGAGGACAAGGCGCCCGCGGTCAAGGTCCGGCTGACGCAGTGCGAGATCGCGGACGAGAAGACCGAGCCGCAGATCCGCGAGCTCATGCAGGCCATGTTCAAGTTGAGGACGGCCCAGGGGACGCTCGACGACGAAGCCATCCTCGAACATCAGGTCATCCCCGACCGGCTCAAGTGGGCGGTCGACACGATGCTCTGGCCGCCGCAGCCCGGCGACGTGTGGACGGTCGGCGACGAGGGCGGCGAGCCGTGGTTCGCCCACATCGGCGAGGACGGCGACGTCTGGCTGATGAACTCCACCGGCGAGTCGCACCGGCCGACTTCGGTGTTCGCCGAGCACGAGCGGATGGACCTGCGCGCCCGCAAGCGCGTCAAGCGCGGGGACGACTCGGCATGAGCGGCCGGGACTACGTCGCAGACATGGGCGCGTCGATCGTCGAGGCGATCGGCTCCGGTGACATCGTCGCGCCCGTGGTGGCCGAGAAGCTCCATGCTCGGCTTTTGGAGAAGGATCCCGACCTGCTGGAGGGGTGGCTGCGCGAGAGCGCCGTGCATTTCCTCACGCGGGAGATCGGCGACCGCGACCGTCGGCAGCGGACGGCCGCCCGCACCCGCGGTGAGGCGCGTCGATTCCGCCAGGCCGCCGAGTCCGGCGACCGCGAAGCGATCTCCATCTTCGCGACGGTGCGGTACGTGGTGGACGAGGACGAGACACGGCGCCCGCTCGGCGAGATGACCGGCACCGACCACCTCTTCGTCGCCGCACAGTACGGCCGCTCCGCGGCGAAGGCTCAGATGCTCCAGGCGTTCCACCGCGCCGTCGCCAAGAAGGTCGGCAAGCGCAAGACGGCCGAGGTCTTCGCCGAGGCCGAGTACGACCGGCTGTACCGCTCGATCACGGGTGAGCCCGAGGCGAAGGCGTCGTGATCACCATGACCCTCCCCAGGGTTTCCCTGCACACCACGACTGCCCTTCCCGTCGCGTACCTCCGCCCCCCAGCCCAGCTCGACATGCCTACCC
>NZ_SMJX01000092.1 GCF_004348535.1 Actinomadura sp. KC216
AAGCAGACCGGCGCGGCCGGGGGCGGCGGTGGCGGGAAGCTGAGCCCGGACGAGATGGGCGTGAAGTTCGCGCAGTGCATGCGCGAGAACGGCGTCCACATGGACGACCCCAAACCCGGCCAGGGCATCCAGCTCAAGATCAAGGACATCCCGAAGGAGACCGTCGACAAGGCGATGGAGGCGTGCCGGCAGTACAACCCGCAGGCCAACGCCACCGGGGCGCCCGATCCGCAGCAGCAGGAGCGGGGCCGCAAGTTCGCCGAGTGCATGCGGCAGAACGGCGTCGAGAAGTTCCCGGACCCGAAGCCCGGCCAGCGCGGCATCATGATCGACAAGAACACGGTCGGGGACGACCCGGACCTCGAACCCGCGCAGCAGAAGTGCCAGGACATCCTCCAGGGCGGGCGGAAGTGACGGGCGACGTCACCGTGGAGCCCGCCCCGCCGAAGGAGGAGCGGGCCCGCCGGGTCCGCCGCCGTCGGCCCCGGCTGAAGATCGCGCTCGGTACGGCGGTCCTGGTCGCGGCGGGCGGCGTCGGCGCCGTGGCCGCGCTCGGCGACGGCGGCGGGGAGGGGAGCGGGACGGCGACCGGCCTGCCGCCCGCCACCGCGAAGGTGACCAAGCAGACGCTCAAGGACACCCAGACCGAGGACGGGCAGCTCGGCCACGGCCCGACGCACACGGTGACCACCCAGGCGAAGGGCACGCTGACCAGGCTCCCCGAGAGCGGCGACGAGATCACCCGCGGCCACGAGCTGTACGAGGTCGACGGCGCCCCGGTCGTGCTGATGTACGGGTCGAAGCCGTCGTACCGGCCGCTCCGCCCCGGCACGGAGGGCTCCGACGTGAAGCGGTTCGAGGCCAACCTCAGCGCGCTCGGCTACGACGGCTTCACCGTGGACGACGAGTACACCGAGGACACCGCCGACGCCGTCCGGGAATGGCAGGACGACATCGGCGTCGCCGAGACCGGGATCGTGGAGCTCGGGCGGGTCGCGTTCGCGGACGGCGCCGTCCGGGTCGACACCGTCCAGGCGAACGCGGGCGAACCGGCGGCGCCCGGCAAGAAGGTCCTCGACTACACCGGCACCGCGAAGGCCGTGACCGTCGAGCTCGACACCGCCGACCAGCGGATGGCGAAGGAGGGCGCCACTGTCGAGGTGACGCTGCCGGAGGACAAGACCGTCACCGCCAAGATCGACGAGGTCACGACGGTCATCGAGCCCGCCGAGCAGGGCGAGGACCCGGCGACGAAGGTGGAGGTCACCATCTGGCTCCGCTCGGCGGAGGCGAAGAAGGCCGCCGCCGGGTACGCGCTCGCGTCCGTCGACGTCACGTTCACCGCCGGGGAGCGCGAAGGGGTGCTGACCGTGCCGGTGTCCGCGCTGGTCGCGCTGCGGGAGGGCGGGTTCGGCGTCGAGGTCGTCAAGGGCGGCGCGTCGTCGTACGTGCCGGTCGAGACGGGCCTGTTCGCGGACGGGAAGGTCGAGGTCTCCGGGCCCGGCATCGCCGAGGGCGTCCTCGTGGGGGTACCGAAATGATCGATCTGCGGGACGTGACGAAGGAGTACCCGGGCGGCGTCCGCGCGCTGGCCGGGGTGTCGCTGCACATCGGCGCGGGCGAGCTGGTCGCGATCGTCGGGCCGTCCGGGTCGGGGAAGTCGACGATGCTGAACATCCTCGGCACCCTCGACCGGCCGACGTCGGGCACCGTCCACATCGACGGGCACGACGTCGGACGGCTGCCCGACGCGAAGCTCTCCGCGCTGCGGGCGAGCCGCATCGGGTTCGTCTTCCAGCACTTCCACCTGGCCGCCGGGACGTTCGCGCTCGACAACGTCGCGGACGGGCTGCTCTACACCGGGCTCCGCCCGGCCGTGCGGCGCCGGAAGGCCGCGGCGGCGCTGGAGCGCGTCGGGCTCGGCCACCGGCTGGACCACCGGCCGCACGAGCTGTCGGGCGGCGAGCGGCAGCGCGTCGCGATCGCGCGGGCCGTCGCGGGCGAGCCCGCGCTGCTCCTCGCGGACGAGCCGACCGGCGCGCTCGACTCGTCGTCCGGCGAGGGGGTGATGGCGCTGCTCCGCGAGCTGAACGCCGCCGGCACCACCGTCGTGGTGATCACCCATGACCGGGAGATCGCGGCGAGCCTGCCCCGCCAGGTCCGGATGCGCGACGGCCTCGTCGTCGACGACACGGCGCTCACCGGGGCGTCGCTGTGACCGCCGGGACGCGCGCCGCCGTGTCATTGCAGCCCGCGCGGATGTGGCCGGGCGACGTCGTCAGGGTCGGCGCGGTCGGGCTGCGGACGCGCCCGATGCGGGCGTTCCTGTCCGCGCTCGGCATCGCGATCGGGATCGCGGCGATGGTCGCGGTCGTCGGGGTGTCGTCCTCGTCGCGCGCCGACCTCGACCGGGCCCTCGCCGCGCTCGGCACGAACCTGCTGACCGTCTCGCCCGGCAACACGCTGACCGGCGAGGAGGCGCAGCTCCCGCTCGAATCGGAGGCGATGGTCGAACGCATCGCGCCCGTCCAGGAGGTCTCGTCCATCGCCCTCCTGGACGACGCGAAGGTCTACCGCACCGGCAAGATGCCGGAGACCGAGACCAAGGGCATCGCCGCCTACGCGGCCCGCACCGACCTGCGCGACGCGACGGGCGCGCGGCTGCGCAGCGGCACCTGGCTGAACGCCGCGACCGGCAGCTACCCCGCGACCGTCCTCGGATCGGCCGCCGCCGAACGGCTCGGCATCGGCCACGCCGCCCCCGACGTGCAGGTCCTCATCGGCGGCCGCTGGTTCACCGTCATCGGCATCCTCGACCCGGCGCCGCTCGCCCCCGAGCTCGACACCGCCGCGCTGGTCGGCTGGCCCGCGGCGCAGGCCAGGCTCGGCTTCGACGGGCATCCGACGACGATCTACACCCGGTCGCAGGACGCGAGCGTCGAGGACGTCCGGGACGTGCTCGGCGCGACCGCGAACCCGGCGGCGCCGAACGAGGTGGAGGTGTCCCGCCCGTCGGACGCGCTCGCCGCGCGGAAGGCGGCGGGCGAGGCGTTCACCGGGCTGCTGCTCGGGCTCGGCGCGGTGGCGCTGCTCGTCGGCGGTGTCGGGGTGGCCAACACCATGGTCATCTCGGTGCTGGAGCGCCGCTCGGAGATCGGGCTGCGCCGCTCGCTCGGCGCGACCCGCGGCCAGATCCGCACCCAGTTCCTCGCCGAGTCGCTGCTGCTGTCCGCGCTGGGCGGCGCGGGCGGCGCGGTGATCGGGTCGCTGGTGACGGCCATCTACGCGCTCTACCAGGGCTGGCCGGTCGTCATCCCGGCGTGGGCGGTGGCGGGCGGCATCGCGGCCACCCTCGTCATCGGCGCGATGGCCGGGCTCTACCCGGCGATCAGGGCGTCCCGCCTCAGCCCCACCGAGGCACTCGCGACGACCTGACGTGAATGGACGTGCCGGAACGGGTGAGAGTCCGTCCATGGAGGAAGGGGACGGCGAGCCCGTCACGATCGTGATCACCTGGGACGTCAGGCCCGGGCGGGAGCGCGACTTCGAGGAATGGGCGGAGGGCCTGCACCGGGTCGCGACCCGCTTCCCCGGGCACCGGGGCGCGACCTGGCTGCGCGCGGAAGGGTCGCGGCACCGGTACTACACCGTGGTCAACTTCGCCGACCGGGACGGGCTCGACCGGTGGCTGGCGTCCGGCGAGCGCGCGGAGTGGATCGACCGGGTCCGCGGGATCGCCTCCGAGCACCTGCGGAACACCACGGGCCTGGAGACGTGGTTCAGCCTGCCGGGCGAGTCGGTCCCGCCGCCGTCCAAGCTGAAGATGATCGCCGTCACGTTCGTCGCCGTGTACCCGCTGAGCCTCCTGCTGCAGGGGTTCGTCACGCCGCTGGCGACGTCGTGGCCGCTGCCGCTGAAGGCGCTGACGTTCCCGGTGATCGTGGTCCCGCTGCTCACCGTGGTCGTCATGCCGGCGCTCAGCAGGCTGTTCCGGCGCTGGCTGTACCCGGTGGGGCGGGTCCACCGTCCCGCGAGGCCCGGCCGCTAGACCGGGAGCCGGTCAGACGAGCAGGTCGTGCTCAGACGAGCAGGTCGTGCAGCTCGTGGACGGCCTCCCGGAGACGCTCGGCGAACGCGAACATCGCGCCCGCCACCGGATGCGGGGTGCTGAGGTAGACGTTGAAGCGGTCCGGGAGCAGGACGTAGGCGACGCCGATGCACTGCTCGCTCGTCGACCCGAAACCGAAGTACCGGATGTTCGCGGACGGCGCCGAGCTGGTGCTCAGGTAGTCGTTGCGCATGACGAGCCAGCCGGGCGAGTCGAACAGCGGCAGCGGCCCGGTGACGCCCAGCTCGGCGCCGCGCCGCTCGTGGATCAGCTGCAGCTCCCACAGGTGCTGCTCGGGCGCCTGCCCGGCCTGGCACTCCTTCGCCCGCTTGACGTGGGCGTCGGCGGCGGCGCGGAACGCGTCCCGGCGGATCGTGCGGCCCGCGCCGGGATCGTCCATGAGCTCGGCGAAATGCAGCACCTCGGGGGTGACGACGCGCATCGCCTCGGTGCGCCCGTTGCGGTACTGGCGGGTCGCGATCGACTCGTAGGTGGCGCCGACGAAGCCCTTCGCGCGCTTGTGGGCGAGCTGGTAGGCCATCTGGACGAACGCGTCCGGCGACATCTTCAGCCGCTTGATCGCGTCGGCGCCGAAGCCGTCGAACGAGACGGTCGTGGTGGCGGTCGCCGCGCTGTAGGCGGCGAAGGAGGAGGCGGCGTCCTGGATGTCGCGCCGCAGCCCGCCGTCCAGGACGAACTCGATCGGCTCGATGAGGGGGAGCCCCTGCGACTTGGCGCCCGACCGCTGCGCGACCACGGCGGGCGGCGTGCCGAGCAGCGCGTCGACGAAGCCGAGGATCGTGGTGCCGTCGAGGCCGCAGTGCTCGACGTTGACGCCCGCCGTCCCGTCCGCGAACACGACGAACGACAGCGCCTTGTCGAACCAGCGGTTGCCGCTGTCGCCGTGCAGGAGGTGGTCGCAGGCGTCGAGGGTGTTCTTCGGCTCGAAGTCCTCCAGGCAGACGCAGAACAGCGCCGTCTCCACGGCGTCGAGCGCCTCCGCGTTGCGGGGATCGGCGGCGAGCAGCGCCGCGCGGCTCTCCGCCCACTCGGCGCGGGCCTTGGTGGTGAGGTGCCCGGCGGACGGCTCCGGCGCGGTCTCCGCCTTCATGATCGTGCCGAGGCCGGCGGTCAGCTCGTCCAGCGCGTGCGGGCGCCCGCCGGGGCCGAGCACGTCCATCCGGATGATGTTGTTGCGGTAGAACACGACGATATGGCGTGCCTGCGACGGGCCCGGCCACTCGTCGGTGTACGGGGCCCGGACGGTGTCCTGCTCGACGCCCGGAATGCGCGTCGTGGAGAACAGGAACTTGTTCTGCACCATCGACAGCGGGCGCCCGCGCTGCACGGCGGGCGGGACGAGCTCGTCGTCCAGCCGGAGCTTGTAGTCCAGCGCCCCGGCGATGAGCCCGGCCGCGCGCTCCACCTGCTCTTCGCCCGAATCCCTGAACAGGAAGAAGAAGTTCGCGTTCAGCGCGATCCGGTCACGGCGGCCCAGGTAGCGGTACGGCCAGAACGTGTCGAGCCAGCTGTGGACGCCCTCGGACGCGTCATAGCGCTCCAGCGCCGCGTGCAGCTTGCGGCCGGGCCCGTCCGGGGCGGCGAAGTCGGCCAGCGCGGCCTCGGTCCTCGCCCGCTCGTCCGCGGTCAGCAGCGGCGCGCACCACTCCATGAACCGGCGGCACGTCGCGTCGAGCGTGGGCAGCGGCACGCGCGGCAGGCCGGCCTCGTTGCCGAAGGTGCGGGACGAGAGTTCTTCGCTGGCGTTCAATTCGATCCTCGTTGTCGGTCAATGGTCGGTCGGGCGTGAAACGTAGAGCTGGGCGTAGAACCACCCGCCGGTCTCCACGCCCGACGGGTCGACGCCGACGTCCGACAGCCGGTCCAGGACGAGCGACCGCTCCTCCGGCGTCGCGAACCGCCGCTGCCTGAACAGCCCGCCGCGCCGGACGGTCTCGTACCCGGCGGCGGCGAGGGCGCCTTCGACCGCGTCGAACGGGAACATCCGCAGCACGAAATGCGCCATCCACGGGCGGCGTCGCCCGTGCGCCGCGGCGACCCGGGAAATGGTCCGCTCGGTGACGTATCCGAGGCAGCCGGTG
Organism: Actinomadura sp. KC216; assembly: GCF_004348535.1. Classification (GTDB taxonomy): domain Bacteria; phylum Actinomycetota; class Actinomycetes; order Streptosporangiales; family Streptosporangiaceae; genus Spirillospora. Next base: position 6,211 of record NZ_SMJX01000092.1, read on the forward strand.
GAGATGACCAGGTCGGTCTCCGCGAGCCGCGCGCGCTGTTCGCCGGTCGGGTCGCCGTTCTCCAGATCGGCGTGGACGGCGCCGTCCAGGAAACCGGCTTCGAGCGCATAGGAAAGGGCTTGCTCCGATGCGTCCAGGCCGAGGAACCGCACACGGCATTCACTTTCAAGGGAACGGACCAACTTCCGATCGCGGCTCAGCAGCGTTCCGCGCGTGTGCCGATGGGCGTCGCGGCCGCTGTAGAGATCGTACAGGTCGCCCATGGTGATGCCGTATTTCACCAGGGCCGCATTGATGCCATAGGAGCAGCCGATATCCAGAACGGTCGGGACCGGGACCCGATGCGCCTCCCGGTATTCGGCGATGAGTGCGCGGAAGTGCGGTTTGGCCAGTTCCGGGATGTGGTAGTCGAGATCGCGGAGCGTGGAGAAGTAGGCGCGGGGATCGGGCCGCGTGTAGATGTGGCCGAACGAGAGCTTCCCGGTCGTGTCGACGCGCACGCAGATCCTCCGAGTCGGTGGGGCACGGGTCAGTCGAGCAGTCGGTCGACCCGGACGGCGCGTCCCTCCGCCGCCAGATGCTCGGGCAGCACGCGGCCGAACAGCTGCCGCGTCCGGGCGACGCTGCCGACGACCCCGGGCCGCTCGCTGTAGGCGAAGATCGCCGTGTGCCGCGCCGTGTCCCCGGTGACGGTGCTCACCCGGTGCAGCGCGTACCGTCCCCGGAAAAGCTGCAGGTCACCGGGGCGGAGCGGGAGCCGCCTGACGAGGTCGCCGCCCCGCCCGGTCAGCACCCGGCGGACGTCGGCGAAGTTCTCCGACTCCGCCGACCGGATGCCCGGGCAGTACTCGAACACACCGCCGCCCTCGGCCTCCTGCGTCAGCAGGCTCACCGTGAACTCGTTGGTGTCGAAATGCCAGGGGTGCTCCATCCCCGGGTTGACGACGTTGAGGCACAGCCCCGACAGCGGGTCGGCGAGCTCGTGCACGCGCGGCAGCCCGAAGCAGTCCGCCACGAACCGCTGGAAGAGCCCGCTCGAATACAGCAGGTGGACGATGAAGCCCGCCGGGACGCGGTCGCGTGCGACGAACGCGTTGCCCCGCTGGACCGTGATACGTCCGGGGTGATCGTCCGGTAATGGGGTGCGGATGTCGATGTTGTAGGCGTTGACGGTTTCGACGTCATAATGCGCGTCCGGCGCGATCGCCGCGCATTCCGCGCGCAGCGCGTCCCGTAATGGGGCGCGAATGAAGTCGGGCAGCACGCAGCATCCCGATTGCGCCAGCTCGTCCCTGGTCCGGGAAACGACGGCGTTCCATCCGCTACCGCCGGGAGCCGCCAGCGGATAGCGCTCCGTGTCGATCACCCGGCCGAGAGCCTCCGCTGCGCCCATGGGGTTCCTTCCGCGTCGGCGAACCTCAGACGGGTTTTAGCACAATCCCCTCCGGCAATTCATGGCAGCGCTTTCTGGAATATTCGGCAGAAGGCGATAAGCCGGCCCCGTGACCTGTGCCTTCGGACGCCCCGTGGGCTTCCGGATGCGGGGACATCAGCGGGGGGCACGGGTCGTGCGGCCGGAGGCGCTCCGCGCCGGAGGCCGCACGGCCCGTCGACCGTGACGGGGGTTCCAGGGGGTCGCCCCCCTGGGCAAACAGAGAACGATCCGCGAACCTTTCCTTACGCAGTGGCGTCAGCGTCCTGTGGAACACGAACGAGGATGTGCGAGGAGCGCGGGATGGACTGGCGGCTGGCGGAATTCACCGAGGACCGCGAACTCGGACGCGGGGCGCAGGGACGTGTCGTCCTCGCCCATCACACCCAGTCGGGGACGCCCGTCGCGATCAAGTACCTGGCCCAGGGCGATCCGCAGGCCGTGGCGGCGCTGCGGTCCGAGGCGCAGATGCTCGGCCGGCTGACGAGCCCGTACGTGGCGCGCCTCTACCGGTTCACGGAGAGCGAGCACGGCGCGGCGATCGTGATGGAGGCGATCAACGGCGCGTCGCTGAAGGAGGTGCTGCGCGAGCACGGGCGGCTCGCGCCGGAGGCGGCGCTGCTCGTCCTGAAGGGGTCGCTGCTCGGGCTCGCCGCCGCGCACGCCGTCGGGGTCGTCCACCGCGACTACAAGCCGGCGAACGTCGTGGTCCAGGCGGACGGGCTCAGCAAGCTGGTCGACTTCGGCGTCGCCGTCCTGGCCGGGGAGGGGTCGTTCGCCGGGACGCCCGTGTACATGGCGCCGGAGCAGTGGCGCGGTGAGGCGTCCTCGCCCGCCACCGACGTGTACGCGGCGACCTGCGTGTTCTACGAGTGCGTGACGGGACGCCGCCCGTTCGCCGCGGCCGAGCGGGCGGCGCTGATGAACCAGCACCTCACCGCGCCCGTCGACGTGGCGGACGTGCCGGAGCCGCTGCGCCCGCTCGTCGTGCAGGGCATGGCGAAGACCCCGGGGGAGCGGCCGCTGGGCGCGGCCTCCTTCGTGACGATGCTGGAGTCCGCGGCCGTCGCCGCGTACGGGAGCGACTGGGAGCGGCGCGGCCTGCGCGCGCTGGCCGCCGCCGCGGTCGCGCTGGCCGCGCTGTTCCCGCTCGCGGCGCTCGCGGTCCCGGGCGCGGGGGCCGCCACCGCGGGGACGGCGGGCGCGGCCGGAACGGCGAGCGCGGCGGGCACCGCCGGGACGGGCGGCACCGTGGGCGCGTCCGTGAGCCAGGGGTTCCTCGCCACCACCGCCGGGAAGGCCGGTCTGGCCGCCGCCGGTGCCGCCGTGGTCGCGACGACGGCGGGCGGCGTCTACGTCGCGCGGGACAGCACGGAGCCGCCGCCCGAGCCCGTCGCGGTCGTCGCCATGGCGGCCGACAACCGGACGCTCACCGGCGACCGGGCGACGATCGAGATCCAGAACACGCGGTACCCGACCGTCAGCGGCCTGAAGGATCCCGCCCTGGAACGCCGGATCAACGCCGCGCTGCGAGCCCCGCTCGACCGCCTCATCCAGATGGCGCGCACGACCAGGATCGACTGCAAGGGGAAACCCTGGAAGCTGGGCGCGGAGACGAGGCTCGGGCTCCGCGGCCCGCGCCTGGTGTCCGTCCGCTACTTCCACGTCTCCGACTGGTGCCAGCAGGCGGACGGGTCGCCCGGCGGCGAGACCGTCACCGTCGACCTGCGCACCGGACGCAGGCTCACCAACACCGACGTGTTCCGTCCCGAAGCGCTGACGGGCGCGGGAGTGGCCCGGATCCGCTCGCTCGTCGCGCAGCACCCGGTCCCCGGTGAGCGCCGCTGGGACGACTGCAGCCCCGACGGAAGGTTCGAGCGCTCCGACTTCTTCCCCCGTAAGGGCGACGCCCCGGGCGCGCAGGCGCTCCCGCCGTTCCTGAGCGCCTTCTTCACGCCCGCCGAGTTCCAGCTCTCCTACCTCGCGGGCGGGAGCGACGGCTGCGGCAACCTGAACTTCGGGGCCGCGTACGCGACCGTCCGCGACCTGCTGAAGCCGGAGATCGTCGCGATGCTGCCCGGCGCGCCCTCCCCGTCCCGCACCTGACCTGGTCCGCCCTCCCGGTCCCGCACCTGACCTGGTCCGTCGTCCGAGACATAGGTTGCGGCCGCAGCGGGTACGCCGACTCGAATGGACCCGGGCAGGGATCGGACGACGCGGGACGGCGACCGATGCTGAGAGAGCTGGTGGCGGCCAGCCACCTGATGTCGATGGAGCAGCTGCCGGGCGCGGTGGCCCGGCACGCCGCCGACGCCGGCCTGCACGACACGGTGATCTACATGGTGGACCTGCAGCAGACCGTCCTGCGGCTGCTGACCGGCAAGGGCCAGGACGCGGCCCAGGACCCGGGCCCGGAGGCCGCCGAACTGAAGGTCGAGGGGACCATCGCGGGCCGCGCGTTCCAGACCGTGGAACCGGTGACCGGGCAGATGTTCGACGACGGGACCTGCCACTACTGGCTGCCGATCCTCGACGGGTCCGAGCGGATCGGGGTGCTCAGGACCACCGTCCGGCAGGACGACGACCGGGCCAAGGACGACGCCGAGTACCTGGCCGGCCTGGTCGCGCTGATGATCGTCAGCAAGGGGCCGTACAGCGACTCGCTGTCCCGGCTGGTGCGCACCAGGGAAATGACGGTGTCCGCGGAGATGCAGTGGCGGCTGCTCCCTCCGATGACCTTCGCCAACGACCAGGTCGTCATCGGGGCCGCGCTGGAACCGGCCTACAAGCTCGGCGGCGACACCTTCGACTACGCGCTGGCCGGCGACACCGTGCACCTGGCGATCTTCGACGCGATGGGACACGACACCACCGCCGGGCTGACGGCCAGCCTCGCGATCGCCGCCTGCCGCAACGCCCGGCTCCACGGCGCGAACCTCGTCGAGACGGGGCAGGCGATCGAGGAGGCGCTGCTCGGCCAGGACGGCGACCCGCGGTTCGTCACCGCCCTGCTGATGGAGCTCGACCTCCAGTCCGGCGTCGTGTCCTGGATCGCGCACGGCCATCCCGAGCCGGTGGTCATCCGCGGGGCGCGCTGGGTGAGCACGCTGGAGTGCCGTCCGGGCACGCCGCTCGGCACGGGGCTCGGGGTGGTCCCGGAGCTGTGCAGCGAGCAGCTCCAGCCGGGCGACCGCGTCCTGCTCTACACCGACGGCATCGTGGAGGCCCGCGACCCCGACAAGCGGGAGTTCGGCCTGGAGCGGTTCACCGACTTCATCATCAAGCGCGAGGCCGACGGGATGCCCGTCCCCGAGACGCTGCGGCGCCTGGTCCACAGCATCCTGGAACACCACGCGGGACGCCTGGACGACGACGCCACCGTCCTGCTCCTGGAATGGCACGGCCAGCACGCGCCGCCCGAGGACTTCACGGAACCGATGCGGCAGACATGACGGCGCGAGCCGGGACCCCCGGCATGGGGTGCCCGGCTCGCGCTCCGGCGCTGATCAGCCGCCCGGCATCGGCTTTGATGTGGGGCCTTGCACATAACGGACGGCCCACCGCACCAGCCGGCGGCCCATTCCGTAAAGGATCAGTGCCACCCCGGCCAGCGGCAGCGCGAGCAGGAAGATCTGCAACCCGGCGGTGACCAGCTCGAGTGCCCCGGCGCCGTGCGAGGCGGCGGACGCCAGCCGCCGCATCATCTCCAAGTCCTTGGCGACCAGCGAGGGGACCTGGCTGACGATGAGGCCGAGCTGGAACGCCAGCACCGGGACGACGGTCAGCACCCACAGTGTGACGAAGACCTGCGGCCACCGCTTCAGGTCGTTCAACGGCGCCTCGGCGGGACGGCGCAGCAGCGTGCGGCGCAGGATCGGCCCGATGTACTTGAACAGGTCGGGGATGCCGATCAGGTCCGACATGATGTAGTAACCGTCGAACCGCAGCGTCGGCAGAAGCTGCTGGATGATCTCCAGGTTGACGTACAGCACGGCGACGAGCAGCGGCTCGAATCCCGTCTGTAGGTACGCCAGCGTCAGCACCACGATGAAGATCGCGTTGAAGTAGACGCCGCCGAGGTCGGCGCGGAGCCGCCCGCCCCGGCTGAGCCGGTACGACTCGGTGATGTCGGTGTAGAAGGCCGGCCAGACGATGTAGATGCCGCAGCCCATGACGCCGGGCCGGACGCCGCCGTACCGGCACGCCGTGGCGTGCCCGACCTCGTGGAACGCGCACGACGCGATCCCGAGGCCCATGACCAGCAAGATGCTGACCGGGTTCAGGATCGCGACGGAGAGCGCCTCCGCAATCGACCGGGTGGTGAGCAGCCAGGCCTCGCCGACCAGGAAGGCGATCACCATCACCGCCATCGCCACGGGCCGGAACAGCCAGCTGAACAGGCCGCCGACGAACCAGGTGAAGGACTCGGGGAACACGGCGACCCGGAACCGCAGCGCGAGGAAGGGGTCGGCCTTGACCACCGGCGCCGGCGTGCCGTCGCTGTAGGTGGTGACGCCGAGTGGGCCGAGCTTGTGGTCGACCAGATAGACGACCTGCTCGGCGGTGAGCTGCGCGCCTGCCTGTTCGCTGACCGCGGCGGCGACCCGGTCCAGGGCCCGCGTGACGTCCGCGTCCGCTAGATCCCGGTGCTCGTGCAGTGCCCTGGCGACCAAGAACAGCAGTGGCGGCAGCCGGACGAGCTGGCCGTTCGGCAGCCGGACGAGCTGAGGCGGCTCCCGGTAGCCGGAGTTCTTGAACTCGCCGACGAGTTCGGCGCCCTCGGCGAGGGCGGGCAGCGTGAGGGACGGGGGAGGCGGCACGGCGCCGTCCACAGCCGGTTCGGCAGGGGTGCCCATCAGTCGTTCTGGACGACGGTGGCCGGGACGCAGGTCAGCGTGGAGTACGGCGCCTGGGCGCCCAGCCCGGTCCCGAGCAGCCCGGTAGTGCCCGCTGAGTACGTCGCCTGGCAGGCGTAGGCAACGACCGTGTCGCCGCCGCCGGACAGTGCGAACCGGCGGGGCAGAACCTCGCCCGCGAGCCGGTCCAGGTCGCTGTACGTCAGTTTCTGAGGGTTCATGGCTCCCTTTCGGGATCTCGTTAACAACATGTTCATCCACGAGATGGGGGAAGGGCTGGCGCACGAACGCCAGCCCTTCCAGTGCAGGCCGAAGCCTGCGACGTCAGACCTGAGGTCAGCCGTTGAGCGCGGTCTGGGTCGGCGAGCAGATCTGAGAGTTGGCCGCCGGCGAGGTCTGCCACAGGCTGAGGAGGCCCATCTGCGGCTGGTTGGAGTTGCCGGAGCAGGCGCTGTTGGTGACCGTGTGGCCCTCGCCGTTGCCGTGGCCGTTGCCGTGGTCGAGGTTGAAGTTGTGGTTGTCGTTGTCGTTGTCGTTGTCGTCGTCGCCGCCACCGACGAGAAGGGTGGACAGCACGGCGCGCTCCGGCAGAACCTCGCCGGCCAGCCTGTCCAGTTCGGTGTAGCTGAAGGACTTCATGTGGTTCCTTTTCTTCCTTGTCACGCCCGGATCTCAAGGTGGATACCGGATGTCCCTTTCCTCGCATCAGGTCGAAGCGAGGTAGCTCTACGTATAGCAGATGTCACTCTCAGTGGCCAACTAAGGGCGCGCGCGGCTCGCCGTGGCGATCACCCGGACGGCATGACGCGCGCGGGGCGGGTAGGGGGCCCTACGTCGCGTGCTGACCAGGAGGGACAGGAATGGCCGACAACAGCTTCAGCATCGACGTGGCGGCGATCCGCGACCGCGCCCGGCAGAAAATGGCGGACGGGCCGGTGACGGAGGGATATCGCCGGAGCGCCGACCAGGTCATCGGCGTCCTCAACGACGTGCTCGCCACCGAGATCGTCTGCTGGATGCGGTACTCCCGGCACGCCATCAGCGCCACCGGGATCGACCGGGCGCAGGTCGCCGCCGAGTTCAGCGAGCACGCGGACGAGGAGCGCGACCACGCGATGCGCGCGGCCGAGCGGATCAACCAGCTCGGCGGGGAGCCGGACTTCGACCCGGAGACGCTCGCGACCCGCTCCCACACGACCTACGAGACGTTCGACGACGGCGACCTGACCGGCATGCTCAAGGAGAACCTCGTCGCCGAGCGGATCGTCATCGAGTCCTACCAGGAGATCATCCGCTGGCTCGGCGATGGCGACGTGACCACCCGCCGGCTGATGGAGAACATCCTCGAAGAAGAAGAGGAACACGCCGACGACCTGGTCGATCTGCTCGGATACTGAGCTGATCCCTTTGACCGCCGAGCCGATCTCTCAGACCGCCGGGCGGATCTCTTTCGATACCGAAACGAGACCTGTCCTGACCATGTCTTGACCATTCGACGCGTCCGGAGGGGTAGGCGAGCCCGCATGGAATTCGGATACACGCTGCTCTGCGAACAGACACCGCCGAAACAACTCATCGCCGACCTGGTGGAGGCGGAGGAGGCCGGCTTCAACTATTCGGTGATCTCCGACCACTATTTCCCGTGGCTGGAGGACCAGGGCCACTCGGCCTACGCCTGGTCGGTGCTCGGCGCGCTCGCGCAGGCCACCCACCGCATCCCGCTGATGACGTTCGTGACCTGCCCGATCATGCGCTACCACCCCGCCGTGGTGGCGCAGAAGGCGGCCACGATGGGCGTCCTGTCCGACGGGCGCTTCACGCTCGGCCTCGGCTCGGGCGAGAACCTGAACGAGCACGTCGTCGGGCGCGGCTGGCCGTCGGTGGACGTCCGGCACGAGATGTTCGAGGAGGCCGTCGAGATCATCAGGGCGCTCTTCGGCGGCGACTACGTGAACTACCGGGGCCGCCACTTCACCGTCGACTCCGCGAAGCTCTACGACCTGCCGGACCGTCCCGTCCAGATCGGGATGGCCGCCTACGGCCCCCGCGCCGGCCGCCTCGCGGCCCGCCACGCCGACGCCCTCATCTCCGACCAGCCCGTGGGCAAGGTCGTCGACCTCTTCCACAAGGAGGGCGGCGCGGGCAAACCGGTCTACGGCCAGATCCCGGTCGCCTACGGCGACGACTACGACGAATGCGTCCGCCGCGCCCACCGCATCTGGAGGTTCTCGGCCCCGGCCTGGAAGGTCATGGCCGAGCTGCCGGGCCCGGTGAACTTCGAGGCCGCCTCACAGACCGTCCGCCCCGAGGACGTCGCCAAGTCGGTCCCGTGCGGCAACAACGTGGACGACTACGTCCAGGCCGTCCAGCAGTGGGCCGACGCGGGCTTCACCCACATCTCCTTCTGCCAGTCGGGCCCCGACCACCAGAAGGACTTCCGCACCTGGGCGGAGGCAGACCTCCTCCCCACCCTCCGCGAACGCTTCCCCTAGAGCATGAAGCGGCAGGGCTCGCCCAGGACGATCTCCGCCCCGCGCAGATCGGCCAGGTCGCTCAACGTCGCCGGCGGAGGCGTGCACGTCGTCCACCACGACGACACGAACCCCGCAGACCCAGCGGCGCCGGCCGGTGCAGGTCTCCAGACGCGGCAAAAGATTGTTGAGCAAAGCCTTAAGCGAGGCCACGTAGATCAGCGAGACCGGGCCCCGGAACCCGAGGCCGTCCGCGTCAGCAGCGGGAAGACGGCGGCCTCCGTCTTCCCGCCTGTCGGCCGGCGGCCGGAACACCACTCGGGCGACCGGGCCCGAACGACCCGGCCAGGGACATGGCCCGTCGAGTCCGTCTCGGCGATGTGAACGGGTTTGGCCAGGCTTGACCGACCTGGCCGATGGTGGTCCCAAAATGGGCCTGTACAACCTCCATTCGATCTTGTTCTGCGTCACTTTGGACCGTGCCTGTCAGTTGCTGATCAGTTGTCCTTTGATGGGAGCATCAATCGGCAACGTATTGATGTAGGTTCCTTGACATCACGTCTGTGTCCGCATAGATTTTTTACGTCGATGTCTCTGTCTGTGGATTGGCTGTCATGAATCGATCATCGGAAGCCGATGTCTCAGCGTCGTTTCACCGGCGTCTCGGGAAATCGGCGCAGGAGCTGGGAAACACCGGCGGACGAGACGGATGCCCGGATATCTGGGAGCTCGACAACGGCGACGTCGCGGTGATCGGCAGGGACCTCACCCGCGCCTACCTGCCCAGATTGCCGGAAGGCGCCGCCGTCGCGGCGGACGAGCGGATCGTGATCATCCCGCGCAGCACTCTCATCGCCGCAAAACACGACATCCCCGATGCCTGACCTCACCCGTCTCGACGATTCACTCGGGGAACGGCTGTCCCTCGAGGAATATCGGCGCGATTTCCGGGCGCGACAATGGACGATCCAGGGCGAGGCGTCCTGGAAGCTCGAACGTGCCCAGCATTTCATTGAGCCGGGCTTCCCGAGCTGGGACGCCTTCGCTCGCGGCGAGTGGAGCACCGCCCTGCGGCTGCTGGAAGACGAACGAGAATGGTTGGAAGATTTCATGGCGGAGGCCGTGCGGAAACGCATCCGCCTCTTCCGTCTGCGGGTGGTGCAGGAGCCGCTCACGCCCTACCTGCAATGGGAGCTGCACCTGCTCAGGCTGCGGGCCGAGTGCGGGGAGGACATCCGGGTGGCCGACGCCGAAGCGGTCGCGCGGTACGAACGGTCCGGGCCGCTCCCGGAGCTGGTCACGCTCGGTGCGTCCACGCTGTACCGGGTCTGCTACGACGAGTCCGGCGCGCTGGACGGAGCCGTCCGGTTCTCGGCACCCGAACTGGTCGCCGACGCCGCGGAGCTGACCAGCGAACTGTTCCGTGGCGCCGAAACCATGGAGTCGTTCTTCCGGCGCAGGGTGGCCGACCTGCCACCACCCCGCCGGAACGCGCTCACCGGGTGACCGATGTCCGGGGAGGACGCCCGCGCCGAGTTGTCCGCCGCCACCGTCGGGAACGTCGTCCAGGCGCGGGACATCAGCGGCGGCGTTCATGTCCACCGAGCCCGTGCCGCTCCACTGCCCAGACAGTTACCGGGCGACGTGCACGGTTTCGTCAACAGATCGGCGGAGCTGCGCCTGCTCGACCAGGGGCTCGACGGTGACCACCAGAACCCGATCACGCTGGTCGTCGGCACCGCCGGAGTGGGCAAGACGTCGCTCGTCGTGCATTGGGCGCACGCGCGGCAGGACCGCTTCCCCGATGGCCAGCTGTACGTGAACCTTCGCGGGCACGACCCGGGGGAGCCGGTCACCCCGCTGCGCGTCCTGGAAGGCTTCCTGACCGCGCTCGGCGTCGCCCGGCAGGCGATCCCCGGTGAGGTGGACCAGGGCGCGGCGCTGTACCGGTCGCTGCTCGCAGGGCGCCGGATGCTGATCGTGCTGGACAACGTGGCGACCCCGGCGCAGGTGCGGCCGCTGCTGCCCGGCGCTCCCGGTTGCGCTGTCGTCGCGACCGGACGCGGAACGCTGCCGGGCCTGGTCGCCAGAGACGGGGCCCGCCGGATCACGCTGCGGCTCCTGCCGGAGCAGGACGCGGTCGCGCTGCTGCGCGAGGCCGGCCTCGCGTCCCGCCTGGACGAGCAGTCGCGGTTCGCCGAGCTCGCGCACGTGTGCGCCCGCCTCCCGCTGGCCCTCCGCGTCGCGGCCGAGCGCGTCGCGGCCCGTCCGTGGACACCGCTCGGCGAGCTGATCGCGGAGCTGCGGAGCGAGTCCGGCCTGCTGGATCCGCCCGCACATGGTGACGAGCCGGACGAGGCGGACGACGCGGACGCCATCCGGGCGGTGTTCACGTGGTCGTACCGGGCCCTGCCGGCGGAGGCCGCGGCCCTGTTCAGGGCCCTGTCCCTGCATCCCGGCCCGGAGTTCGGCGCGGGCGCGGCGGCGGCGCTCGCCGGGGCGGGGCCCCGCGAGACCCGGCGCTCGCTGGACGCGCTGGCCAGTGCCCACCTGATCGAACCGGGGCCGGGAGGACGCTTCCAGTTCCACGAGCTGTTGCGGAGTTACGCGATGGACAGATCCAGGCGGGAGGACCGCCAGGACGACCGGAACCGGGCGGTGCGGCGGATGCTGACCTGGTACATCTACACGGCCGACGCGGCACAGACCTGGATCAACCCGCAGGAGAGAAACGTCTCCCTGCCGCGGGCCGAGGAGGGCGTCGAGCCGCTGGAGTTCGACTCCTACGACGGCGCGGTCCGCTGGTACGAGCGGGAGCGCGCCAACCTGGTCGCGGCGACGCGGGACGCGGCGGACAACGAACTGCCCGAGCACGCGTGGAAACTGTCGGTGGTGCTCCGCAACATCTACATGCGGTTCAACCCGTTCGAGGACTGGGTGACGACCAGCCGGATCGGCCTGGAGGCCGCGCGCAGCGCCGGTGACAGGCAGGGCGAGGCGGAGCTGCTGGAGAGCCTCGGCATGGCGTACACCCAGTCGCATGAGCTGGAACGCGGTGCGGAGTCGCACAGTGCCGCGCTCCTGATCCGCCGCGAGTCCGGCGACCGGGAGGGAGAGGCGCTGTCGCTGAACGCCCTGGGCCTCGTCCACCTGCGGAGCCGGCGCCTGCGGGAGGCGCTGGAGATGTTCGAACGCGGGATGGACGTCTACCGCGCGCTCCACGACGCGCACTGGGAGGCGGTCCTCGCGGCCAACGTCGGCGAGGCCCGCGTCGAGCTAGGCGACCTCGACGGGGCGGAGCCGATGGTCCGGCACGCCCTGGCGCTGTTCAGCGAGCGCGCGGAGCGCGGCGGGGAGGGCAACGCGCTCCGGCTGCTCAGCATGGTGCGGCGGGGCCGCGCCGACGTTCTCGGGGCGCTGGACGCGGCGGGCCGGGCCGTGGAGATCGCCCGGCGGTACGGCAATCCGACCTGGGAGGGGTACTGGCTCCTGGAACTGGCCCGAGTGCAGCGTGCGGCGGGTGACCCGGACAACGCCCTCCAGGCTTGCCGCCGGGCGATCGACCTTCAGGGGACGATCGGCGACCGGGTACGCGAGGCCCTCGCCTGGGACGGCGCCGGAGAAGCCGCCCGGGACCTCGCCCTGCTGGAGGAGTCCGAGACATGCCACCGCCGTGCCGTCGACATCCTCCGCGAGTATGGCGACAACCGCTGGCCGTTAGCACTCGCGCTCGACAACCTGGCCACCACCCTGACCGCCCACGACCGCCGCGTCGAAGCCCTCGCCTCCTGGTCGGACGCCCTGCACGAACTGTCAGGCTTCGCCGACCCCGCCGCGACACGAATCCGCCACCGAATCGAGAACCAGATGCGCTGAACCCTCTCTTGGCGATCAGTGCGGGTTACCACGGCCATCGCAGGTTGTTCGGCATATGAGGGTCTCGCCACGTCAGTTTGAAGGAATCGCAGAAGGTGGCGTCGGTGTCCCACCAGGCCGCGATGACGATGTGCTTCGGAGTGCGGCCGAGATCGTAGCGGGTGTCGACCTGGTGTCCGTTCCCGGTCCTCATGACGCCGCTTCCGACCTGGCGCTCGTCGATGGTGATCCGCCACCGCAATGCCTCGGCTTCGCATCCCGCGGGCACGGTGGCCATGAGGGCGCCGCGGAGCTGCGTGGCCCGAGTCGGGGCAGGCTGGAAGTCGGTCTTCACCGGTTCCGTCGCCGTCCAGGTGAAGCCGTCGGCGGACTCGCTCGGCATCCTGGGCCTGATGACCGGACTAGGGCCGCTCAGCGCTTGGCTGGCCAGGGGGGTCTCAGCCGTGGCCTTGCCGATTACGGCCACTCCCCAGGAAAGCCCGATTACTCCTACGAATGCGGCGGCCAAGTAGATCGACGCTCTGCGGTCGGACATCGGGCGGCGTGGTGGATCGGTTGCGGCCCGGGTCGGGCCCATCGTCGCCGATCTGGTGAGATGTTTCGCCGCGTCAGAGAGGGCGATCAGGGGTTTGAAGGCCAGATCGGCAAGGCGAGGACCCCAAAAGTCGACGAGTTCGGCGCCTGCGGTAGCGGGCTCTTCCGCAGGCTCGGGTGGCGCGGCGTTTCCGGGGAGCGCCCCGGTTCCCATGGCGGGGGAGCCGGACGGCGCTCGACCGGCCTCTTCGAGGTCCTCTGCCTGGCTGGAGCCGTCGCCGGCATGATCGCGAAACCGTGCGGGGCTCCGGTGAGCGGCGTTCGCCAAGAAGGCGATGTCATCACCGGAATCAATGTTCATCGCCGTGGGCTCGGGATGCGCACGAGACCGGAGTTCGCGAGTCAGGTGGCCGAAGACGGTCTTCATGTTCAGAACGGGGCCAGCGCCGGGCACGCCATCATTGATGATCTTCAGGAGGGCGCCGGTGAACGTGGTGTAGGTCTCGTAGCGGGGCGAGAACGCCGGTGCGGTCGCCGATGTGGCGGTAAGCACAAAGCTGCCGTGGATGTCGGTCAGAGGCCCCAGATCGTCAGCGGCGCTCTGCGCGGTGGCCAGCCCGGAATAGCAGCAGTCCAGAATGACCACCTTCCGCAGGGCGTTGGTTCTGTGGCTGAGCATCAGGCGCCGGACGTCGTCATAGACCAGGCCGTGGTGGAAGAGTTCATTGCTGGCATTGGGCAGCGCCAGGTGCAAATGACGATTGCTGCCTCCGAGCTCATCGATGAGGCCGTGACCGGCGTAGTAGAAGACCAGCGTGTCGGTCGCCTCGGTGGCGGCAGCGTGCAAAGCGTCCAGGACGACGCGCGGATCGTCCGTGTCCAGGAGCTGGATGCAGTTCTCGGGCGGCAGCCGCCACGGGCCTTGTGTGAACGTGGAGGCGAGTGCTTCCAGGTTGCGGGCCACGGCCGGGAGATCATGGAGATGGCGGTAACGGGCCGTTCCGACCAGCACGACCCGGGAATGCTCTGGGTCGGAGAGCCGCCGCGGTGGCGGGGTCATGCCCGGGAGCCGCCGGTAGTGTCCTCGTCCGGAGGCGTTTCAGGGGCCAGGAGCTCGATGATCTCTTCGGCCGATATCTCGCTGCCGGGTTCGATCGACACCACGATGCCGTCGCGTTCGATGCGGACCGTTCCCCGGCCGCTGTCGGCAGAGCCGTTCCTACGGTGGGCCAGGACGGCGACAACGAGACTGCTCAGTGCGATGGCGTTGCCCGCGACCGCGTTGATCGCCTCCAGGGCGCCGCCCTGCTCGTCCGGTGCGGGCGCCGCGATGGCGGTCGAGATCCGGTTCCGCCGCGTCAGAACGTGATCTCTGGCGATCCATCGGTACAGGTCGGCAAGCTCCCGGTCGTCGGTCGTCCCTTCGACGCTGATGCTTATCTTCACGGCCCGAGGTGCCTCCGTTCGCCTGCCGTCCTGCGGACGCACAGGCGTCCTTGTCCACCATTGAACTGCCTGCGATTGCACCGTGACGGGCTGATGGCAAAGATGCACTTGCTGCCGCTGGCGCCGTGACGGTCTGGATACCGGACATGGAAGAGCCCCGGTGCCGTGAGCAGATGGACGACGGATTCACTGCGCGTCGCCTCCGCAAGCTCAGCAAGTACCAGGTCCTCAACGGCTGCCTGAACAAGGTGCAGGCCCAGGACGAGGGCGAGCTCTGGCTCCTCTCTTGGGAGGCCGCCACTTTGGCGAGTTCTTCCCGGGAGAGCTCCGGGTACCGCTCCACCTGCTGCGAGAGGTACTCCTCGTAGGCGACGGCCGGGCTCAACCCGGTCGCCGGGTCAACATCGCTACGCCACTGCTTAACCCCGGGCGAGTCCACGTCCAGCCTGGTGCACCCGCCCGCCTCCGCCACCCCGCATCCCTATGCCGAGGTGCGGGATGAAGGGCACATGCTCCGCATTCAGGAGCTCGGCAAGCACGTCGATCAGCTTGCTCTCCTCACCCGCATGTAGCCGAGCCACCGATCCAAATAGGCCGGTCAGCGCACCGCCCCCGATGGTCTGAAAAAGCTTCTCGATCGGCTCGATCGGCTTCTCCGCCACCCACCGATACTGTCCGGCCAGAGTCCCGAAAACCGCCGTAGTCGGAGGCCTCGGCCACGAGGGAGTCGCCGACAATGACGTTGAGGGGCACCATGGGGTTTTGGCGCGGTAGAAGAGCCCGGCGCGAACAGGAGTGCCTGGCCATCGCGTCGTACCCACTTCGATCATTCGCTGCAGCGGCGAGAACACCGTGCGCGGTACCCAGGACCCTGGACGGTGACGGGTTCAGAACCATGTGACCTGAGGGTTACGGCCTGAGCTGTCCGGGTGCCAAAATACTCGCGCAAGACATAGGTGGTGAATCGGGCGAAAGAGGATCAGCTATGGCGGTTGTGGTGATACAGCCTTCCTACGGCAACCCGGCCTCCCGGCGGCGGTGGGCCGACACCATGGGGCAAGAGGTCGCGTTCACCGCGTCCGCGCACGAGTCCCGGCTGACCGAGGCTCAGAAACAATCACTCTTGGGCCTGCACCCCTCGGGGCGGGCGCGGTTCTGGGGAGCAACCTCTTTTCAGAACAGTAAAATGAAACGCGTACACTTTGGTGACGTCGTCCTCTTTACCGGTTTGAACAAGGTCCGCGGTATCGGTGAAGTCGGTGTTCTCTTCGACAACCCCGCCTTTGCTGACACTCTCTGGAGTCCCGAGCCCGACAAGGGTAGTTGGAACAACGTCTACAGCTTGGTGAGTTTTCAAGCCACGGAGATCGACTACGAAGAAATCTGGGCACTGCCCGGTTTCAACCAGGGTGACAACTTCATGGGCCTACGGATTCTGGAGGGAGACAAGGCGGAGGTGCTCCTGCAAGGCCTCGGTATCGTGACGTCGACCGGCTTCCAGGAAGATCTGATGCGGGAAGCCGAAGTCCTTCAGGCCCTCACCGATCACACCCAGGTCGTGGATCTCGAAAGAATCCATACCACTCAGACGAGTTTTCGTTCCGTTGCTCGTGAGATACGGGTCAGGCGCGCTGAAGCGCTTCTTGTCCGCGAGTTACGTCACCAGCCTTCCCAATCACCGTGCCGACCGCCTGCAAACCCCGGTGGGTATTACGGACATCCTCGTGACCGGGCCGGATGGTACCGAGATCGTCGAAGCCAAGAGTAACCCCGGTCATCATTATGTGCGCGAGGCCCTGGCCCAGCTCCTGGACTATGCCCCGCACAGTCCTGAGCTAGTGGATAGGGTCGCCGGTTTGTTTCCGGCCGAACCGCAGGAGAAATCTGTGCGGCTCCTTCATCGATATGGAGTGGACTGCCTTTATCGCACGGCGCCTGCTTCCTTCAACCGCCTTTCCGCGCCGGTGGCCGCGCGCGAACACATGGCGCAAACATGGGCGGCTACCTGATGTCCCCCATGGACGGCCGCCCCGGCGGCGCTGCCCGCCGACGACCCGGATGTGGCGGGTGAGCGAGAACTCGGCGGTCCTTGCCCTGGCGGTGCAGCGCTTCGGTGAAGGCCGTCCGCCGTCGGAGCTTTCGTCGAACCGGCCGACCGGCGCCGTCATCCGGCTCCTCCGCGGACTCGGCCGTCCCGGGACGACGAACTCGTCCACAGTCTGCGAACGCATGACGCCGCCGTAACGGAGGAGACGGTCGCCGAGGTCCTTCTGCCGGACCTCGCCGATGCGCTAACTGTGTGTTGCTGATCGGCTACCGGATGGGTTGGCGGGGAAGGGTTCTTCGCGGTTCTGGTTCGAGGCGCGGAGGCGATGGCATGAGCAAGGTCCCGGCAGGCGTGAGCGATGTTCCGGCGTTGCCCAGCACGACGATTCGTCCCGGTGACAGGCGGTATCCGGCGATGAGCCGCGGGTTCAACCAGCGGTGGATCGCCGAGCCGGAGTACGTGCGGCTGGTGCGGACGCCCGACGAGGTGGCGGCGGCGCTCACCACCGCGTGAACGAGGCCCCGCAGGACCCGGACTGGACGCGGATCACGGTGAAGTCCGGCGGGCACTGCTACGAGGACTTCGTCTGCGGCGACGACGTGCGGATGATCCTCGACGTGAGCCCCATGTACGGGATGTACTACGACAGCGCCATGCAGGCGTACTGCGTCGAGGCCGGGGCGACGAACTGGCACGTCTACAGCCACCTGTACCCGGCCAGTCGGAAGACGCTGCCCGGCGGGTCGTGCTACTCGGTCGGGCTCGGTGGGCACATCCCCGCGGGCGGATTGGGCGGCTGTCGCGGCAGCATGGGCTCACCGTCGACTATCTGTACGCGGTCGACGTGGCGGTGGTAGACGCCGACCCGTAAACCATCCGTTGCACGACACGGCGGCGCGGCAGCGCGACTCCATTCTCAAGATGCAGTACCAGGTCTACTGGACGAGACACGACGCCAACGAGGACACGCACATCGCCTGGATCCGCGACACGTACAAGGCCACGTTCGCGCAGACCGGGGGGAGTGCCCGTCGCGGATGGCGACGTCACGGACGGCTGCTACATCGGATACCCCGACGTCGACCTGAACGATGAGCGATGGAACGGGTCCGGCCAGTCGTGGGAGACGCTCTACTACAAGGACGCCTACGAAAGGCTCCAGGACGTCAAGCGGCAGTGGGACCCGCTGAACGTGTTCTCGCACGAGCAGTCCATCCGCCTGGACGGGGCTCCGTAGAACCATTCCGGGGCGCTGGGCGGTTCGGGGTTATTGCATCTGATGTCAATACTTGCGGTGTATCGGCGGGAACAGTAGCTTCTTCGGCGGGCGGGAGTGCCGTGCCCTGCGCTCGTTCGCGGGGTGTCGCGGCCGGCTGGGGAGCGGCATGAAGAAGCGTACGGACAGGAAGATCGCCATTGCGGGGACCGCGGCGGCGGCCGTGCTGCTGCCGGCCGTGATGGTCGGGCTCGCGCAGGCGGGCGTCGGCGTGCCGGAGGAGCGGTCGGAGGCCAGGGGCGGCGCCGAGCCGGTTCCCTCTTTCGGGCCGCCGACGAAGGCTCCCGGGACGTCGCCGAAGCTGCCGAAGGTTCCGCCCGGTACGAAGCCGTTCCGGACGGGTGACCGCGCGCCGGGGCCCGACGACCCCGACACCAATCCCGGTGGCCGTGGCACGCGGGTGGGGGCGCCGGGCGGCGCCCGGCCCGGCACCTATGCAAAGGCCGCCGATGGTGCGGCCATCAGTAGTGTCAAGAAGTCCGGCGTGCGGCAGTTCGACGTCACGATCGCGTCGCCGGCGCTCGGTGCCAAGGTGAAGACGCGCGTGCTGGTCCCGAAGGGCTGGTCGGCCGGGGCGAGCAGGTCGTGGCCCGTCGTCTACGCCTACCACGGCGGCAACAACGACTTCGGGTCCTGGACGCGCGACTCCGACATCGAGAAGACCGCGGGCGCCTACGACGTGATGGTCGTCATGCCCGAAGGCGGCTCCCGCGGCTCGTACACGAACTGGTGGAACGACGGCAAGGGCGGCATCCCGGCCTGGGAGACCTTCCACATCGACGAAGTCATCCCGCTGATGGAGCGCAACTTCCACGCCGGGTCGATGCGCGCCGCGATCGGGCTGTCGTCCGGCGGGCAGGGCGCCATCACCTACGCCGAACGCCACCCGGGGCTGTTCAGGTACGCCGCGTCCTACAGCGGCCCGCTCAACATCACCGCCCCGGGCATGCCGACGATCCTGACGTCGATGAACCGGGAGGCGGGCACCGCGATCTGGGGCGACCCGATCACCGCGCGGGCGAACTGGCGCGCGCACGACGCGGCCGCGATGGTGGACCGGCTGAAGGGCACCGGCGTGTACGTCTCATCCGGGAACGGGCAGCCCGGCCCCTTCGACGACCCCGACACCGTGCCGTGGCACGCCGGGCGCATCGGCGAGCAGCTGGCGGGGGTGATGACGGCCAACTTCGTCGAGGCGGCCAGGAGGGCGGGCGTTCCCGTCACCGCGAACCTCTACGGGCCCGGCATGCACAACTGGAAGTACTGGCGGCGGGAGCTGGACCGGAGCTGGCCCGCCCTCGCCGCCGCCATCGGCGCCCGCAGGTCCTGACGCTGCGCAGTCCTGCCGGGCCGAATGGCGGAATCGCGCGCGCCGGACCCCGCGCCCTGTGACGATGGAGGCTATGACGGGTAGTGATGGCGCGGCTCTCGCTGGTGACCTGCCTCCTTCGCTGTCGGCCGCGTCGTCGTCGGCGTGGCTCGGCGAGGTGCGGGCGCAGCGGACCCACCCGCTCGTGCTCTGGTACGGGCCGACGTACGGGGTGATGGAACGGGTCGACGGCGGCTGGATGATGTCCGGGATGGAGCGGATGACGCCGCAGGACGCCCGCGACTCGCTCGCCTGGTGGTTCCGGAACATGGCCCGCGACGCCTCCGGCGCCGACCGCGGGGAGTTCCGGGACGGGGCGGCGCTCCTCGAACGCGGCCGCCCGGACGAGGTGACCGTCGCCGGGCGGGTGTTCCGCGTCGTCCGCGCCGACCGGTTCTGCCGCTTCGGCGTGGACGGCCCCGAGCCGCCGCGCCCCACCGACCCCGACGAGCTGCCCGAGCCCCGCACCCGCCGCGACGCCCGCCGGTTCGACCACGGGCTGCTGCCGCCCGCGCTGGCGCCCGGGTCGGCGGAGCTGCTGGGGGAGCGGTGGGAGAAGGTCCCCGAAGGGCCGGTCGTCCCGGTCGAGGTGACCCGCGACGCGCGCCGCGCGCTCGTCACCCATCCCCGCGTCGCGCGGCTCGCCGCCCGGTTCGCCGCCGCGGAGAAGGAGAGCGGGACGTGGCCGCCGCACGGCCCGTTCCTGCACAGCCCCGCCTGCGTCCGCGACCACCTCGCCACCTACTTCGACACGATCGTGCCGATGATGCTCGCGTCGTCGCCGGACGTCCTCGCCGAGTACCGGGCCGCCGCCGGGCTGCTCAGGGACGGGACGCGCCGCGCCGAGATCACCGTCCTCGGCCGCCGGTTCCGCGTCATCCGCTTCGAGTACGTCGTCCGCGTCGGCCCGGACGGGCCCGAGCGGCCGCGCCCGTCCGACTACGACCCCGAAGAGCCCTTCACCCCCGACCCCGAGGAAGCGCGCGGCCTGGGGATCGCCGACGACGAATAGGCGCGGGTAGCGTGGCGCCGGTGAAGGGATTCGCGCGGCGGGAGTTCCAGCTCGTGCTGCTCCGCCGGATGGCCGACTACCAGCCCGGCCTCGTCGAGGACGCGATGCGCGCGCTGGAGGCGTCCCGCACCGAGATGCGGGAGGTCAACGCCCGCTGGCAGCGGATCCTCCGGTCCCGGACGTTCCCGCGCGGGCGGCGCCGCTACGAGGCGGTCCTCGGCCCGCCCGGCGGCGTCGAGGAGCACCGGATCGGCGACGTGACCTGCGAGGTCGCCTGGTGGACCGGGCTGTCGCTGTGGCCCGGCCTGCGCTTTGAGATCATGCTGGCCCCGGACGGCTCGGTCGCGCACGAATGGCTCGCCCGCGCGAGCGACGTCCCGGTGCCGCGCCTCGGCACCGTCGACGACCTCGTCCCCTGGTCCTGCGTCGTCGGCGACGTCGCCGCACGCTTCGGCAGCGTCGCCCACCAGGACGGCGACGCCCCGAGCCGCTGGCACGCCACCCTCACCACGCCCGGCGGCACGTTCGCCGCCCACTTCGTCTGGGGCCTGCTCCAGGCCGTCGACAGCGTCTGAACATTGGGATCGTCTTGGCGGTCCGGGGCAGGGGAGATTGCCCGCCCGTTCCTACCGTGGAGGAATGCCCGAGGTTACCGCGCACGCCCCCGGGGCCCTGGCATGGACCCAGCTGACCAGCCCGGACGTGGGGGCGTCCAAGGAGTTCTACCGCGGTGTCTTCGGGTGGCACTCCTACACGCTGGCCCTGGGCGTGTGGGGCGACAACGAGGTCTTCACGCTCGACGGGGCGCAGGGCCCGGAGGTCGCCGGGGTGAACGAGCTCGCCGACGACACCGAGCCCGCGTCCTGGACGTGCTACTTCCGCGTCGAGGACCTTGAGGCCACGCTCGGCGCCGTCCGCGCCGCCGGCGGGGCGGTGACCGTCGAGCCGGCCGACGTCGCCGACCTCGGGCGCATGGCGCTGTGCGCCGACCCGCAGGGCGCCGACTTCGCGCTCTGGCTGCCCTACAACCTGCAGGGCTCCGGCGTCGTCGACGAGCCCGGCGCGACGTGCTGGGTCGAGCTGGCGAGCACCGACGTCCACGACGCGCGCCGCTTCTACGGCAAGGTGTTCGGCTGGACGCCCGTCGACCGCTCGTACTACGCGCCGTCCTACACCAACTGGAAGATCGGGGACTGGTCCGTCGGGGGCATGCTGCCCATCGAGGCGTGGTGGCCGGAAGGGTTCCCGCCGCACTGGATCCCGTACTTCTGGGTCGAGGACTGCGACGCCACCGCCCGCCGCGCCGCCGAGCTGGGCGCCCAGGTCCACGTCCCGCCGACCGACATCCGGCCGGGCCGGTTCTCCGTCATGACCGACCCCGCGGGCGCCCGCCTGGCCGTCATCACCCCGGACGTGACCACTC
>NZ_SMJX01000093.1 GCF_004348535.1 Actinomadura sp. KC216
CCCCCGCACCGGCCCACGGCACCCCGGTGGACGCGCTGGACGGCACCACGATCACCATCGACCGGCGCGTCCTGTCCACCGGCCCGCTGCCCGCCTACCCGGTCGAGCCGCAGACCGTCGCCGAGCCGCTGGACGACCTCGCCGAGGTGTACGCGGCACTCGTCCTCGGCACGCGCGACTACGTCCGCAAGAACGGGTTCCGCTCCGTCGTCCTCGGCCTGTCGGGCGGCATCGACTCGGCCCTCGTCGCCACGATCGCGTCCGACGCGATCGGCCCGGAGAACGTCCACGCCATCCTCCTCCCCAGCCGCTATTCCTCCGAAGGCTCAGTGGTGGACGCCGAGGAACTCGTCAAACGGCAAGGCATCAACTCCCGCACGGTCCCCATCGCCCCCATGGTCGAGGCATTCGAGACCCAGCTCGACCTGCACGGGCTGGCCGCCGAGAACCTCCAGGCCCGGATCCGCGCGAACATCTGGATGGCCCTGTCGAACGAGCACGGCCACCTGGTCCTGACCGGCGGCAACAAGAGCGAGCTGGCCACCGGCTACTCGACCCTCTACGGCGACTCCGCCGGCGGCTTCGGCCCCATCAAGGACGTCTTCAAGCTCACCGTCTGGGACCTGGCCCGCTGGCGCAACACCCAGGCCGGCAAGAGCACGCCGTTCCTGCACCCCTTCGCGGAGGAGCCCATCCCCGAGGCGATCCTCGTCAAGGAGCCGTCGGCCGAGCTGCGCCCGGGCCAGCGCGACGTCGACAGCCTGCCCGAGTACACCGTCCTCGACCCCGTCCTCACCGACTACGTCGAACGCGACATGGGCCGCGACGCCCTGATCGCCAACGGCCACGACGCCGCCCTCGTCGACCGCGTCATCCGCCTGGTCGACCTGGCCGAATACAAGCGCCGCCAGTACCCGCCCGGCCCGAAGATCACCCCGAAGAACTTCGGCCGGGACCGCCGCCTCCCCATAACCAACCGCTGGCGAGAGCGCTAAGGCCCGTTCTTACTCGCGGTGATGGCTTTCGCCGGGCCAGGCTTCGCCGGGCCAGCCGGGGACCTGTTCGGAGGCGTCCGGGTCGACGCCGGGGACGATCTGCTCGCACCAGACGACCTTGCCGGCGGCGGTGCGGCGGGTGCCCCAGCGGTGCGCGAGCTGGCTCACGACGAGGAGGCCGCGGCCGTTCTCGTCGTCGTCTTCGGCGCGGCGGAGGCGGGGCAGCGCGGCGGAGCGGTCCAGCACCTCGCAGACGAGGGTGCGTTCCAGGAGGAGGCGCAGTTCGATCGGGCCGGGCGCGTAGCGGAGCGCGTTGGTGATCAGCTCGGACGCCAGCAGCTCGGTGGTGTAGGCGAGCTCCTCCAGGTCCCAGTCTTCCAGGCGGCTGCTGACCAGGCCGCGGGCGCGGCGGACGGCGGCCGGGTCGGCGGGCAGCGTCCAGGAGGCGTAGCGGTCCTCGGGGAGGCGGCGGAGCCGGGCGATGAGGACGGCGATGTCGTCGCGGTGCTGGTCGGCGTACACGCCGGCGAGGGTGGCCTTGGCCAGGTCCTCCATGGAGTGGCCGACGGAGTCGGGGCCGAACACGGTCTGGAGGCGGGCGAGGCCGTCGTCGATGTCGCGGCCGCGGTTCTCGACGAGGCCGTCGGTGTAGATGACGAAGAGGCTGCCGTCCTCGACGGTGAACTCGCGGCTCTCGATCGCGGCGCCGCCCGCGACGCCGAGCGGCGGCGCGGGCGGGACCTGGAGGTACTCGTTGTCGCCGTTCGGGCTGGCGAGCAGCGGCGGGAGGTGCCCGGCGGACGCGATCTCGATCGTGCCGGTGGTCGCGTCGTACACCGCGTACACGCAGGTGGCGAAGTGCGGTTCCTGCTCGCCGAGTTCGATCATGAGCTCGTGCATGACGTGCAGGGCCTCGGCGGGCGGCAGTTCGAGGTTCGCGAGCGTGTGCAGGGCGGTGCGGAGGCGTCCCATGGTGACGGCGGCGCGGACGCCGTGCCCGGCGACGTCGCCGACGATCAGGGCGACGCGGGCGCCGGGCAGCGCGATCGACTCGTACCAGTCGCCGCCGACCTCGACGAGCTTGCTGCCGGGCAGGTAGCGGTGCCTGACCTCGACCGACGACGGTGCGGACAGCCGGTTCGGCAGCAGGCTGCGCTGCAGCGCGAGCGCGGTGGCGCGCTCGCGGCTGAACAGCCGGGCGTTGTCGATCACGATCGCTGCGCGGGTGGCGAACTCCATGCCGATCTCGACGTCGTAGGCGTCGAACTTGCGGAAACCGGGGACGCGGGTGCAGGCGAGGAACCCGAGCAGGGTGTCGCGGGCGATCATCGGCAGCAGCACCATCGACACGCCGGACAGCAGCTCCCCGGCGGGGCGGCGGCGCCACAGCCGGCCGATCTCCGACGCCTCGTCCACGTCGATGTTCGGCAGGTGGACGGGCCGCGCCGTCTCCATGACCTGCCGGTACGGGGTGCCCTCGGGGAACACCAGCACCTCGCCGACGGGGAACGTCGACGTCCACGCCGCGTTCCCGTCGTCGGAGGTGACGGCGATGCGGCGCAGCACCGCGGACCCGGACTCGGCGTGCACCTCGTCGGCGGCGACGAGGCTCTCCAGCACCAGCACCGACGCGGCGTTGCAGTAGTGCGGGACGACGACGTCGACGAGCCCGCGGGCGGACTGGTCGAGGTCGAGGGACGCGCCGAACCGGGTGAGCTGGTCGTCCATCAGCGCGCGCCGCATGAGCGCCGGGTCCTGGTAGCGCTCGCTCGGCGGCAGCGCGACCCGGACGAACAGCAGCGTCGTGGCCGCGCCCTCGGAGTCGCCGCCGACGAGGGGCTGCGCGGTCACCACGGCCTCGGTGGAGGTGCCGTCGCCGCGCCGCACGGTGATGACGCCGTTGCGCTCCTGCCCGGCGTCGCCGGCCTCCAGCAGCGTTTCGAGCTCGGCCTTGCCCTCGTCGCCCACCAGCTCGGTGGCGGGGTGGCCGATCAGGTCCTCGGGGGCCCGGCCGAGGACGGCTCTCGCGTTCGGTCCGCATTGCACGATCCGCCGGGAACCGTCGATGCCCAGGACGAGCGTCCGGGACGCGGAATCGGTTGCGGGCGCTTCGCCTCGCGGCGCCATGACGGATCTCACCTGACGCGCTCCCAGACAGCCGGTCGTATCAGCACTATCCAGGGACAGTATGGGGCATGACACCGTTTCAAGGGGAGAAGATCACGCTTACCACGTCGAAATCCCTGCGGTATATGCCCCCCTCGGCCACATTCCGGGCACCCGGGCGTCTGTTCTGAACGTCACACGCCCCTCCGCAGCCCCCTCCGCCAGGCGTCGCGCGCCCTCCGCGGGGCGCCGCGCGGCTTTTCTGGGAATTGCGGGGACTACCCGAATCGTTTCCAAAGTGGCACGATCGGTTCCGTCTGGGTACGCCACAGTGGCGCCTCAAGACCGGAGGTTCTCGCATGTCTTCTTCTGTCGCACCCCCCGCGCAGCCGACCGCACTGTACGGCGGTACGAGCGGGCGAAGGGTGACCGTACGCGACATCGCCGCCGCCAAGCAGCGGCACGAGAAGTGGCCGATGCTCACCGCCTACGACGCGCTCACCGCGCGGATCTTCGACGAGGCCGGGATCCCGGTCCTGCTCGTCGGCGACTCCGCCGCGATGGTCGTGTACGGCTACGACTCGACGATCCCCGTCACCGTGGACGATCTGATCCCGCTCACCGCGGCCGTCGTCCGCGGCTCCAAGCGCGCCATGGTCGTCGCCGACCTGCCGTTCGGCTCGTACCAGACCGGCGTGCCCGAGGCGCTCGCCGCCGCGACGCGGTTCCTCAAGGAGACCGGCGCGCACGCGGTGAAGCTGGAGGGCGGCCGCCGGATCCTCCCGCAGGTCGAGGCGATGGTCGCCGCGGGCATCCCGGTGATGGGCCACCTCGGCCTCACCCCGCAGTCGGTGAACGTGTTCGGCGGCTACCGGGTGCAGGGCCGGGGCCAGGACGGCGACGAGCTCATGGCGGACGCCAAGGCCCTTGAGGCCGCGGGCGTGTTCGCCGTCGTCCTCGAATGCGTGCCCGAGGACCTCGCGGCGCGGGTCACCGCGTCGCTGTCGGTCCCGACGATCGGGATCGGCGGCGGCAACCAGACCGACGCGCAGGTCCTGGTCTGGCAGGACATGGCAGGGCTCACCCCGCACACGGCGAAGTTCGTGAAGAAGTTCGCGGACATGAACACGCTGCTCGGCGAGGCCGCCCGCACCTACGCCGACGAGGTCGTGCGCGGCGTCTACCCGGCGCCGGAGCACACCTACCGCTGACCCTCGGCCCCTGCTAGTCGGGGTCGGCGCGGGCCAGATCCGCGCGGGCGGCTTCGCCGTGGCCGCCCTCGCGGGTCTGGCCGTCGCGGGGCGCGGGGACGCGGCGGGCGTCCGGGTCGTCCGACATGATCTCGGCGCGGAGCGTCTCGACCGCCGACCGCAGCACGTCGGGCCCGGCGACGTTCATGAGCAGCAGCCCGAGGTTGAGGGCCATCTGGCCGTCGGTCATCTCGCTGCCGGCGAGGGCGTCCACGGCGGTCCGCAGGTCGGCCTGGTCTTCGGCGGACACGTTCTGCAGCAGCCCGAGGCAGTAGGTCGGCAGCGCGAGCCTGGACTTGGCGAACGACACGCCCCGCATGATCTCGCCCGCCTCGTGCGCGCGGGTCTTGGCCTGCATCCGGTCGACGCCGCGGTCGGCGGCGGCGAGCAGCGAGGTCAGCAGCGTGCTCGGGCCGACCGCGACGTCCTCGTCCCCGACCCGGACGGTGAAGATCGCGCTGCGGAACACCATCATCGAGCCGAAGCTCGCGACCAGCACCTGCGTGGCGGCGACGACGTCCGGGGACTGGACGCCGAACCGCCAGTCGAACGTGTGCAGGGCCAGCAGCGAGCCCGCGCCCGCCGCCCCGTTGATCAGGACGTACACCCAGGTGCTCGGCACCCGGACCAGCGTGGTGGGCCGGTCCCGGTACCGGCTGACGAGCTCGGCGATGCCGACGAGGCAGCTCAGCGAGACGGCGACGACGTATCCGATCATCAGGGGGCGTTCACTCCTCCCCCTGAAATGTCAGGAATCTGGCTCTTCGCGGCGATCGACGGCGGGGCGCCGGCGGGGCAGGGACCGTGCCACGATCAGCCGGTCGCCGGGCCTGATCGGCGAGCAGTCCGGATCGTCGAAGGTGAGCGCGCGGTCGTCCCGCACGATCGCCAGCACCGGCTCGGCGACCTCCCCGATCGGGCGGCCGACCTCGTCCGGGGCGGCGTCCCGCTCGGCCAGGTCGAGGCCGCTGCCGTGCTCGATCAGGTCCGCGAGGACGTCGCCGACGTGCGGGCGGCTGGTGGACACCCCGAGCAGCCGGCCCGCCGCCTCCGACGACGTCACGACCCGGTCGGCGCCGCTCTGCCGCAGCAGCGAGGCGTTCTCCGACTCGCGGACCGCCGCCTGGATCCGGGCGGACGGGTTCAGCTCCCGCGCGGTCAGGGTGATCAGCACGGCGGCGTCGTCCCGGTCGGCCGCCACCACGATCTCCCTGGCCAGCGGCACCGCCGCCCGGCGCTGCACCACGTTGCGGGACGCGTCGCCGACGATGCCGGCGATCCCGGCGGCGGCCGCCTCCTCGACGGCCTTCGGGTCGGGGTCCACCACGACGATCGAGTCGCGGGCGACGCCGGTGCGGAGCAGCGTCTCGATGGCGCTGCGGCCCTTCGTGCCGTAGCCGGCCACCACGATGTGGTCGCGCACGCGATTCCTCCAGCGGGCCTGGCGCCACTCCTCGCGGGTGCGCTGGGCGAGCACCTCGAGGGTCGTGCCCACGAGGACGATGATGAACAGCACCCGGACGGGCGTGACGAAGACGATGTTGACCAGCCGGGCGGTGGGGCTGACCGGCGTGATG
Organism: Actinomadura sp. KC216; assembly: GCF_004348535.1. GTDB lineage: Bacteria > Actinomycetota > Actinomycetes > Streptosporangiales > Streptosporangiaceae > Spirillospora. The sequence continues at coordinate 5,929 of NZ_SMJX01000093.1, forward strand.
TCGCCGTACCCGGTGGTGGTGATGGTGACGGTGGCGTAGTAGAAGGCGTCCAGCAGGGACAGGGGCCCGCCGGCGCTGTCGCGGTAGCCGTCGCGGTCGGCGTAGACGACGACCACGACGGCGATGAGCAGCACGACCGCGAAGAGGACCCGCTGCGCGACCGCGCGCAGCGGGCTGCGGCTGACCGAGGGCAGCAGCAGGCGCGGCGGCCGCACCGCCTCCACCGCCCGCGGATCGCTCTTCATGGGGCGGGCTTCAGACGTCGGTGATGCGCAGGCCCGCGTGGGCCTTGTAGCGGCGGTTGATCGAGATGAGGTTGGCGGTGAGCGCCTCGATCTGGTGGGCGTTGTGCAGCCTGCCGCCGTAGACGCCGCGCATGCCGGGGATGCGCCCGGCGAGGGCCTGGACGAGATCGGTCGCCTCCCGGTCGTCGCCGAGGACGAGGACGTCCAGCTCCATCGCGTCCACCCCGGGGTCGAGCAGCAGCTTGGCGGAGACGTGGTGGAACGCGGCGACGACCCGGCTCTCCGGCAGGACGGCGGCGGCCTGCTGGGCGGCGCTTCCCTCCTCGACGGGCAGCGCGAACGCGCCCTTGCCCTTCTCGAAGCCGAGCGGGTTCACGCAGTCGACGACGATCTTCCCGGCGAGCTCGTCGCGCAGCGACTCCAGCGTGGCCTTGTGGCCGTCCCACGGCACCGCGACGATCACGACGTCGGACCCTCCGGCGGCCACGGGGTTCTCCGCGCCGGAGACGGGCAGGCCCGCGTCCTGCCCGGCGGTGAGGTCGTCGGCGGCGGCCTGGGCGCGCTCCGCCTTGCGCGACCCGATCGTCACCCGGTGCCCGGCGAGCGCGAACCGCCGCGCGAGCCCCTTGCCCTGGTCCCCGGTGCCGCCGAGGATGCCGATCGACAGGCCGCTCACGTCAGGGAGGTCGTAGGGCGTCTTGCGCTGCTGCTCAGTCATGCCGCCGAGTCTGCCAGGCGGGATCCGGGACGGCGCGCCCCGGCTCCCCGCATCGCGAAAGTCACTCGCCGGGGGCGGCGCGTGCGGCACCATGGTTCCGTGGACGCCGAGCAGATCGTCATGTTGCGCGAGGTCCTGTCGACGACGGGCTGGCTGGAGCGGACCGAGGAGTTCGGGCGCGCGCTGCGGGTCACGTCCAAGACGCCGGGCGGGCTGCTGCTCGTCGGCACCCCCGCCGGCGAGCCGTGGCATCTGGCCGCGCACCTGGACGACGAGAGCCGCCTCGCCGACGTCCCCGGCCTCGCGCCGACGCTGGTGCGCTGGAAGCCGCCGGCGGGCGCGCCCCCGCACCTGCGGGTCGGGCTGGAGCGGCTGGAGGCGGCCCGGCGCGGCGAGACGCTGTTCGTCGTCGCCGAGGAGGACGCGCCCGTCCCGCTGCTGGAGCGGGTGGACGACGCGCGCCGCGTCGGGGCGACCGTCCTCGCGCTGGACGGCGGCGACCGCGAGCTGCGGGGCCTCGCCCACGAGTCGCTGACCGTCCCGCCGGACGCGGCGCTCATCTCCTTCGACGGCGCGCAGCACCTGGTCAGCGCCGCCGCCGGGCAGGAACCGGCGCGCAGCCCGCGCGGCCTCCGCCGCCGCCTCGCCAAGCTCCTCGACGCGGTGTCCGGTCCCGTCGTCGAGTAGGTCGAGGACGAGTAGGTCGAGTAGGTCGCTCAGTCGCCGTCGTTCTGCCTGCGCCAGGCCTCGTTGCGTTCGCGGGCCAGGGCGAGCGCGCCCGCGGCGGCGCTCTCGGACTCGTAGGGGCCCATGCGGTCCTTGCCGGGGCAGCCCGGCCCGTGCTCGACCTTCATGTGCTTCAGGCAGAACCACCAGTCGCCATCGTCACCGGCCATCGGGCGCTCCTCTCGATCTTGCGCTCGCACGGGATTCGTTGCCCCGATCCCGCTGACTACACTCCATCACTATGACGACCCAGCTTCTCCGGCCCGGACACGTTTCCCCCATGCGCAAGGTCCCGGCGAGCATTCCGCGGCCCGAGTACGTGGGGAAGAAGCGGCCGAAGACCGGTGAGCCGGATGTCAAGACGCCCGAGGTCATCGAGCGGATGCGGGTGGCGGGGAGGATCGCCGCGCAGGCGCTGGAGGAGGTCGGCAAGCACGTCCGGCCGGGCGTCACGACCGACGAGCTGGACGGCATCGGGCACGAGTTCCTCCTCGACCACGGCGCCTACCCGTCCACGCTGGGGTACCGCGGGTTCCCCAAGTCGCTGTGCACCTCGATCAACGAGGTGATCTGCCACGGCATCCCCGACGACACCGTCCTGCGCGACGGCGACATCGTCAACATCGACATCACCGCGTTCATCGGCGGCGTGCACGGCGACACCGACGCGACGTTCCTGTGCGGCGACGTCGACGAGGAGTCGCGGCTGCTGGTGGAGCGGACGCACGAGGCGATGATGCGGGGCATCCGCGCGGTGCAGCCGGGCCGCGCGCTGAACGTGATCGGACGGGTCATCGAGTCGTACGCGAAGCGGTTCGGGTACGGGGTCGTCCGCGACTTCACCGGGCACGGGATCGGCACCACGTTCCATTCGGGGCTGGTCGTCCCGCACTACGACGACCCGGGCGCGACGACGGTCATCGAGCCGGGGATGACGTTCACGATCGAGCCGATGCTGACGCTCGGCACCTATGAATACGACATCTGGAAGGACGGCTGGACGGTCGTCACCAAGGACCGCAAGCGGACGGCCCAGTTCGAGCACACGCTGCTGGTGACCGAGAGCGGCCACGAAATCCTCACCCTGCCGTGACAGACCTCTTGATCTAGAGTCCGATTCGTCCCACATCCGGCCGGGAGACCCTCTAGAGATGAACGCCCCAGCGCCGTACGAGCCGAGGGTTCCGTCCGACAGCATGCCGCCGGGGCGCGCGGCGCTCAGCGTGACGTGGGCGGCGCTGCCCTTCCTGACGCTCGGCTACGCCACGCCGTTCACGTTCGCGGCGGCGGCGCTGTGGCGGCGCAGCGCGCATCTGGTGATCTCCTCGGCCGCCTACATCGGCGTGTTCACGCTGATGCTGTTCCTGCTGCCCGACATCGGCAAGGACGACGGCGCCGAGCGCACCGTCGGGGTGCTGCTGTTCGTCCTCGCCGTGATCGGGTGCGCGCACGCGTTCATCATCCGGCGCCGCGTGTTCGACCCGCACGGGCTGTCGGCGGTCGACAACGAGGCGGTCGTGGAGCGGGTGAAGCGGCAGAGGCTGCTGCGCGACAAGGCGCGGGAGCTGGCCGCCTCCGACCCGGGCCTGGCCAAGGAGCTGCGGATCGGGCGCCCCGACCTGCCGCGCCAGTACAACGACGGCGGGCTCGTCGACGTCAACCACGCGCCGGCGGAGGCGCTCACGCTGCTGCCCGGCGTCACGCCCGAGCTGGCGGCGAGGATCGAGCGGGTGCGGGCCGAGACGGGCGGGTTCGTGTCGGCCGAGGAGCTGTCCGCGGTGGCGGGGCTGCCGCCCGACCTCACCGGCGACCTCGCCGACTACGCCGTCTTCATCCGCTGATCGCGGGTACGAACCGGGCGTGACCCCGAAGAAGCGGAAGAAAAGCGGCGACGACCGGCTCGCCGAGTACCGGGGCAAGCGTGATGCCGGGCGGACGCCGGAGCCCGTCCCCGAGGAGAAGGCCCTTCCGCACGGCGACGACGACACGTTCGTCGTCCAGGAGCATCACGCGAGCAGCCTGCACTGGGATCTGCGGCTCGAACGCGGCGGCGTGCTCGTCTCGTGGGCCGTCCCGAAGGGCCTGCCGTGGAGCCCGGACACCAACCACCTCGCCGTCCACACCGAGGACCATCCGCTGGAGTACGCGACGTTCGAGGGCGAGATCCCGCGCGGCGAGTACGGCGCCGGGACGATGACGATCTGGGACCGCGGGACGTACGAGACGGAGAAGTGGTCCGAGCGCGAGGTGAAGATCGTCATCCACGGGTCGCGGGTCTCCGGGCGGTACGTCTTGTTCAAGACGCGCGGCAAGAACTGGATGATCCACCGGATGGACCCGCCCGCCGACCCCGACGCCGAGCCGCTGCCGGAGTCGCTGAAGCCGATGCGCCCGGCCGAGAAGGCCCGGCTGCCGCGCGACCAGGAGGCGTGGGGCTTCGAGTTCGCGTGGGGCGGCCGGCGGATGCCCGCCTACGTCGAGGGCGGCCGGACGCGGTTCACCGACGACCGGGGCCGCGCGGTCGACGGTCCCGGCGGGCTGGGCTCCCGGCTGGGCGCCTCGCTGGGCGTCCGGCCCGCGCTGCTGGACGGTGAACTGGCCGTCCTGGACGGCCGCGAGATCTACATGATCTACGACCTGCTGCATCTCGACGGGCATCCGCTGCTGGACGTCCCCTACCGGGAGCGCCGGGAGCGGCTCGACGAGCTGGGCCTGTCGGGGCCCCGGTGGCAGACGGCGCCCTGGTTCCCCGGCGACGGCGACGCCGTCCGCGCGGCCGCCGCCGATCAGGGGCTGCCGGGTGTCGTCGCCAAGCGGCTGGACTCGCCCTACGAGCCCGGTGAGGAGTCCGGCGACTGGCGCTTCATCCCCGTCTCGACGTAGGCCCTCGCGGCGGAACCAGGGCGGCACCGCTGCGGAACCGGGGCGGTGCGTCCCGCATCAAAACGGGCGTAGTGCCCGCTTCGGCGCGTCGCCCCTGAAAACGGTTGCCGGCGGGCTAGAGTCCCGCTCTGGAGCGGCGGCGGGACGCGCTGAGAGGCGGGGGATCGGGCACATGATGGGCAGGACGCACGCCCTCAGCGGAGCGCTGGCATGGCTGGGCGCCGTACCGGTGATCGCCCAGGAGCGGCTGCTCGGCGACTACGCGGTGTCGCTGTCGGCGGAGCAGGTCGCGGCGGGCGCCGTGGTGTGCGCGGGCGCGGCGATCCTGCCCGACATCGACCACCACAACGGGCGCATCGCCAACACCTTCGGGCCGATCACGCAGCACATGTGCAAGTGGATCGGGAAGCTCTCGGGCGGGCACCGGCAGGCGACCCACTCGCTGCTGTTCGCGGTCGCCATGGGCCTGGCGATGGACATCCTCGCGACCCACTACGTCTACGCGTGGTGGGCCTGCCTGTTCATGATCGTCGGGCTGGGGCTGCGCGGCGTGGGGCTGGACTTCGAGGGCAAGGAGCCCCAGTCGGCGCTCGCCGACTGCGCGCTCGCCCTCATCGCGGTCTGGCTGATGCACAACATCGACATGAGCTTCGTCGGGTTCGCAGTGGGGCTCGGCTGCTTCGCGCACGTCGTCGGCGACTGCCTGACACCGCGGGGCTGTCCCGTGTTCTGGCCGCTGCCGTACCGGATCGACGTCCCCGTCATCCCGAAGACGGACGGCAAGGTGGAGCGGTGGGTCGTGATGCCCGTCCTCAGCCTCGGCATCGCCGTCCTCGCCGTCCGGTCCGTCCTCGGTGACGTCACCACCCAGTGGCTCACCCGCGGCTGAACCCCCGCGCGGACGTGCCCTGACGTGCCCTCCCCCGGGCGGCCCGGCGGTCAGACCAGGAGGTCGTCGAAGTCCTCGCAGGTCACCGTCGTCCAGTAGTCGTGCCGCTTGTTGGGCAGCCCGGCGAGCACGACCCGCTCCACCCCCGGCACGGTCTCCGCCGTGCACGCGAGCTGCGCGAGGGCGGCCCGGGACCAGTGGCTGAAGCCCCCGTCCCCGCGCGCCGGTTCCTCGATCAGGTCGACGGTGAGCTCGCCCGGCTCGCCGTCCTGCCTGATGTGCATCTCCCAGTCGCGCGGCACCTCCGTGCGCAGCCCCTTGCGCCGCTCCTCGGAGGTGACCGGGACGCCGAGCTGGGTGAGGCCCAGATAGGGGTGTCCCGGGAGCCCGGGGCGCACGGCCGGCGCCAGCTTCGAGCCCCGCATGAGGTAGACGATGATGTTGGTGGCCTTGCCCGCCGCGACCGGTGGGCCGCCCGCGCTGATGATCCCGGTCGACTGGACGCCGAGCCGCGGCGCCACCGGCATCACCGGCGCGGCGAGCGCCGCCAGCGCGACCGTGACCGCGAACAGGGCCCGCACCGGGCCGGACGCGCTCGGCCTCCCCCTCATGGTCCCTCCTCCTCGCCTTCCGGGAGCGGCAGGCCGGGCAGCCAGAGGGTGAACACCGCCCCGCCCTCCGCGCCGTTGGCGGCCGTGAGCGTCCCTCCGTGCAGCATGGCGTTCTCCTTCGCGATGGACAGCCCGAGGCCGCTGCCGTCGCTGCGCGAGCGCGCCGCGTCGGACTTGACGAACCGGTCGAACACCACGTCGACCAGGTCGGCGGGCAGTCCGGGGCCGCGGTCGGTGACGACGACGGTCACGCCGGCGACGCCGTTCCGGTCCGCGGGCCCGAACCGCACCGCGACCGGCTTGCTGCCGTGCCGGAGCGCGTTCCCGACCAGGTTGGCGATGACGACGTCGAACCGTCTCGGGTCGAGCCGCGCGAACAGGTCCGGCGGGCCGTGCACGGCCACGTCGTCCCGCCAGCCGCGCGCCTCCAGGGTTCCGGCGACCGCGTCCGCGACGCGCACCTCGTCCAGGACGAGCGCGGCGGCGCCGGCGTCGAAGCGGCTGATCTCGATCAGGTGCTCGACGAGCCGCCCGAGCCGCCGCGTCTCGCCCGCGACGAGCCGCGCCGCGGCGCCGTTCTCGCCCGCGGCCTGCTCCGCCAGCACGTCGGTCACGGCGATCATCGAGGTCAGCGGGGTGCGCAGTTCGTGGGACACGTCGGCGACGAACCGGCGGGACGCGGCCTCCATCGCGCGCAGGTCCGTCACCGTCCGCTCCAAGGCCTCGGCGGTGCGGTTGAACGTGCGGGCCAGGTCGGCCAGCTCGTCGCCGCCGCGCACCTCCACCCGGGTCTCCAGCTCGCCCTCCCCGAGGGCCCGCGCCGCGGCGCCGAGGCGGCGCACCGGGCGCAGCACGCCGCGGGTGGCCAGCAGCGCGAGCCCGGCCGCCGACACCAGCGCCAGCGCGTCCGCGATCAGCAGCGCGCGGGTGAACAGGCGCAGGTCGGCGGCCTCCCGGCTGAGGCTCGCGGAGACGAACACCATCGGCGGCGTCGTCCGCCACGGCTCCTCCACCGTGGTCTGGTAGCCGGTGGCGCGCGCGCCGACGAGCAGGTAGGGCGTGCCGTCGTAGGTGACGCGCCGGAAGACGACGCCGCGGATCGCGCGCCGGGCGAACTCCCGGGTGACGGGCACGTCGAGGGACCCTGGAGGCGGCAGGTTGATCCTGCCGTCCAGCGCGACCGGCACCGCGGCCGCCTTGCGCCCGGGGGCGGAGCCGAGGACCTCCTCCAGCTGGGCGCGGATGAGGGCCGCCGTGTCCGGCGGCAGCCGGGGCGGGATCTGCCGGGCGAGGGTGTCGCGCACCTCGGTCAGCACCGCGTCCTGGGCGCGCTGCAGCATCACGCGCCTCAGCAGGACGTAGGAGATGCCGGATGCCAGCAGCGCAGCCAGCAGCGCGACCGCGATGAACGCCGCCGCGAGCCGGAGCCGCAGGCCGGTGAACCGGCGGCCGGCGTCCCCGGTCACGGCGCGTTGAACCGGTAGCCGAAGCCCCGGACGGTCTCGATCAGCCGCGGCTCGGCGGGCTCGTCCTCGATCTTCGCGCGGACGCGCTGGACGCAGGCGTCCACGAGCCGCGAGTCGCCGGGATAGGTGTGCTCCCACACCTCGGACAGCAGGTGCTGCCGGGTGAGGGCCTGGCCGGGCCGCCGGGCCAGCTCCAGCAGGAGCCGCAGCTCGGTCGGGGTGAGCCGCAGGTCGGTCCCGGCCTTGGTGACCTTCAGCGAGGCCCGGTCGATGACGAGGTCGCCGTACACCGACCGGTCGACGCGGGTGTGGTCGGCGCGGCGCAGGACGGCGCGGATGCGGGCGTCCAGCACGCGCGGCTCGACGGGCTTGACCACGTAGTCGTCGGCGCCCGCCTCCAGGCCGAGGACGATGTCGAGGTCGTCGCCGCGCGCGGTCAGCAGGATCACCGGCAGCGGGTCCTCGCGGCGGATCCGGCGGCACACCTCGATGCCGTCGATGCCGGGCAGCATGACGTCCAGGATCGCGATCTCGGGGCGCCGGGCGCGCAGCGCGTCCAGCCCGTCCTCGCCGGTGGCACGGGACGTCACCCCGTGCCCCTGGCGGGTGAGCGCCAGCTCCAGGGCGGCCCGGGCGGCGGGATCGTCCTCGACGAAGAGAATGCTCGCCACCCCGCCAGTATCGGGCACGAATGATCAGCGATCCGGCCATGTCACGAGATCCGGACATCGCCCGCACAAGATCATGACACTCGGGACGGAGCGTGGGCGCCATGACGCTCATGACCGCCCCGTCCCGCCGTGACGGCCCGCCCGGCGGGGGCGGCCCGCCGGAACCGCGGCCCGCGCGCCGTCCCGCCGTCCTGCCGTGGCTGCTGGCGGCGGGGACGGCGGCGCAGGTGCTCGTGCGGCTGTGGTTCGCGCGGGCGCGGACGTCCCCGGCGGCGAATCCGGACGAGACCGGCTACCTGGTGGCGGCCCGGTGGCTCGCCGGATCGGCGGGCGGCGACCTGTCCGGGAACACCTTCTACCAGGGCGGGTATCCGCTGCTGCTCGTCCCGGCGTACTGGGTCTCGCGCGACCCGGCCACCGTCTACACGATCGTCATGGTGATCAACGCGGTGCTCGGCGCGGCGCTGTTCCCGCTCGGGTACGCGGCGGCGCGGCGGCTCGGGCTCGGCCGCCGGGCCGGGCCGGCCGTGGCGTTCGCGGCGGCGCTGCTGCCCGCCACGACGTTCTTCGGCGCGTTCGCGCTCGCCGACGCCGTCCTGCCCGCGCTGGTACTGGCCTGGCTGCTGGTGCTCGACCGCTTCGTCCGGGAGGGCCGGGCCTTGGACGCGGTCGGGGCGAGCGTGGTCGCGTCCTATGCGGCGATGGTCCATACGCGCGGGACGGTCGTCCTGGTCGTCCACGTGCTCGTGCTCGTCGGTGTGGCGGTCACGCATCGCCTGCGGGATCGGGCCACGGTCGCCGGGGGCGCGGTCGCGCTCGCCGGATACGCGGCCGGGGCCTCGCTGAACGCGCGGATCGAGGGCGAGCTGTATCCGGGCGGCGTGCGGGACCTCGCCGCGTCGCTCGAACTGAGGATCACCACCGTTCCGGGGCAGGAATGGGCCCTGTCGGGCGCCGCCGGGCAGGTCTGGTACCTGATCGTGTCCACGTGGGGCCTGGCCGGGGTGGGACTGGCCGCCGTCGCGGCGGTGCTGGCCCGCCGCCGCGCGCCGCGGCCCGACCGGATCATGGCGGCGGCGCTGCTCGCCACCACCCTCGCGATCGCCTACGCCTCCTCGGCCGCGCTGCCGGACGAGCACCGGGTCGGGAACTTCGCCTACGGCCGCTACCTGTCGTGCCTGGCCCTCGCCTACACGCTGATCGGCGCGGCGGCGCTGGCGCGCTCCGGGCCGCGGGCGGCGGTCCGGCTCGCGGCGGCGTCCCTGCTCGTCCTGGGGACCGCCGCGCTCTGGGTGACCGCCTACGCGGGCGAGCGGCTCCGCACCCACGCGTTCATCGCGTTCGACTTCCCCGAGACCACGTTCCTCTCCGGCGACCGGACCGCGCTGCATCTGCCCGCGGTGACGCTCGTCGTGGGCGGCCTGCTGTGCGGGTTCCTGGGGCTGTCGCGGCTCGGCCCACGGCATCGCGCGGGCGCCATGGCCGTCACGCTGGCGGGGATCAACCTGGCCGCGGTGACGTTCGCGATGGGGCCGTCACCGCTGCGGACCCGCCCGGCACCGCCGTTCCCGGGGCCGGAGGCGGGCGGGGTCGCCGCGGACGTGTCGCTGCACTGGGCCGTGAAGACCAGGCTCATCCATCCCGTGTGGTGGACGCGCGTCGGCCGCGTCGACATCCGGGACGGCCGCCGTCCCGCGCCCGGCGTCTGCACGGTCGTGGTGCCGCTGCCGGACGGGACGGCTCCGGAGGCGTCGTGGCCCGCGCATCCGGCGGGATGGCGGCCGTATCCGGGACGTGCCTGGTCGATCGGGTGGGTGAGCTGGCGCGACCCGTCCTGTGGCGCGGCTCAGTAGCGCGTGACCAGGGCGATGCGGTCGTGGTCGACGAGGAAGCCGTCCGAGACGAACGTGACCTCGCCGCCGTACTCCAGCGTGGTCTCGATCACGTCGTCCACGGCGTCGTCGACGACGTCCGCGCCCTTGAGGACGCCGGGCATGCCGTCCACCGGGACGAGTTCGCCGTCGGTCTTCACGGCGGGCGCGTAGTAGCCGCGCTCGACGACGAGGTGCTCGCCGCGCCCCTCCTCGACCAGCCGCGTGACCTCGCACAGGCCGCCCGCGTAGCGCTGGATGCTGCGCGCCGCCTCCAGTTCGGACAGCACGCCGACCTCGCGGAGGTCCTCGTAGGCGGCGAGCGCGGGCCGGGCCGCCGCGGCGAGCGCGCTGGGCGCGGCGCCCTCAAAGCTGCCGTCGACGCGTCCCGCCACGGTGATGTGCGGGCCCGCGACCTCGTCGAAGAACGCCTGGTGGCGGGTGACGCCCGCGACGATCAGCGGGCGGCGGTCGCGGGCCAGGACACGGTCGAGGGCGCCGACGACGTCCCGTATCGTCTGCCTGTGGCGTTCGGCGTCGCCGCCTTGCGCCCCGCGCCGCGACTGGCGCCCGGAGCCCGCCTCGTCGAGCGGCTCCGGCTCGACGGGGAAGCCGCCGCCGGTGCGTTCGGTGAGGTCCTCGCCGTGGCCGTCCCACAGGCGCGTGCGGTGGTCCGACAGCGACAGCAGCCAGTAGCGCGGGGTGCGCGTGAAGTCGGCGACGAGGTCGCGGGTGGCGAAGCCGCTGTCGACGACGACGCGCTCGTCCACGGTCTGCGCGATCGTGAACGCGTGGTGCTCGCCGCCGGGCGCCGCGAACAGCACCAGCCCGTCGGAGGCGTGCCGCAGGTCGACCTCCGCGGCGGCGCGCTCCAGGCCGCGGAGCACGTGCTCGGCGGCGTCGGGCGCCACGAGAGCGTCGTCGTGCAGCCGCCGCCGGACCTCGGCCAGCAGGTTGCGCAGCCGGATGGGGTCCTGCCGGTTGGCCGGGACGGACCGGTGCGTCGGCATCAGCACCGACACCGCCGGATAGGGCCTCGGCTTGCGGAGTTCGGCCAGCGTGACGGCGTCCATGATCCCCCGATCTGTCGGACTTCTTCCCTTCTGCTCTTTTCTAGCTACCCGCAGGTAAATCAGGCGTAAGCGGCGTGCCGAAAGTCAGCCGGGCGTGATGAAGGACGTCTCGTAGGCGAGGATCACCGCCTGCGTGCGGTCGCGGGCCTGCAGCTTCGCGAGGATGTTCCCGACGTGCGTCTTCACCGTCTGCGGGCTGACGAACAGGTCCTCGGCGATCTCCGCGTTCGAGCGTCCCTTGGCCATGAGCCGCAGGACGTCGGCCTCGCGCTCGGTGAGCTGCCCGTGCCAGCGCGCCGCGTCCGCCCCGCCGGACGGCGCGTGCCGCGCGGCCAGCTCCCGGATCGCGGCCGGGAACAGCAGGCTGTCGCCGTGCGCCACCATCCGGACGGCCTGCAGGATCTCCTCCGGGCGCGTCCGCTTGAGCAGGAAGCCGTTCGCGCCCGCCTTGAGCGCGTCGTACACGTACTCGTCGTTCTCGAACGTCGTGACGACGATGATGCGCGGCGGTTCCGGGATGGTCTCCAGGATGCGGCGGGTCGCCTGGATGCCGTCGAGGCGCGGCATCCGCACGTCCATGAGGATCACGTCGGGACGCAGCCGCTTCACCGCGTCCAGGACCTCCGCGCCGTCGGACGCCTCCCCCACCACGGTGAGGTCGTCCTCGGCCTGGATGATGGCCGCCAGGCCCGCCCTGATCAGCCGCTCGTCATCGACGAGCAGCACCTTGATCGCCATGCCCGCGTCCCCCGTCATGCCCGCGTCCCCCGTCATGATCCGGACCTTAGCGGGAGCGACACGTGGAACCGCCAGCGGTCCCCGTCCGGCCCGGCGGTCATCTCGCCGCGCAGGACGGTGACGCGCTCGCGCACACCGCCGAGCCCGCGTCCGCCGCCGTGATCGGCGCCGACGGCCGCCGACCTGTCGAGCGGGTTGGTCATCTCCATCTCCAGCCGTTCGCGCTCCACCCCGAGCCGCAGCCGCACCGGGACCTTCCCGGCGTGCCGCAGCGCGTTCGTGAGCCCCTCCTGGACGATCCGGTACGCCTCCCGCGACACCGCCGCCGGGACCTGCTCCACCTCGTCGCCGATCTCCGCGTCGAGCCTCACCCCGGCGATCCGCGTCTGCTCCAGCAGCCGCCCGAGGTCCTTCAGCGTGGCCTGCGGTGCGGCGGCGTTCCTGGACGCGTCCTCCCGCAGCAGCCCGAGCACATGGTCGAGGTCCTCCAGCGCGGCGCGGGCCGCGTCCTCGATCGCGCCGAGCGCCTCGCGGGCGAACGCGGGGTCGGCGTCCAGGACCCGTCCCGCCGCGGCGGCCTGGAGCGTCACCACGCTGAGCGCGTGGCCGACCGAGTCGTGCAGCTCCCTGGCCAGGCGGTTCCGCTCGGCGAGCTTGACGGCCCTCGCCTCCATGTCGGCGAGCTTCTCCGCCGCGGACGGCCCGAGGAACCACGGCGCCAGCCGCGCCAGCAGCTCCCCCGCGCCGACGATCAGCGCGAGCAGCGCGGCGAGCAACATGAGCCCGATCAGCGGCGCGGGCCACTGGTGCCAGGTGTCCTGCCAGCCCCAGAAGCCGAGGAACCCGTTGTCCCAGGTCACCAGCGGCGCGAGGATCATCACGACCGCGAACGGCGGCACCACCAGGCTCGGCCCGCTGACGACCACCCCGGCGCCCAGATGCAGGCCGAACCACGCCCCGGCCCGCGCCCGGCTCTCCCACGACCGCGCCGACCCGGGCACGATCGAGGCGGCCGGGCCCTTGAGCAGCTCCTTCGCGAGCGCCCCCTCCAGCAGCCGCACCGTCGGCACGAGCCCCGTGACGAACGTCGCGACCGCCGGCATGAACAGCAGCAGCAGCACGGCCTTGACGACGCCGTTGGCGATCGGCAGCAGCGGGATGAGGCTGATCCCGAGGAACCAGTACGGCATCAGCAGCGCGCCGCCCACGACGAGATGGGACCAGCGCAGCCAGGTCGTCCGCTCGATCAGCGGCCGCAGGACGCGCATCACGCCACCGATCCTCGCAGATCAGGACCCCCGTCCACTCCCCCGCGAGAGGGAGAGGGGATGGCTCCTCCGGGGGCTATTCGGGCTTGTCGCGTTCGGCGAGCCTGGCGAGGCGGGCGTTGTAGGCGGCGAGCTCGTCGTCCTCGGAGCGCCCGCCGGGCGCCGCCGCGCGGTCGGCCTTGCGGTCCAGGCGCCGGGCCTGGCGCTGGTCGTCCAGGTACCACTGGACGGCCAGGACGATCAGGACGAGGAACGTCGGGACCTCGCCGAAGCCCCACGCGATCGCCCCGCCGGTGTGCTGGTCCTTCAGGATCGTGGTGCCCCACGGCGCGTCGACGGCCGCGTACCAGCCGCGCGCCAGCGGCTCGCCCAGGTTCATCAGCGCGATGCCGAAGAACGCGTGGAACGGCATCGTGACGAACAGCAGCAGGAGCCGCCCCGGGTAGGGCAGCTTCTTCGGCGCGGGGTCGACGCCGAGCAGCACCCAGAAGAACAGGCTCCCGGCGATCAGGAAGTGCAGCGACATCGCCATGTGCCCGAGGTGGTTGCGCATCGCCGACTCGAACAGCGGCGTGAAGTACAGCGCGAACGTGCTCACGACGAAGATGAACGTCGCCACCGCCGGATGCGCGATGACCGCGGCGTAGCGGCTGTGCAGCATCGCGGTCAGCCATTCGCGCGGGCCCCGGTCGCCGCGGATGCGCGCGGGCTTGAGGGCGCGCAGCGCGAGCGTCACCGGCGCGCCGAGGACCAGGAAGATCGGCGCCAGCATGTTCAGCACCATGTGCTGGGCCATGTGCACGCTGAACAGGATCGGCGCGTACTTGGCGACGCCGGTCTCGGTGACGGCGACGATCGTCACCAGCCCGATGAGCCAGGCCGCGGTGCGCCCGAGCGGCCAGGAGTCGCCGCGCCGCCGCAGCCGGACGACCGCGGCGAGGTAGAGGCCGCCGAGCGCGATGACCAGCACGACGAAGAGCAGGTCGAGCTGCCACAGGGTGGCGAGCCGCGCCGGGTTGATCTGCGGCGGCATCTCGTAGCCGAGCAGCGCCTTGACCGGGGACTCCGGCTCGGCGGGCGCGGGCGGCGCGGTGCGGGCCAGCGCGACGGCGAGGCCCATGGCGGCGCCCATCACGGCGGCCTCGACGGACGCGAGCCGCGCGAACGACCAGGGCCTGCCCGCCTCCACGGCCGGGAGGGTCCGGGTCCGGTGCCACCAGCCGAACCAGCCCAGCAGCGCGAACGCGGCGATCTTGCCGAGGGCGAGCCGCCCGTAGTCGGTCTCGACCATCTCGACCGGGTCGGGCAGCCGCGCGATCACGTTCACCAGGCCGCTGGCGCCGACGACGACGTAGCACCACAGGGCCATGCGGCTGAACCGGTCGGCCATGACGGGCAGCCGGTCGCGGCGGAGCAGGGCGTGCACGCCGACGACGGCGAGGCCCCCGACCCACGGCGCGACCGCGGCGACGTGCAGCGCGACGCCGGTCGTCGCGACGGTGTGGTTGGCGGCGGACGCCGAGTGCCCGGTCAGCGGCGCGGGCAGCAGCGCGATCCCGGCCAGCGCGAGCAGCCCGAACGCGGCGGCGGGGGTCGTGGTGGTGCGGGCCAGCAGCGCCACGACGACGGCCAGCAGCACCACGATCATCAGCGCGGTGCCCTGCGGCAGCGAGCCGACGTAGCTGCTCAGCTCGCTGCCGGTGACGACCTGCTCGACCGGCTGGCCGAGGACGTCGGCGACCGTGAACACGAGGGTGGCCGCGGCGGCGGCGGCCCAGACGGCGGCGAGCCATGACGCGGCGTGCAGGTAGCCGATCGCGTCCTTGGACAGCCGCCCGGCCCCGCGCTCCCCCTTGGCGGGGCTCTGGATGGGCAGGAGAGCGGCGGCGGCGATCAGGGCGCCGACGGTCAGCGCGGACAGCAGGTCCATCGCCGCGCGGGAGGCGGGCAGCCCCCACCGCGTGAGGACGCCGGCGTCGCCGAGTCCGGGGATGACCTTCTCGGTGACGGAGCCGCCGAGAACGAGCCCGCCCACCAGGACGGCGCCGCACGCCGCCACCGTGATCACGGCGGCGCGCAGCACCCCCAGGGCGGCCCTGCTCACGTCCGGCTCGACGTCCGGTGATCCTTGGGTGCTCATGGGAGGCCGGGTTCTGTAAGGAGTCGACGGGGCGTCTCTACCTTACTGAGCCGATGACACCGGGCAGTCCCGGGTCGTCCGGGCCGTTCGGGGTCGTCGCGCGGGCATCCCCGCAGCGCCCCGTGCCCGGCTACACGCCCACGCAGGTCAGGGCGCGGCGGTAGGCGGCCATGCGGGGCTCCTCCGCGGTCCCCGTCTCGGCGAGGACCTCGGCCAGGTCGAACCACGCCTGCGCGGCCTCCCGGGAGGACTCCATCTCCTCCAGGCAGGTGGCGGCGCGGGTCAGCACCTCCACGGCGCGGTCGCGGTGGCCGAGCCGCACCGACGCCTCGCCGAGCACCGTCAGCGCCCCGGCGGTGGCGCGGCGCGGCGCGTCCCCGAGCAGGTCCAGGGCCTCCTCGGCGAGCCGCACCGCCTCGGCGGGGCGGCCGAGCGACGTCTCCGCGCGGGCCAGCTCGGTCAGGCACCAGGCGACGTCGATCTCTCCCGACGCGCTGGCGTTGATCTCGCCGCTGACGCGTTCGAGCAGCTCGCGGGCGCGGGCGGCCTGGTCGGGCCGGGCGCGCAGCAGCAGCCCCGCGTAGATGACGCGGAGCCGGTTGAGGTTGCGCGGGTCCTCGCCGTCGCCGGCGAGCATCAGCGCCCGCTCGGCGAGGGTGACGCCGTCCTCGTAGTCGCCGCGAATCTCGGCGACGTAGGCGGCCTCCCAGTAGGCGACCATCCGGGCGCGGGGGCTGCCGATCCGCTCGGCCCGCTCCACCAGCTGCGCGGCGAGCTGCCGGGCGCGGACGAGGTCGCCGCGCTCGATGAACGCGGCGAGCAGCGCGGCCCCGAGGTGGACGGCGGCGTCGGTGGAGTCGGCGCCGGTCGCGATGAGGTGCCGCAGCGCGTTCTCGGCGGCCTGCACGCCCGCGCTGGTGTCGCCGCGCTCGCGCAGGCACCGGCTCAGCGCGACGTGGACCTTCGCCCAGTGGTCGAGGTCGGTCTCGGCGGACGCCTCCTCGGTCAGCTCCGTCAGCTGCGCGATGGCCTCCTCCAGCTCGCCCGCGGCCTCCAGCGCGAGCGCGTGGCCCCACCGCGCCTGGTGCAGCATGTCGGGCAGCGCGACGGCGTCGGCGCTGGCGAGCACCTCGGCGAACCTGGCCCGCGCCTCGGCCGCCGCGCCGTTGCTCAGCGCGATCTCGGCGTAGTCGAGGGTGACGCGCAGCTCGTCGACGACGTCCTCGCTGACGCCGCTGACGAGGTAGGTCGCCGAGCAGTTCAGCTTCGTCGCGAGCAGCTCCACCACGCTCGGGGCCGGCACCCGCTTGTCGCTCTCGATCAGCGAGATGTAGCTGTCGGACAGCTCTGGGAAGGCGAGCTGGGCCTGGCTCACGCCCTGCCTGATGCGCAGGGCGCGGATGCGCTGCCCCAGTGTCTCCCGGTCCATCTGTGACCACCGCCTACGGGATGCTCGCCGGCTGCGCCGCGCGCAGGACGAGGATGAAAACGACTCGCTCGTCAAGTGTGCCCAGATCACGGCCGGTCGGCGCGGTGATTCCGCTGATTCGGTACCGGAGCGTGCTCCGCACCCGCGCAGGGTATACCGGCTACCCTGTGCACGCCATTTCGAGATCACGCTGGAAAGCGGAGCCCGCGCATGTCCGACACCGACGCCGCCGAGACCGACGAATCACCGCCGGCAGGCCGTGGCGGACCGCTGGAACGGCTCTTCGATCTCTCCGGGCGCCGGACGACCGTGCCGCGCGAGCTGCGCGGCGGCGTCACGACGTTCTTCGCGATGGCCTACATCATCCTGCTGAACCCGATCATCCTCGGCGGGGCGAAGGACGTCACCGGGGCGACGCTGTCGATCCCGCAGCTCACGACGATGACGGCGCTGTCCGCGGCGATCGCCACGGTGATCATGGGGCTGGTCGGGAACGCGCCGCTCGCGCTCGCCGCCGGGCTCGGCATCAACGCGGTCGTGGCGTTCCAGGCGGCGCCGGTGATGACGTGGCCGCAGGCGATGGGCCTGGTGGTGATCGAGGGCGCGGTCATCGTGCTGCTGGCGCTCACCGGGATCCGCGAGCGGATCATGAACTCGATCCCGCTGGCATTCAAGCACGCGATCGCGGTCGGCATCGGCGCGTTCATCGCGCTGGTCGGGTTCTACGACGCGGGGTTCGTCTCGTCGAGCGACGTGAGCCCGCCGCTGGCGCTCGGTACCGGCGGCCATCTGTCGACGTGGCCCGCACTGGTGTTCGCGCTCACCCTGCTGCTGATGATCGTCCTGTACGTGCGGCGGGTGCCGGGCGCGATCCTGATCAGCATCGTCGCCGGGACGGTCGGCGCCGTGGCCATCCAGGAGAACGCGACGATCAAGGAGGGCGGCTGGGGCGTGGTGACCCCGAACATGCCCGACCAGCTGTTCGCCGCGCCCGACTTCGGATTGTTCGGGGAGTTCGACCTGTTCGGCGGGTTCGCCGAGGCGGGTGCGATCACCGCGCTGGTCGTGCTGTTCACGCTGGTGCTGTCGGGGTTCTTCGACGCGATGGGCACGATCCTCGGCGTCAGCGACGAGGCCGGGCTGCTGGACGCGAAGGGCCAGGTGCCGCGGCTCGGCCGGATCCTGTCGGTGGACGGCCTGTCCGCCGCGTTCGGCGGCGTGACCAGCTCGTCCGCCAACACCGTGTTCGTCGAGTCGGCGGCGGGCGTCGGGGAGGGCGCCCGGACGGGCCTCGCCAACCTCGCCACCGGCGCGCTGTTCGCGGTGACGCTGTTCCTCACCCCGCTCGCCGCGACCGTCCCGGCGCAGGCCGCGGCGCCCGCGCTGGTCGTCGTCGGCGCGCTGATGATGACGCAGGTCGCCAAGGTCGACTGGGGCGATCTGGACATCACCATCCCGGCCTTCCTCACCATCGTGCTGATGCCGTTCACGTTCTCGATCACGATCGGGATCGGCGGCGGGATGGTGAGCTTCGCGCTGATCAAGCTGGCCAGGGGCCGGTGGCGCGAGGTCTCGGTCTGGCTGTGGCCGGTGGTGCTGCTGTTCCTGCTCTTCTTCGCGATCGAGCCGATCGAGGAGTGGCTGGACGTGCGGTAGCCGCCGCCGGTCACGTCGTCCCACGGTCCTTTCTGGGCAACTCTCCGTTCATTTGGAAGTCCCGGACGCGCTTGCGGGTGTCAAATAGTGCCGTCATGGCGTAAGCAGAAGGTAGGGCCTTACCCCCCGGCGTGAAAGGCGTGCCTGTGGTGTCCGCGGACTCTCCCCCGCACCTGTCCCCGCCGGGGCATGTCGTGCTGGCGCCCGGCAGGTTCCCGGGGGCGCTGACCGCGGCGCAGGCGGCCCGCCATCTCGCGGCCGGGCTGCGCCGCGCGCGGCCCGGCGTCCCGCTGGTCGAGCTGCCGGTCGCCGACGGCGGGGAGGGCACCGTCGAGGCGGCGGTGGCGGCCGGGTGGCGGCGGGTCGACGTCGAGGTCTCCGGGCCGACGTGCCGTCCCGTCACCGCGCGGCTGGCGCTGAACGGCCGCAGCGCGGTGGTGGAGCTCGCGGAGGCGTCCGGGGTGCGGCGGCTGCCGGGCGGGAAGCCGCGCCCGCTCGTCGCGTCCAGTTTCGGGACGGGCCAGCTGCTCGGGCACGCGGTGCGGCTCGGCGCGCGCCGGATCGTGCTCGGGCTCGGCGGCGGCGCCTGCACCGACGGCGGCGCGGGTCTCGTGCAGGGGCTCGGCGGGCGGCTGCTCGACGCGCTCGGCAAGGACCTGCCGCCCGGCGGCGCGGCGCTGCGCTCGCTGCACGCCCTCGACCTGCGCGGCCTGCCCGACATGTCGGGCATCGAGGTGGTGGTGGCGGGCGATCCGGCGGGCCCGCTGCTCGGCCGCACCGGCGCGGCCGCGGTGGACGGCCCCCGGCGCGGCGCGACCCGCGAGGAGGTCCGGGTGCTGGACGCGGGCCTGCGCCGCTGGGCCGACCTGGCGGAGGCGGCGTCCCGGAAGGCGGCCCGCGACCTGCCCGGCGCGGGGACGGCGGGCGGCGTCGCGTTCGCCGCGCTCACCTTCCTCGGCGCCACGTTCGAGCCCGGCGCGTCCCTCATGCTCGATCTGCTCGGCTTCGCCGGGAAGGCTCGCGGCGCGCGGCTGGTCGTCACCGGGGAGGGCTCGCTGGACACCCGCTCGCTGCGCGGCACCGCGCCCATCGGGGTGGCGCGCGCCGCCGCCCGCGCGGGCGCGCCCGTCGTCGCGGTGGCCGGGCGGCGCGGCCTCACCGGCGAGCAGCTCCGCAAGGCGCGGATCCAGGGCGCGTACGCGCTCGCCGACATCGAGCCGGATCCGGAGCGCCGCGTCCGCCGGGCGGGGCCGCTGCTGGAGCAGCTGACGGTCGCGATCGCCGACGAATGGCTTCCCCCGGCGGGCCCGTAGGGCGGATCGCTCCAACGGTCAGCTGAAATTACCATTCTCGGTAGCGCACTAGCGAACGCCACGCCCGGGTTAGCCCTCGCTACAAGATCGCTTCCGGGCCGCTGACCCGCACGGGGTCACGATCTGTAGCCTTTTACTGGCACCCGAGGTGGTCTTCGGCATCGGCTCCCCCTATGCTTGGCAGCCGGGGAGTGAGTAACGGAGAGTCTGAACATGGGCCTTATTCGCGATGAGGACTTTTTGAGCCTCTGGCGCGAGCACGGAAAGGAACTGCCGTGGCGGGGGTACGCTCACCGGCTGAGCGTTCTGGTAGACGAAGAGGTGACCGAAAGCTACGTCCGCGTGTGGGTGCAGCGTAATCGCGAGCGCCTCCAGGAGCAGTACGGGGTAACGGTCGGGGCCCGGCGCGTCCGTGCCGACCGCGAGTTCGAGGCATGGCCTGACCTGCCGCGCCAGGAACGCAACCAGAGCCTGTACCGGCTTCTCGAATACCACGCACGGGTGCGCGCACTGGGGCTCGACAATCTCGCCGTATCGGTGCGGGAAATGTACGTCACCGCGGTGCGCAACATCCGCGACGATAATCAGATCATCAGATACGACCCCCATCAGGGTCTCTACCGCGACACCCGCACACCGGACGAGGCCGCGGCCGATCCCGACTACGAACGGATCTCCGAGCCGAAATCCTCATACGTGGCGCGGCAGCAGCAGAAGGTTGTCAGCGACTAGGCGATCGAGTCACCTCTACCGGATGCCTGACTGCTTCTTGTAGCCTCTGTTCGGACCTAACTCCTTGATGGGGGAGGAACTGCAAGGGGGTAAAGGGGTTTGAGAGGGTCGGCTACGTGAGTGATATCAGGTCATTGGTCAGTACCGAGGTAGTTGCCGACACATACCTGGTGGCGCCCAACGGAGGTGCTCTCATCTTCGTCGCGGACCGGACCCTCATCGCCTACGACCAGCCGGAAGGGACGACCGCTCAGGACGACGCCTGGCTGGACGCGGCACTCGACTCCTACGGCGTGACGCACCTTCCGCCGCCGTCCTATGTCGTGGACGGCGAGCTCGCCGGCTGGCGATGCTGGACGGTCCCGCTCGGCGCCACCGTCCGGGGGCCCGGCCGGGCCGGGACGCCCCCGTAGACGTCCCGGCACGGTCACGGCGCGGTCACGGTCGCCGAGCGGCGACCGGGGCGGCCGCGCCCGCCTCAGGCACCCGCACCCACGGTGGTGAGGACGGCGCCCGCGGCGTGCTGACCGCCGGCTGGTGCAGCAGCCGGATCCGCACCACCCGGTACGGGCTCGGCGCCCCCTCCGGCCACACCCCGTGGACGGTCAGGATGCAGGCTCCGCACTGGGAGCACACCCGCAGGGGCGGCAGCGGCGCCCGATCCGACAGCCGGCCGAGGACCACCTCCAGGGTGGGGATCTGCGAGCACCCCGGCTGCGGGCCCTGACACCGGTCGGTCTCCTCCATGACGGCCTCCTCCACGACGCCCTCCTCCACGAGGGGTCCCCCGGTGGCGCCCGCGGCTCCCGCGGGCGATGACGCCGCCGCCGGCGAGGCGGTGCGCAGCCGCCCCACCAGCGGTGATCTTGGTTTCGCAGCGGCGCAGCGGGCTGCCGCACCCGCAGCCGCACGTCCGGCGGCGGGCGAGCCGCCAGTGCTCGCGCAGCAGCGCGATAACGCACATCAATAGCCCGGCGACCAGCACCGGCAGCGCCGATCCGAGCGCGTCGTGCAGTCGCTCGAAGGCCGGGAACATGAGTTGATCTTCCATGGCTCCTCTCCTCACAGAGGACGGTCAAGGACCCCGCCGTGGCAGCGGCGGGGTCCCAGTGTTACATGGGCTAAAAGGCCCTGTACATCACGAGTTGATCACAAACCCGCCGTGCACCTTGATCGGTCATGCCTGGAGCGATCCATTTTCAAATGCCGGTTCGAGCACGCAAAACACCCTCGGGCGAACGGCTCCCCGGCGCTCCGATGGGGCGTGTTCACAGGAACGGCCGATGCGGTTCACCCGAGGGCGAGAGCGGGACGGGCGGCGCATCCAGAATTCTCTTCGCCACCACGTTTAGCCCGTGCTGTGTGCGGGAGGGTCGCGACGGGGGAGCCCGATCGCTCGGACT
>NZ_SMJX01000094.1 GCF_004348535.1 Actinomadura sp. KC216
GGGCTGCTCACCGTCCTGCTGACCGACCTGCACGGGCTGCTCACCGAGTCGCGGCTGATCACCCTGGCCCGGCCGGGTCAGGTGTCCCGGTCGGCGGACGAGCACCAGGCGATCGTGGACGCCGTCCTCGCCGGCGACCCCGCGGAGGCGGGACGGCGCGCCGACGAGCACGTCGCCCGCGTCCGCCGGTGGATCGCCGACTTCCGCGCCCCGGCCTGAGACACGAAGGAGGGGCACCCCGTCCCGGCGGGGTGCCCCTCCTTCGTTTCTCCCGGATCAGTCGTAGAGCGTGGTGGTGACCGGGACGTCGGCGTCCAGCCCCGCCTTCCGCACGATCGAGGCGGCGCGCTCGCGGGCCTCGGCGCGCAGGGCGGGCTCGTCCACCGTGGTGACGCGGGTGCCGTCGTAGAGGCGCCGTCCGGCCACCCAGGTCTCGGCGATGCTCGCCGCGCTGGCCGACCACACCAGGGCCTGGAGCGGGTCGGAGTAGGGCGTCCACTCGTGGTGGTGGAGGTCGAACAGGACGAGGTCGGCCTGCTTTCCGGGCTCCAGGGAGCCGATCTCGTCGTCCCAGCCGAGCGCCTTCGCGCCCTCGACGGTCGCCATCCGCAGCGCCTTGCGCGCCCCGACGAGCGTCGGGTCGAGCCGGGCGTCCTTGAACAGCCCGGCGACCAGGTGGACCTGGCGGTGCAGGTTGAGGTTGCCCGCCGCCGAGACGCCGTCCGTCCCGAGCCCCACCGTGACCCCGGCCTCGATCATCTCCGGGTACTTGCCGATGGCCGTCGCGCCCTTGGCCAGCTTGAGCGAGGTGGACGGGCAGAACGCCACCGACGTGCCGTGCTCGGCGAGCCGCGCGACCTCCGCGTCGGTGAGGGCCACCGCGTGCGCGAGGACGAGGTTCGAGCCGAGCCCGCCGCCCTCGGCGACCCGGGTCACCGGCCACCGCCCGTACTTCTTCTCGCTGACCCGCGACTCCTCGATGGAGGACGCGATGTGGTAGGTCGTCCCGACCCCGAGCCGCTCGGCCAGGTCGCGGGCGCCGACGTGCAGTTCCAGGCTGCACGGCTCCTTGCCCTCGATGTTGACCCAGCAGCGGATGCGGCCGTCCGCGTGCCCGTTCCAGCGCCGGACCGAGTCCTCCAGGGCCTCCAGGGCGACCTTGTGGTCGGGGAAGAAATGGTGATCGACCATCTCCCGCGACCAGCCGGGCGGGATCTCGGCGGGCTTGCGGTCGGCGGCGTGCCGCCCGACGATCCCGCGGATGCCGATCTCGGCTGCGGCGCGCGCGGTGAGGCCCGCGTCGTTCTGGGCGCCCATGTCCAGGAAGCAGGTGGTCCCCGAGCGGAGCATCTCGGTCGCGCCGAGCCGGACGCTGACCGCCTCGTCCTGGTCGTCGACGTGCGCGTAGAACGGCTTGGCCCAGTGGAACACCCAGGCACGGGTGGCCAGCACGTCGGGGAAGACCGCCCGGCTCAGCGTCTCCGACAGGTGGACGTGGGTGTCGATCAGGCCAGGGATGACGCCCCGGCCTCGGCCGTCGACGCGTTCGTCTACCGCCGCGTCCCCGAGGCGGGCCAAAACCTCGTCGGTGGGTCCGATGTCCACGATGCGGTCGCCGCGCAGCAGCAGGGCGGCGTCGTGCAGGACGCGGTCGCCGGCGTCCACGGTCAACGCGAAATCCAGGTGCTCGATCAGCGTGCTGCGTCCCGCCGCCGCGTCGGATCTGGTCATCGGGGCTCCTCGGGCTCCTTGACGTGCGCTCTTGACGTAGAACACATCAGTCATATCATATCTGTCGTAATACCAGTTGTTGTGAGGGAGGGGTGCACATGGCCGGTTCGGCCGCGTCCGATGAGATCGCCCGCGGGCTCGCGGCGCGCGCGGCGGAGGCGGGACTGGACGCCGTCGTCTGCCTGTCCCCGGAGAACGTCGCCTACGCCGCCGGGTTCGTCGTCCCGTCCCAGCCCCTCATGCGCTGGCGGCACGCCGCGCACGTCGTCACCACCGACGGCCGCGAGGCGATGGTCTGCGTCGACATGGAGGAGTCGACGGTCCGGGCCGCACGCCCCGGCCTGGAGGTCCGGGTCTGGGCCGAGTTCACCGGCGACCCGATGGGCACGCTGGCCGGCCTGCTCCGCGACCTCGGCCTGTCCGCCGGGACGGTCGGCATCGAGCTCGGCTACCTGTCGGTGACCGACCACGGCGCCCTCTCCCGCGCGCTCCCCGGCACAACACTCCGCGCGGCCGACGACCTGATCGCCCGGGCCCGGCAGATCAAGACCGCCCGGGAGCGGGAGCTGCTGACCCGGCTCTCGCGCATCTCCGACCGGGCCATCGGCGACGCGCTGGGCGCGGTCCGCGCGGGCGACACCGAGATGGACATCGCCGCCGCCCTCACCCGCTCCGTCTACGAGCAGGGCGCGCAGCAGTTCAAGCTGATGATCGTCGCCACCGGGGAGCGCAGCCAGCTGCCCAACGTCGGCCCGACCGACCGCGTCCTCAAGCCCGGCGACGTGTGCCGCGTCGAGATCTTCTCCGTCCTCGACGGCTACCAGGCGGGCGTCTGCCGCACCGCCGTGGTGGGCGACCCGCCGCCCGAGGCCGAGCGGATCTACCGGAACCTCGTCCGGTGCAAGTACCTCGTCCGCGAGTCGATCCGGCCCGGCGCCATCGCCCGCGACGTGTACGCGACGTTCCTCGCCGAGTTCGAGCAGCTCGGCATGCCGCCGATCGGCTTCGTCGGGCACGGCATCGGCGTCAACCTGCACGAGCGCCCCTACCTCGGCCCTTACGGGGACGAGCCGCTGCGGGCCGGCATGGTCCTCGGCATGGAGCCGCTCGTCTACCGCAGCGGACATGGCTTCGGCATGCAGATCAAGGACATGGTCGCCGTCGAGGACACCGGCTGCCGCCTGCTGTCGGACGTGACCGGCACCGACGAGCTCTTCAGGATCGAGGCGTGATGACCGAGACCGTCCAGGGCGCGGGCGTCGAGGACGTCGAGGTCGAGAAGCTCAGCCGGGTCCGCAAGGTCATCGCCGCCCGGATGCAGCAGAGCCTCGCCGGATCGGCGCAGCTCACCAGCGCGCTCGAAGTCGATTTCGGGCCGGTGATGGCGGCGCGCGCCGCGCACGGGGAGCGGTTCCGCGCCGTGCACGGCGTCTCGCTGTCGCCGCTCGCGGTGGTCGCGGCTGCCGTCTGCCGCGCGCTGCCCGAGCACCGGATGCTGAACGCGACCATCGACGTGGACGCGTGCACCGCCGCCTACCACCGCCGCATCAACCTCGGCTTCGCGGTCGACACCGATGCCGGGCTCATGGTGCCCAACGTCAAGGACGCGCACCTGCTGACCGTCGCGGGCCTGGCGCGCGGCATCGCCGACGTCGCCGGGCGCGCCCGCGACCGGAAGCTGCGGCCGTCCGACGTGCAGGGCGGGACGTTCACCATCACCAACACCGGGTCGCGCGGCTCCGTGCTGGACACCCCGATCCTCAACGCGCCCGAGACCGGGATCCTCGCGGTCGGCAAGGTCGAGCGCCGACCCGTCGCGGTCGGGTCCGGGGCGGACGAGCGCGTCGAGATCCGCGACATGGCCTACCTGTGCCTGACCTACGACCACCGGCTCGTGGACGGCGCCGACGCAGCCCGGTTCCTGACCGCGGTGAAGGGCGCCGTGGAAAGCCGCCCGATCTGGGCCGCCGACCTGGAGATCGGCGATGGCTGACCGGAGGGTCCTGGACCACGTCGGCATGTCCGTCCCCGACCTCGACGCCGCCGTCGCGTTCTTCACCGCGCACTTCGCGGCCCGGGAGGTGTTCCGGCTGCCGCGCGTGGACGGCGGCGCCGGACGCCTCGGCGCCCCGGACGACGCCGCGTTCGCCCTGGCCATGCTCGACATCGGCGGCGCCAGGGTCGAGCTGATCCAGTGGTGGTCGCAGGACGCGTCCGGTGCGCCGCCGCGCGCGGACCTTCCCGGCGGCACGCACCTCGGTATCGAGGTGGACGACCTGCCCGCCGCGCTCGCCGCGCTCGCCGCCGTCCCGGGCGTCGGCGTCGTGGGGCGGCCCGTCACGTTCGAGGAAGGGCCGACCCCCGGGATGTCCAACGCGTTCGTCACCACCCCCTGGGGCGGGCTGATCGAGCTGCTCGCGTGGGGACGGGATTCGTAGCTCGTAGTCACCATTCGATGAGGAGCCGCTGGGGCGCGCGGAACGCGATGTTCGGGACGAAGTCGAACCGCTGCGGCTCGACCAGCCGCGCGTCCGGGAGGCGCTGGGTGAGGACCTTCAGCACCATCCGGGCCTCCAGCCGCGCGAGCGGCGCGCCCAGGCAGAAATGGATGCCGCGTCCGAAGCTGAGGTGGTCGGAGGCGTTCTCGCGGTGGATGTCGAACTCGTCCGGGGCGTCGAACGTCTCCGGGTCGCGGTTGGCGGCGCCGAGGAGCAGCAGGAGCTGCGCCCCGGCCGGGACGGTGACGCCGCCGACCGTGACGTCCCGCAGCGCGCGCCGCCGCCACGCCACGACCGAGCTGTCGAACCGCAGGACCTCCTCGACCGCGCCGTCGACCAGGCCCGGGTCGGCGTGCAGCGCCCGCCAGGTCCCCGGCTGCTCCAGCAGCCGCCGCACCCCGTTCGTGAGCAGGCTGGAGGTGGTCTCGTGCCCGGCGGTCAGGAACGCGAACAGCACGCTGCAGACCTCGTCGAGCGTGAACACGCCGTCGTCGCCGTCGCGGACCGCGAGGAGCGCGCTGGTCAGGTCGTCCCGCGGGGTGGCCAGCCGGTCGTCCACGAAGGCCCGCAGGTAGTCCCAGAACCGCACCATCGCGGCGGCCAGGTCCTCCTGCTCGGCGGCGGTGAGCCGTCCCCAGATGAACCGCACCCGGTTGCGGGCCCCCTCCCGGACGGTCGCGACGCCGTCCTCGGGGATGCCGAGCAGGTGCAGGATGACCCGCGCCGGCAGGTCCTCCAGGAACGCGCCGACGAGGTCGTCGCCGGGACGGAGCCCGGCCACGGCGGCCTCCGCGCTCGCGGCGATGAACGGTTCGAGCCGCGCCACCCGCCGGGGCGTGAACGCCTTGCCGACGTTCCGGCGGAACCGGGTGTGACCTGGCCGGTCGTTGTTGCCGAGGGCGGGGACGAGCCCCCAGCCGCCCTCGGCCAGCACGCGCCGCGCGCCCTCGCTCAGCTCGGTGATCGGCTGGATCGTGTTGCCCGCCGAGTACGCGCCGGGCGCCAGGAAGATCGACAGGATGTCGTCCCGCCTGCTCACCACCCAGTGGTCGATCAGCTCCGAGTAGAACACCGGGGCCGTTTCGCGGGCGAGCGCGAAGAACCCGTACGGGTCGTCGAGCATGGCGCCCGCGAACGGGTCGTAACCGGGGTCGGCGGGGGTGCTCATCGCGTCCATCGCATGCATCAGCGGGCTCTCCGATCGGAAGGGAATGTCATGACGGATTTCGCGGGACAGGTCGCGGTGGTCACCGGCGGCGCGGGCGCGCTCGGCCGGTGCACGGCCCGGCGCCTCGCCGGGCTGGGCGCGACGGTGGCGCTGCTGGACGTCGCCGACCCGGCCGCCGCGGTCGAGGAGACCGGGGCGGCGTTCGGCGCCGTCGCCGACCTGTGCGACGAGGCGCAGGTGGACGGCGCGATCGGCGAGGTGCTGTCCAGGTACGGGCGCGTCGACGTCCTGGTCAACAACGCCGGGCTGCACGTCGGCGTGGACCGCGTGCCGTTCTGGGAGATCGGCGCGGACACCTGGGACCGGGTGGTGGAGAGCAACGTCCGTTCGGCCTTCCTGTGCGCGAAGGCGGTCGCGTCCCCCATGCGGGAGGCGCGGCGCGGGCGGATCGTGAACCTCAGCTCCGACACCGCCGTGTTCGGGATGGCGAACTTCCTGCACTACGTGACCGCCAAGGCGGCGATCGTGGGCATGACGCGGGCGCTCGCCCGCGAGCTCGGGCCGTCCGGGATCGCGGTGAACGCGGTCGCGCCCGGCGCCGTCCAGACCCCGGACGTCCTGGCCGCGCTCGGGCAGGACGGCTGGGACCGGGTCGTCGGCGGCCAGTGCCTGACCGAGCCGATCACCAGCGAGGACATCGCGCAGGCCATCTGCTACCTGTGCGGGCCCGGCGCGCGGATCGTCACCGGGCAGACCCTGCTGGTCAACGGCGGGGCCAACATGGGCGCCTTTTGACCGGGGTGGTTCCGGCGGCCCCGGCGTCCGCGCTCGGACCGCCGGGGCCGCCGGGGCTCATCCCGCGGGCAGGTACTTCGTCGTGAACGCCGTGGTGTAGTCGAAGTCCTTCGGCACGACGCCCGCCGAGCCGAGCTGGTCGCGCAGGGTCTTCCACCGCTCGTCGGTCATCGCCCCCGGGTCGGGACCCAGGTAGCCGCCCTCCTTGATGGTCTTCGCGCCGAAGTCGAAGACGTCGGGCGCGGTGTCCGGGTTGGTCTTCTGGATCAGCGCCTTCGCCTTGCTCGGGTCGGCGGTGAAGTTCTTCCAGCCCTGGACGACCGCGCCCACCACCTGCTTCACCAGCTCCGGATTCTCCTTGATCACCCGCTCGGTGGTGTAGAGGAGGTTGCCGTAGGGGTTGTAGCCGCCGTCCTTGGCGACGCTGAGCATCGCGAAGTCCGTCACGCCCTCCTTGCGCGCCACGTACGGCTCGGAGGTGACGAAGCACTGCTGGACGAACCCCCGCTGCCGCTTGTAGTCGGCCAGCGAACCGGTGTTGTTGATCTCCTTCACCTTGGTCAGGCCGAACCGGTGCTTGAGGTAGTCCCAGTAGGGGCTGGGTGTGCGGGCGACCATGTGGCCGTTGAGGTCCTCGAACTTCGTGATGCCCGCCGGCTTGTGGAACATCATGCACTGCAGGTTGGTGTCGAAGCCCGCCGCGACGGCCACGATCGGCAGGCCGTTCTTGCGCGCGACGAGCACCTCGTCGGCGTTGCCCACACCGAACGTCGCCTGCCCGGACGTGACCTGCGGGATCGTCTGGATGCCCGGCCCGCCCTGCTTGACGTTGATGGTGACGCCCTCGCCCTTGGCGGGCTGGTCGACGGCGGCCTGCCAGTACCCGCCCTGCTCCGCCTGCGCGAACCAGTTGGTCAGGATGACGGGGTCCTTGGTCGCCCCGCCGCCCGCGGCCTTCCCGGCGCATCCGGCGGACGCCGCCAGCAGCATGACTGCGGCCGCGGCCTTGATTCCTATCTTCTTCATGCGAAGTCCCTTTCGGTTTATCGGGCTCGGGTGCTCAGGTGTCGTCGCGCATGGCGGACTCGTGCCAGGAGCGCAGGAGCCGGTTGCCGAGGACGGACACGGTGAGGAAGAAGGCGAAGCCCAGCAGCGTCGCCGCCAGCACCTCGGCGAACAGCAGGTCGGTCGCGAGCCGCGACTGGGCGAAGATGACCTTCACGCCGAGGCCGCCCTCCTGGCCGCCGGAGCCGATGATGAACTCGCCGACGATCGCGCCGATCACCGACAGCCCCGCCGAGACGCGCAGCCCGGCGAAGATGTTCGGCAGCGCGCCCGGCAGCCGCAGCTTGAGGAACTGCACCCGGCGCGGCGCCGTGTGCATCCGGAACAGGTCGAGGTGGTTGCGGTCGGCCGACAGCAGCCCGAGCAGCGTGTTGCTGAGGATCGGGAACACCGAGATCATGAACGAGATCACGATCACCGAGGTCTGGTTGTAGCCGAACCACAGCACGATCACCGGCGCCACCGCGACGATCGGGACGGTCTGCAGCAGCACCGCGTACGGGTAGAAGCTGCGCTCCAGCGGCTTGGCCAGGCTCATCACGATCGCGCCGAGCATCCCGACGACGATCGCGAGCAGGAACCCGGCCGCCGCCTCCACGAACGTGATCCGCAGGCCGGACAGCAGCGTCCCGGCGTTGTCCACGGCGGCCTGGTACACCGCGTTCGGGCGCGGCAGCAGGTAGTTGGTGGAGCCGTACACGGTCGCCGACAGCAGCCACCAGCCGCCGATGACCAGGACGAACACCACCGCCGGCGGACCGGCGGTGCGCAGCAGCTTGCCGTTCAACGGGAGACCTCCCTCAGACAGGCGGCGACCTCGGCGCCGAGCGCCGAGAACTCCGGGGTTTCGCGCAGGGTGGGGGACCGGGGGTACTCGAAGGGGATCTCGAAGATCCGCGCGACCCGGCCGGGGCGCGGCGACATCACGACCACCCGGTGCGAGAGGTAGATCGCCTCGTAGAGGTTGTGGGTGACGAACACCGAGGTGAAGCCCTCGGCGCCCCAGATGCGCAGCAGCTCGTCCTGGAGGGTCTCGCGGGTGATCTCGTCGAGCGCCGAGAACGGCTCGTCCATCAGGAAGAACTTCGGGCGCAGCGCGAGCGCCCTGGCCAGCGACAGCCGCATCCGCATGCCGCCGGACAGGTTGCGCGGGTAGGACTTCTCGAAGCCGGCGAGCCCGACCATCTTCAGCGCCGCCGCGGCGCGCTCGGCCCGCTCCTCCTTCGGGACGCCTTCCAGTTCGAGCAGCAGCCGGGCGTTGCGCTCCACCGTCCGCCACGGCAGCAGCGTGGGGTCCTGGAACACGAACGCCCTGCGGTGCTCGTCGGGGAGTTCGACCGTTCCCGCGCTGGGCTCGGTCAGCCCGGCGATGATGCGCAGCAGGGTCGACTTGCCGCAGCCGGACGGGCCGAGCAGGCTCACGAACTCGCCCCCGGCCATGTCGAGATCGACCGGGGCGAGCGCCTCGGTCCCGTTCGGGAAGGTCTTGGCCACCGCGCGCACGCGGAGCCGTGCGGCTGCGGACACCGCGGCCGGGGGCGGGGAAGCCTCCTGATGGGCCATGAGCCGTACACCGCCTTTCTGGAGTGGATCTCCTGTTACGGGTGGGACATCGGACGTGACCGCCCGCGCGGGGACGGTCACGTCCGACGGGTCACTGGGTCGGCAGGAACTGGGTCGTGAAGGCCCCCTTGACGTCGGTGGAGCCGGGCACGAGCCCGGCCTCGGCGACCTGGTCGCGGATCTTCAGCCACTGGGCCTCGGTCATCGCGCCGGGCGGCGAGGAGACCCAGCGCCCGGACCGCATCACCTGCGCGGCGAAGTCGACGACGCCGGGGTCGGTGTCCTTGTTGGCGGCGACGATGGCCTGCTTGCCGACCGCCGGGTCGGCGCGGAACGCCTCCCAGCCGCGCGCGACGCGCTCCACCACCGACTTGACCAGCTCCGGATCGCGCTTGATGGTCTGCTCGGTGGTGAACAGCACGTTGCTGTACGCGGCGTAGCCGCCCTGGTCGGAGATCGACAGCGTGGTGACCGGGACGCCGTCGCGCTTGAGGTAGAACGGCTCGGACGTCACGTAGCACTGCTGGACGAGCCCCTTGTCCTTCTTGAAGGCCGCCAGCGAGCCGGTGTAGTTGATCTCCTGGACGCGGTCGAGCTTGTAGTGCCGCTTGAGGTACTCCCACCACGGGCGGCTCTGCACCCGCGCCACCTTGCGTCCGTCCAGGTCGGCGAAGCCCTTCACGCCCGAACTCGCATGCGCGGTCAGGCAGGTGATGTTGGCCCGGAACGGCGCGAAAACCGCCACGATCGGCAGGCCCTCGCGGCGCGCGACGAGCAGGTCGTCGGCGCCGGTGGCCACCCCGAACACGGCCTTGCCCGCGGCGACCTGCGGGATCGTCTGGATGCCGGGCCCGCCGGGCAGCACCTTGATCGGCCGCTCCTCCGACCCCTCGGCGGGCTTCTGCTCGGCCGCGTGGAAGTAGCCGCCGAGCTCGGCCTGGGGGAACCAGTTGGCGAGGATCGTGACCGGCCCGGACCCCTCCGTCCCGTCGCGGGCACAGCTGGCGGCCATGGGTGCGAAGACCATCAGCGCCACCACGGCGGCGGTCAGCTTCCGGCGGGACGGGTCAGGCGGGCGGTTCGAGGACGTTCGGCTCGGGGTGGTCGTCGGGGTCGGGGTGGTCGGGACGAGCGGCGGCTTGCTGGGACGCGGGAAGGCCATGCTTCCTCTCTCCGGCCGGCGGTACGGGAGACATCGGACGTCTCCACGGCGACTGGTATGACATGTACCACTGGCCTGATGTGTGATATGCATTGTCTAGGTCAGCAACCACTCCTTCGCAACCCCTCAAGGCATCGTTAACAAAGCCGTTACGGACGGTCCTGAATCCGCCCGGAAGGGATCAGCCCATGTCCGAAACCCGTCATCGCCCGGACTGGACACCGCTTCGGCTCCCCGCCGCGGACCACTCCTTCTTCCTGGCCGGCGGCCCGGAACTGGCCACCACCGACCCGACGACCGGCGAGACGGTCGCGGTGCTGGCGACGTCCACGCCCGCCGACGTCGAGGAGCTGGTCGGGCGTGCCCGCCACGCGTTCCGCACCGCCAGGTGGCGCAACGACGGCGCCATCCGCGCCCGGGTCCTGTTCCGCTACGCCGAGGCGCTGCGCGCCGACGTCGACCGGCTCGCGACCCTGCTCACCCGCGAGCAGGGCAAGACGATCGGCGAGGCCCGCAACGAGGTG
This sequence comes from Actinomadura sp. KC216, assembly GCF_004348535.1. Classification (GTDB taxonomy): domain Bacteria; phylum Actinomycetota; class Actinomycetes; order Streptosporangiales; family Streptosporangiaceae; genus Spirillospora. The sequence continues at coordinate 10,507 of NZ_SMJX01000094.1, forward strand.
CTCAGCTCCGCCGAAATGGTCGAGTTCTACGCGGGCATGGCCCGCACCCTCTACGGCCGCTCGATCGCGCTCGGCGACCACGCCCACGGCGTGGTGCTGCGCGAGCCGATCGGCGTCGTCGGGATCATCACGCCCTGGAACTGGCCGCTCGTCCTGCTGGTGCGCGCCCTCGCCCCGGCCCTCGCCGCCGGGAACGCCTGCGTCGTGAAGCCCGCCAGCCTCACCCCGGCCGTCACCGTCGAGGCGCTGGCGCCGCTCGCCGCCGACCCCGACCTGCCGGACGGCATCCTCGGCTGCGCCGTCGGCTCGGGCGGCGTCACCGGCGACGCGCTCGTCGGCCACCCCGACGTCCACATGATCGCCTTCACCGGCGAGACCGGCACGGGCGTGGGCGTGATGAAGCGCGCGGCCGACGACCTGCGCAAGGTCTCGCTGGAGCTGGGCGGCAAGTCGCCGAACATCGTCTTCGCCGACGCCCGCATGGACAAGGCCGTCGAAGGGGCCCTCAACGCGGTCTTCACCACCACCGGCCAGATCTGCACCGCGGGCAGCCGGCTCCTGGTCGAGGAATCGGTGCGGGAGGAGTTCGTCGGACGGCTCGCCGAGCGGACGCGCGCGCTACGGCTCGGCGACCCGCTGGACCCGTCCACCCAGATAGGCCCGGTCGTGTCGCGCGGACAGCAGCGCGAGGTGAACGACTACATCGAGCTGGGCCGCAAGGAGGGCGACATCCTGGCCGCCGCCTCGCTGCCCGATGACCTGCCGGAGGGCGCGTTCGTCGCGCCGACGCTGGTCGGCGGGCTGGCGCGCGACTCGCGGCTCGTCCAGGAGGAGATCTTCGGGCCGGTGCTGACCGTCCAGGGCTTCGCCGACGAGGACGAGGCCGTCGCGCTCGCCGAGGACACCGAGTTCGGGCTCGCCGCCGGGATCTGGACCACCGACCTCGACCGCGCCTGGCGGGTCGGCCGCGCGGTCAGCGCGGGCACCGTGTGGATCAACACCTACCACCACTTCTACGGCGAGGCCGAGGTCGGCGGGTTCAAGAAGTCGGGCCTCGGACGCCAGCAGGGCGTCGAGGGGATCGCCGAATTCACCGAGACCAAGCACCTGAACTTCGACTCCAGCCCGACCCTCTGGTAACCCCCGCTTTTCCGGCAACCCGACACCTGAAGGAGAACGCCGATGCCGTTCGTCACCGTGCACCTGTGGGAGGGGCGCACCGTCGACCAGAAACGCGCGCTGGCCAAGGCCATCACCGACGCCATGGTCGAGCACGCGGGGGCGCGCCCGGACGGGCTGCACGTGGCCATCCAGGAGTACCCGAAGGAGAACTGGGCCCGCGCGGGCGTCCTCGGTACGGATCGGACCGACGCATGAGCGACGCAGGCGAAGCGCATGTGCTCGACGCGCTGATCCCTGACAACACGGCGCTGCTCCTGATCGACATGCAGAACGCGTTCGTCCACGACGAGGGGACGCTGGGCGTCTCCGGCGTGGACGTCAAGCCCGCGCAGGCGACGATCGAGCCGGTCAGGCGGCTGGCGGAGGCGTTCCGCGCGGCGGGGCTGCCGGTGATCTGGACGAAGCAGGTCCATCTTGAAGCCGACTCCGCGCGGGCGCGGAAGGTGCTGCCGTCCCACACCAGCAAGCGCAAGCGCGTGTCGGCCGTGTCGGGTTCCTGGGACGCCGCGTTCGTCGATGAGCTGGCCGACCTCGCCGACGACCCGACCTATGTCGTCACCAAGCACAGATTCGGCGCGTTCTACGAGACCCGGCTGCAGTCGCTGCTGGACATGCTCGGCGTGCAGGGCCTTTTCGTGGCGGGCGTCACCGCCAACGCGTGCGTGGAGACGACGCTGCGCGAGGCGTACCTGCGCGACTACGACGTCGTCGCCGTCACCGACGGGATCGCGGCCGTCCGGCCCGAGTGGACCGCCACGGCCGAGGCCGTGTGGGCTCACTATCTCGGCGTCCTGGCCACCAGCGACGAGGTGACGTCCTGGCTGGAGCGGGCCGCGACGCCGCGCGCGCTCCAGGTCCACCACCTGCTGCTGGAGGCGGTCGACCTGGACGCCTCCGTCGACTTCTATACCAACGTGCTGGGCTTCACCGTCCGCAAGCGCGAGGACTTCCGCGACGGGCGCCGCCTCGTCGTCACCCACCAGGGGCTCGGCCTCACCGAAGGCGGCACCGGCGCGGGCGGCACGCTCCAGCACCTGTGCTTCTCCGCGCGCGACGTCGACGGGATCGCCGAGCGCGCCCGCGCCGCCGGGCACCGCATCGTGCGCGGCCCGGGTCCCGGCCCGTACGGACACACCGTCTACGTCGCCGACCCCGACGGCCATGAGATCGAGCTCGCCGAAGTCGAACCGTCCACGCCCTGACCCCGGGGAGACCCCTTGAAGATCAACGACATCCAGGTCCACCTGGTGCGGCTGCCCGCCCGCCGCGACCACAACTGGGCCTCGAAGATGAACACGCCCATCGGGCACCACGCCATCGTCGAGCTGACCACCGACGAGGGCGTCACCGGCTGGGGCGAGGCGCCCGCCGGAGGCACCTGGGGCGGCGCCCACATGCGGTACTACGGCGAGACGCCGGAGACCGTGCAGCACATCGTGCTCGACCACCTGCGGCACGCGGTCATCGGCCTCGACCCCGCCGACATCGGCGTGCTGCACGCCCGCATGGACAAGGTGATCAAGGGCCACCCGTACGCGAAGGCCGCGATCGACGTCGCCTGCTACGACGCGGCGGGCAAGGCGCTCGGCGTCCCGGTGTCCACGCTGCTCGGCGGGCGGCACCGCGACGGAATCGAGGTCGCGCACTCGCTCGGCATCATGGACCTGGACCGCTGCTACACCGAGGCCGAGCAGGCCGTCGCCGAGGGCGCGAAGACCATCAAGTGCAAGACCGGCCTCGACCCCGAGCGCGACGTCACGCTGGTGCGCGAGCTGCGGCGGCGGCTCGGCGACGAGGTCAGGATCCGGGTGGACGGGAACGAGGGCTACGCGTCCGTCCACCAGGCGATCGAGGTGACGCGGCGGCAGGAGGAGCACGGCATCCTGCTGTGCGAGCAGCCCCTCGCGGGCGCCCGCGACCTGGCCCGGGTGGCGGAGAAGATCGGCAGCCCGGTGATGGCGGACGAGTCGGCCTGGACCGTCCACGACATCCTTGAGCTGCACGAGCTCGACGCTGCGGCCTGCTTCTCCTGCTACGTCACCAAGCCCGGCGGCCTGTACCGGGCGCGGCGGCAGGCCGAGATCGCCGAGGACCTCGGCATGTACTGCGACATCGGCGGCTCCATCGAGACCGGCATCGGCAACGCCGCCAATCTCCAGCTCGGCACCGCGCTGCGCATCGCCACGCTGCCGAGCGTCTGCCCGGTGTCCAAGCCCGCCGGGTCGGACGGCCCGGACATCGCCGGGATCTACTACCTCGACGACCTGATCACCGAGCCGTTCCGGTTCGTGGACGGCCAGGTCATGGCCCCGGCCGGCCCCGGCCTCGGCATCGAGGTCGACCGCGCGAAGATCGACAAGTACCGGGTATGAGGGTCGCGGTGCTCGGGGCCGGGGCGGGCGGGCTCGCGGCCACCGCCGAGCTCACCCTGGCCGGACATGGCGTGCGGCTGTGGAACCGCAACCCGATGACGCTGGCGCCGCACGTCGAGCGCCGGGCCGTCGCGTACGCGGGGGTGTTCGGGACGGGCAAGGCGGTCCCGGAGGCCATGACGACCGATCTGGCCGAGGCGCTGCGCGGCGCCGAGGTCGCGGTCGTCTGCCTGCCGAGCATCGCGCACCGCGCGCTGTTCGCGGACCTGGCCCGGCTGCCGGTCCAGGTCCCGATCGTGCTCAACCCCGGGCACACCGGCGGGGCGCTGCACGCGCGGGCCGTGTTCGCCGAGCACGGAACGAAGCTCCCGCCGCTCGCCGAGTTCTCCACGCTGACCTACGTGGCGCGCGTCCGCTCCGGGACCGTGGTCACCACCGGACGTGCCGGAACGGTCCGGGCCGCGTGCCTGCCGGGCGGCGAGGAGGCGCTCGACCACGCGCTCCGGCTGTTCCGGGGGGCGTCGCCGGTGCCGGACGTGCTCGCGTCCAGCCTCTCCAACGTGAACCTGGTGCTGCATCCGCCGGGCGCGGTGCTGGGCGCCGCCTGGGTCGAGGCGACCCAGGGCGGCTTCACCTTCTACGTCGACGGCATGACGCCCGGGGTCGCCCGCGTCCTGGAGTCGCTGGACGGCGAGCGCCGCGCCGTGGCCCAGGCGTTCGGCCACGCCCTGCCGGGGCTGCTCGCCGAGATGACCGCGATCGGCACCGCCGACCCGGTCGCGGCGGAACGCGGCGACGTCGCGGGCGCCGTGCGCGGCGGGACGGCCAACCGCGAGATCGCCGCCCCGGCGTCGTTCGCGCACCGCTACTACCGCGAGGACCTGCCGTACGGGCTGCTGCCCTTCACCGTCCTCGCCGGGATCGCGGGCGTGCCCGTCCCGACCGCGAACGCGCTGCTCACGCTGGGCGCCACCGCCACCGGCGAGGACCCGGCGGCCGAGGGCCTGGACGCGGCCCGGCTGGGCCTGGCGGGCCTGGACACCGGCGGCGTCCTCGCCGTCGTACGAGCCTGAAAGGGACCTATGGAACTGTCACATCGAGTGGTCGCGGTCGTCGGCGGCGACGAGCGCGAACGAGAGATCGCCAGGCTCGCCGCCACCACCGGCGCGACCGTCCGGGCCTACGGATTCCCCTGGCCGGACGGCGGGATCGAGGGCGTCGCCCACGCGGCATCCGCCGCCGAGGCGCTGGACGGCGCCCACTACGCGCTGTTCCCCATCCCGGGGATCGCGTCCGACGGCGTCCTGTTCGCGCCCGCCGCCCCGGAGCCGATCCTGCCGGGCGCCGCGCTGCTGTCCCGGCTCGCTCCAGGCGCGACGATCATCCTCGGCCAGGCCGACGAGCGGCTCCGCAAGGCCGCCGCCGAGCAGGGCGTCGCGCTCGCCGAGTACGAGCACGACACCGAGCTGATGCTGCTGCGCGGCCCGGCCATCGTGGAGGGCGCGCTGCAGATCGCCATCGCCGAGACCGACGTGACGGTCCACGCCGCCGACGTCGGCGTGGTCGGCCACGGCAACATCGGCCGCCTCCTCGCGCGGACGCTCGTCCTGCTCGGCGCGCGGGTGCACCTGTTCGCCCGGAACCCGGTGCAGCGCGCCGACGCGCTCTCCGCGGGCTGCGTCCCGCACCCGCTGGCCGAGCTGCCCGTGCGGGCCGCCGGGCTGTCGATGCTGTTCTCGACCGTCCCGACGCGGATCGTCGACCGGGAGGTCCTGGCGGCGCTGCCCCCGGCGAGCCTGGTCATGGACCTGGCGGCGCCGCCCGGCGGCATCGACCTGGACGCCGCGCGCGACCTCGGGCACCGGGCGGTCTGGGCGCGCGGCCTCGGCCGCCGCGCCCCCGTGACGGTCGGCGCGAGCCAGTGGTCGGGGATCTCCCGGCGCATCGCCGAGATCGAGGAGGGCACATCATGAAGGCTGATCTCGTCCTGCGAGGCGGACGCGTCGTCACGCACACCGGCGAGTTCCACGGCGGCGTCGCGGTGCGCGGCGGGCGCATCGTCGCGGTCGGCGCCGACGGCGACCTCCCGGCGGGCACGCGGGACATCGACCTCGACGGGCGCGTCCTGATGCCCGGCGTGATCGACCCGCACTGCCACCTCGGCGTCGACTACGACTACGACGAGGACATGCGCACCGAGACGGCGGCGGCCGCGAGCGGCGGCGTGACCACCGTCCTGCTGTTCGCGCGCAACCCCAACGGCGGCTACGTCGACTTCTACAAGGAGCGGCGGGCGCGCGGCGAGGCGCAGTCGACCATCGACTTCGGGTTCCACTGGGGCATCCAGCGCGAGGAGCACATCGCGGACATCCCGCGGGTCGCGGCCGAGACCGGCGTCCAGTCGTTCAAGTGCCACATGGGCTACGAGCCCGGCAACCCGATCGGGATCCGCTCGTCCACCGACGCGTGGGTGTACGGGGCGATGCGCGAGGCCGCGAAGCTGCCGCACGGCGTCGTGTCGGTGCACTGCGAGAACACCGAGCTCGCGGCCATGCTCAAGGAGGAGATGAAGGCCACCGGACGGCAGGACCTGGGCGCCTACACCGAGTCGCGCCCGTCCTTCGTCGAGGAGGAGGCCATCGTCCGGGTCATCAAGCTCGCCGAGCTGACCGGCTGCCCGCTCTACATCGTGCACACCTCGGTCGGGCGCGGCCCGGAGATCGCCGCGCAGGCCCGCGCCCGCGGCGTCGACGTGACCGTCGAGACCTGCCCGCACTACCTGACCCGCACCGCCTACGACCCCGACCTGGACGCCCGCGCCAAGATATCCCCGCCGCTGCGCGACCGGCACGAGCAGGACGGCCTGTGGCGCGCCCTGCTCGGCGGCGCCATCGGCACGATCGGCACCGACCACGTCCCGTTCCGCAAGAACGGCGGCGACCTGTGGACGGAGAAGCCCGGCGTGGTGTCCTTCGCCTGGGAGCTGCCGCTGATGCTGCACCACGCCGTGCACGAGCGCGGCCTGCCGCTCAGCGACCTGGTGCGGATGAACTCCTACAACCCGGCCCGCCGGTTCGGGCTGCTCCCGCGCAAGGGCGCGCTCCAGATCGGCGCGGACGCCGACCTCGTGGTGGTCGACCTGGACGAGGAACGTCCCGTCATCCACAGCGGCAAGGGCACCTGCCTGTGGGAGGGGCACCGGCTGAAGGGCTGGCCGGTCATGACGTTCTCGCGCGGCCGGCAGGTCTACGCCGGCGGGCAGTGCGACGACTCCGAGCAGGGCAAGGGCCGCTGCGTGAACGTCCCCGAATGAGAGGTGCGGCGTGCTGCGCTCTGTGTCCATCGAGCTGATGTGGCGGGACCGCCCGTACGCCGAACGGGCGCGCGCGGCCGGGGCCGCAGGGTTCGACCTGGTCGACCTCTGGGACCGCCGGACCAGCGACATCGACGCCGTCGCCGCCGCGTGCAGCGACTCCGGCATCGGCGTGAACGGCTTCTTCGGCAACCGCGACCACCCGCTCTGCGACCCCTCCGGGCGGCAGGCGGTGCTGGACGAGATCGCCCGCTCCCTGGACGCCGCCGTCAAGGTGGGCGCCCGCCAGCTGCACATGTTCTCGAACGCGATCAGCGAGGGCCGGGTCGTCCCGTCGCCGCCGCTTCCCGCCGAGACGCTGCACGGCGCCTGCGTCGAAGCGGTGTCGGCAGCGGCGGAGCTCGCCCGGGGCAGCGGGGTGACGCTCGTCCTGGAGCACCTCAACACCGTGTTCCTGCCCGGCTACCTGTGGGGCGACGTCCCGGCGGTGGTCACGGTGGCCCGCGAGATCGCGGACCCGGTCGTCGGCGTCGCGTTCGACGTCTTCCACCAGCAGCTCTGCGGCGGCCGGCTCACCGACCACCTGGAGGCCGCCGCGCCCTGGATGGCGCGGTTCGACTTCGCGGGCGTCCCGGGACGGCACGAGCCGGGCGTCGGCGAGGTCGACGCCGGGCACCTGCGGGGCGTCCTGGACCGGCTCGGCTGGGACGGGACGATCACGTTCGAGACCGTCCCCGGCGACGGCCGCCCCGAGACCGCCGTCGCGGCCATCGACGAGTACTTCCCGGCCGCGTGGTGCCGGGGCACGCGTGAAGGAGCCTGACACATGGACCACCCGAACCTCGACGGCAAGATCGCCGTCGTCACCGGAGCCGGGTCGTACACCGGCCAGGGCGCGGCCGAGGCGCGGCTGCTCGCGTCGCGCGGCGCGACCGTGATCGTGACCGACCTGCCGGGCGGCGACGGGGAGAAGGTGGCCACCGAACTGGCCCTTCCCGGACGGTTCCTGCCACTGGACGTAACCGACGAGGCGGCCTGGAGCGAGCTCATGGCGACCGTGCGGGCCGACCACGGGGGCGTCGACATCCTGGTGAACAACGCCGGGGTCTGGCTCCACGCGGGCCTGGCCGACACCTCGCCCGAGCAGTACCGGCGGGTCGTCGAGGTCAACCAGACAGGCGTCTACCTGGGCATGTACGCGGTGGCGCCGCTGATGCGCGAGGCGGGCGGCGGCTCGATCATCAACACCTGCTCCACGGCGGGCCTCAAGGGCGGCGGCATGCCGTTCGCCTACGCCGCGAGCAAATGGGCCGTGCGGGGCATGACGCGCACGGCCGCGTGGGAGCTGGCCGCGGACGGCATCCGGGTCAACGCGATCTGCCCCGGCGTCATCGACACCCCGATGATCGAGGGCGGTGCGGAGAACCGGGCGCGGCTGGCCGGGTTCATCCCGTCCGGGCGGCTCGGCACCCCCGAGGAGATCGCGGAGCTGGTCGTGTTCCTTGCCGGGGACGGCAGCCGCTACATCTCCGGCGCCGAGATCGCCATCGACGCCGCGTTCACCGCCTGATGCCGGTGTCCGTCCATTACGTGGTGCTCTGCCGGGACGTGCCCGGGTCCGCCTCCCTGCGCCGGGCCGTCCTGGCGGAGCACCGCCGCTACGTGGACGAGCGGGCCGGCCTGATCAGGTTCTCCGGCCCGCTGCTGGACGCGGACGGGGAGACCCGCCGCGGCCAGCTCTTCGTGCTGGACGTCCCGGACCGGGAGGCGGCGGAGGCGTTCATCGCCGCCGACCCGTTCACCCGCGCCGGCGTCTTCGCCACCGTCGAGATCGACCCGCTGCTCCCCGTCTTCGGCGACGGCCGCCGCACCTGACCGCGCCTCAGCTCTCCTGCCCGGCCGGTTCTGGCTCCGCCACGGCCTTGACGTGCTCCTCCACCCGCCGGTGGACGGGCTCGCACCCGGCCGCGACGACCTGCCAGCGCCGCCGCGCCACCGCCATCGACGCCAGGTAGAGCGCGCCGACCGTCACCGCCGTCACGACGATGTTCAGGTACTGCGTCGGCACCGTCGTGTTGATGAAGTAGCCGGCGACCACCCAGAACAGGGCGACCCAGTTGAAGCCCCGCCAGTACGCGTAGCGGGAGTCGGCGCGGAACAGGGCGGGCACGTCCAGCCGGGTCTTCAGCAGGATCGCGTAGTGGGCGACGAACACACCGGCCATCGGCGCGAACAGGTCGGCCAGGTGCTCCATATAGCTCGTGTAGTTGTCGACCAGGCCGGGTGCGAGCGAGGCGCCCAGGCCGACCACGCCGACGGCCAGCGTCCCCCAGAAGCGGCCGATGCGGGAGAACAGCGTGGTGATCGCCAGCCCGGCCGTGTAGAGGTTCTGGACGTTGATCGTCCAGTTGTCCAGGACGATGTAGACCAGGATCAGCAGCAGCAGCCAGACCGCGCCCTGCGTGGCCGTCACGATCACGTCGAAGGCGTTCTCGCTGTCGCCGCCCACGGCCGCGACGGCGTACCCGCCGAGGAACGAGCAGATCAGCTGGCCGACGACCGCCGCCAGGAACGTGCCGATCCACATGTCGACGCGGGTGCGCGAGTAGCGGCAGAAGTCGGCCGCGTCGGTGAAGTTGGAGAACCACGCCGCGGCCATGCTGGTGGTCCAGAGCGCGATCAGCGCGACCTTGCCGTGGCCGGTCCCGGCGAAGGAGAACACCGCGTCGGGGTGGAAGCTCTCCTTGGGATAGGTCATCAGCATGATGACGATGACCACCGAGAAGGCGATCTTCAGCACGAAGGCGACCCGGGACAGCGCCTTCAGCGAGCCGTACCCGACCGTGGCCACCACGATCTGGAAGACGGCGAAGCAGACGATGATCAACGACTGGGAGATCTCCCGGTCGAGCAGGGAGCGCAGCACCGCCGCGATCCCGATGCCGCCCGCGACGGTCTGGAACGCGAACCAGTACACGCTGGACACCGCGCGCAGCACCGAGGTCACGGCCGCGCCGCGCGTCCCGAACACCGCGCGCATGCTCACCAGGCCGGGGATGCCGTAGTCCACCCCGACCGTCGCGGCGACCAGGTAGGCGCTGAAGCCGACCACGATGCTGAGGAAGCCGGTGAGCGTCGCCTCCCACAGCGACATCCCGGCGGCGATCAGCGCACCGCTGATCACGATGGTCCCGGGGTTGACGACGAAGTTCAGGACCATGGCGAAGATGTCCCACCAGCGGACGGTCCGCAGCTCGTCCGGGACCGCCTCGGCCCCGAACTGCTCCACCCGCTTCGGCTGGCGGTACCTCTTGGCAAGTGCGTCTTCGACGTGTTGTGAGTCCGTCATGTCCCGCTCCCGCCCTGGTCACATGTAATACATGTGCTGACCTTACCTGTAGGGAACGCGGGTGACAATGCTCACGGCACGCCGCTCACCTGGGACTTTAGGGCCGATGCCGGGAACGCGAAACCGGCCGGTGGCGCGCACCGGCCGGTGAAAGCGGTTGGCGGGAGGGCTCAGCCCTTGCCGGGAAGGTCCTCGTACCACTCGCGGATCGCCAGCATGTGCTTCTGCATGGCCTTGCGGGCGCGGGCCGCGTCGCGGCTCTTCAGCGCGGTCACGATGGCCTGGTGGTCGCGGATCGAGCGGGTGAGCTGGCCCTCGCGCGAGAACGTCGCGGGACGGGACTCGGTCATGACCTCGTTGAGCTCGCCGAGCAGCCGCGGCAGCAGCTCCCCGCCGGTCGCGCGGGCGATGGACAGGTGGAACTCCACGTCCAGCCGCGACACCTCGGCGAGGTTCGGCTTGTCCTGCGCGGCCGCCGCCTGGAAGACCTCCTGGGCCCGCTCGATCTCGGCCAGGCCCTCGTCGGTCGCGTGCTCGGCGACCTCGGCCGCGGCGAGCTCGTCGAGGGCGCCGCGGACCTTGTTCAGCTCGATGAGCTCGTCGCGGTGCAGCTCCAGGTACTTGGCGAACGGCTCGGCGTACTGCTCGTTGATGCTCTTGCGGACGAACGCGCCCCGCCCGTGCCGGATCTCGATGATCTTCATCGCCTCCAGGCCGGCGAGCGCCTCGCGCACGCTGACCCGGCTGACGCCGAACGTCTCGCACAGCACGCGCTCGGAGGGCAGCATGGCCCCGGCGGGAATGTCGCCGCGCTCGATGGCCGCCAGCAGCTGCTCGCGCACCTGCTGGGTCGGGCTCGTACGCTCGACCGCGGTGAACCCGCCCGTGCCGGGGGGCGCCTCGTACTTGGCGGTCATGACCTTCGCTCCTCCGCTGGGCGCGCCGCGACCTACGGATATGCGTCACTGGCGGCGGATGCAGCATACCAGCGCATGTGACATGTCAGGCCACCAGCCGCCGCGCGGCCCGCCCGCGCGAGGCAGGCTTGCGGCTGCGCGGGGCGGGGAGACAGGGGGCGTGACCAGGACCGAAGGGCGGATCCGGCTGGCGATGCACGCCGGGTTCTTCCTGCTGCTCGCCGCGTCCGCGTCCCGGTTCGTGGCCGGGCACGGCCTGCACGGCGCGACGCCGCTGGTGCTCGCGCTCTGCGGGGTGCTCGGCACCGGGTACGCGCTGGGCGTCGTCCTCTGGGACGCGCTCGGCCGCCGTGGCCGTCTCGCCTGGCTGGCCGCCGTGGTCGCGTGCTGGCTGGCGCTGGTCGCCGCCGCCCCGAGCTTCGCCTGGTGCGCGGTGCCGCTGTTCTTCGCCGCGCTGCGGCTGCTGTCGCCGCGCGCCGCCGTCGCCGCCGTCGTGGTGATCACCGGCGCGGTGATCTTCGCGGGCCTCTACCTCGCGGACCGGGCGGACCCGAGCCTGGTGCTCGCCCCGATCGCGGTCGCCGCGATGGCCGCCGTCATCTTCCTGGAGCTGCAGCGGCTCGTGGACGAGCTCGTCCGCACCCGCGGCGAGCTGGCCGACACCCAGCGCACGGCGGGCGTCCTGGAGGAGCGCGAACGGCTCTCCCGCGAGATCCACGACACGCTCGCGCAGGGCCTCGCCAGCATGGAGATCCTGCTCCAGGCCGCCGACCGGCAATGGGACGCATCGCCGGAGGACGCGCGCCGCCACCTGCGGCAGGCCGCCGACGCCGCCGCCGTGAACCTTGACGAGGCGCGCCATTTCGTCCGGGCGCTGGCCCCGCCCGCGCTGGCGTCCGGGTCCCTGATCGCGGCGCTCGGCGAGCTGGCGGGGGACGGAGCGGAGGCGGGCCCGCGGGTACGGTTCCGGACGGAGGGGGACGAGTACCCCCTGGACGTCGAGGTGCAGGCCGTACTGCTCCGCGTCGCGCAGGGCGCCGTCGCCAACGCGCGCGAGCACGCGGGCGCGGCCACGATCATGATCACGCTGACCTACCTCGACGACGCCGTGTCCCTGGACGTCGCCGACGACGGCTCCGGGTTCGACCCCCGGACCGCCGCGTCCGCCGGGGGACGCGGGTACGGGCTCCGCGCCATGCGGGACCGGCTGGCCGAGGTCGGCGGCTCCCTCACGGTCGAGAGCACCCCGGGCGCCGGGACGGTCGTCGCCGCCACCGTCCCCCGGGCACCGGCGCGGGAGGACGGGGAGTGACCGTGGTCCGGGTGACGATCGTGGACGACCATCCCGTCGTCCGGGCCGGGCTGCGCGCGCTGCTCGGCGGCGAGCCGGACATCGAGGTCGTCGCCGAGGCGGCGGACGGCGAGGAGGCGGTCCGGCGGGTCGGCGCCGTCCCGACCGACCTCGTCCTGATGGACCTGCAGCTCGGCGAGGGCATCGACGGCGTCGAGGCGACCCGGCGGATCCTCGCGCTGCCGGACCCGCCGCGCGTCCTCGTCCTCACCACCTACGACTCCGACGCCGACATCTCCCGCGCGCTCGCGGTCGGCGCGGCGGGCTACCTGCTCAAGGCCGGCCCGCCGGACGAGCTGTTCCGCGGCATCCGCACGGCCGCGCGCGGCGAGACGGCGCTGTCGCCGCGGGTCGCGACCCGCCTGATGGACCGGATGCGCGAGGACGCGCCCGCGCTCAGCCCCCGCGAGATCGAGATCCTCGAACTGCTGGCCGAGGGCCTGTCCAACCAGCGGATCGCGCGGCGCCTGTTCATCAGCGAGGCGACCGTCAAGACGCACCTGGTGCACATCTTCGCCAAGCTCGGCGTCGAGACCCGCACGGCCGCCGTCACCGCGGCCGTCGAGCGCCGCCTCATCCGCCTCCCCGGCTGACCGCCGTCCGGTCGATGCCGCCATCAACCCATCGGTTGATTTCGCCGTTCTCGTTTGGCGCCGTCCTTTTCCGATGCCTAGTCTCCGCTGACCGGCCGAAATCCGGCCGGACGCCGAATCCCCCGAAAAGGGGGAGCCGGGGACCCAGGTTCGTTGGGGTGAGTCCGCTGTCCGCCAGCGGTAGGGCCGTCTCCTGGCCCGAACCCGTCAGCTAACCCGGCAGGCGGAAAAGGAGAGGTGGACGCCGGTGCGAACGGGCATCCAGAAAACGATCAGAACGCGTGGCCGCCGCAGAATGCTGCTGATGGGCTCGGTGCTCGCCGCCGGGGTGATCACTCCCCTGGCGGTCACCGCCGGAACCGCGGACGCGCCCGAGACCGGTACGACGGCGAGGACCGCCGCCGCGCCGCTCGGCGAGAAGGCGGCCCCGCCCGCCGCGAAGGCGCCGCCCGCGGCCAAGGCCCGCCCTTACGGTGTGGACGTCTCGCACCACGACAAGGGATTCGACTGGAGCCAGACCAAGCTCGGTTTCGGAATCGCCAAGGCCACCGAGGGCACCGCGCACAAGGACACGACCTTCACCCGCAACTGGACCCAGATCCAGCAGAACGGCCTGGTCAGAGGTGCCTACCATTACGGGCGTCCGAAGAACGATCCCGTCCGGGAGGCCGACCACTATCTCCGGGTGGTGACGTCCGCCGGGCTGGAGAAGGGCGACCTGCTCATCCTCGACCTGGAGACCACGGACGGCCGGTCGGCGCGCGAGGTGAACGGCTGGGCCAAGCGCTGGCTGGAACGCGTCCAGCAGAAGACCGGCGTCAAGCCGATGTTCTACAGTTCCCGTTCCTTCGCGGAGGAGCACGGCAAGGGCCTCGGCGAATATCCGCTGTGGGTCGCGCATTACGGAAGGCCTCCGGGCAAGGTCAGCGCGCCTTCGCCGTGGAAGCAGTGGGCCATCCACCAGTACGCGGCCACCGACCACGACCACAATGTGTCGCGCCTGTCCGCCGACCAGCTTCGTGAACTCGGCTACAAAGCCGCCTGAGCCCTGAGACCCGGTGCGGGCGGCGGTGAAGAACCGCCGCCCGCATCGCTATTTCCGCCAGCAGGCCGCCCGGCGGGCGGGACGCCGGCTCAGGCGCCCATTGGGGGATGGCCGGTGGTGTTCAGGTCTTCGGTTAGGCGGTCGATGACCGAGGTCGAAAAGGGGCTCTCGGCGTCCGGCGTGACGATCGTTACCAGGTGGAGGTCCGTGCCGATGAGCGTGACGTCGTAGGGGGTGAATCCCAGGCCGTTGTCGCCGTACGGATTCTCCAGGACCCGGGCCGTGAGCCGCGGTACCCGGCAGGGCTCGAAGCTGATCATCAACGGGCCCGTGCCGGTGGGGGACAGGTAGTAGCCGTCCTCGTCCCACCTCTGGACCATCTCCTCGTCCTCGGCGACGAGCACCTCGGCCCGCCCGGCGGGGATGTCGCGGTCCGGGCCCCAGCGGCGGAAGGACGGGTCGTCCCCCGGTTCGACGGCGACGCGCAGGTCCGGCCGGTCCCGGTGCAGCCGGTCCACGAACCGCCGTACGGCACGGGACGGAGGCTGCGCACAGACGAGCACGGTGTCGTATCCGGTGATCACCCCAGGGATCCAATCGTGTCCGGGCCGTTGGGCGGGTGCCGTTCTGCATACCGGAATCTTTTGGACGCCTGCCGGATCGTCGTGTGAGGGTGGTCACGATCGTACCGAACGATCGGTACATTCTTGGTCGGATCCTCCAGGGAGAACCCATGTGCGAGCTTCTCAACCAGGCCGCGGCGAGCGCATCGGCGACCGGGCGGTCCGGGCCGTCCGAGCGGTCCGGGCCGTCCCGGCGCGGCGTGCTCGGCGGAATCGGGACCGCCCTGCTCGGCGGCGGGATCGCGATGACGGCAGGCATGCCCGGCGCGCAGGCCGCACCGCGGCCCGGGGCACGGCACCGGACGCGCCTGGTCCTGCTCGGTACCGGCGGCGGGCCGATCGTGCTCAGCGGCGACCGGATGGGCATCTCCACGGCCGTCGTCTACAAGAACAACGTCTACGTCGTCGACCTCGGCCATGGAGCGACGGTGCAGCTCCTCCGCTCGGGCCTGCTCGGCGACCCGTCGGCGCCCGCCAACGTCCGCGGGATCTTCTTCACGCACATGCACTCCGACCACACCGTCGAGTGGCCGTCGCTGTACACCACCGCCCACATCAACCTGCTGCGGGCACGGTCCGGTGAACCGTTCCGCGTCTTCGGGCCCGGCGACCGGCCGGTCCCGCCGCGCACGTTCCCGCCCGACCGTCCCGCCCCCGGACCGGTGAACCCGGACGGCCCGATCTCCGGGATATCGGCCATGACCGGCTACCTCAAGCAGGCGTTCGCCGCCGACTTCGAGGACCGCATCCGCGACGCGAACATGACCCACCCCGACAAGCTCTTCGAGACCCACGACATCGACATCTCGCGGTACTGGACCGTCGACGCGCCCGGAATCCCGCCCCGGCTGCCCGCCGGGACCCGCATCCCCGTCTGGCGGGACGGCGACGTCACGGTCACCGCGACGCTCGTCGACCACCGTCCGACCGCCCCGGCGTTCGCGTTCAGGTTCGACACCCCGGACGGGTCGGTCGTCGTCTCCGGCGACACCGCCCCCTCGCAGAACCTGATCGACCTGGCCCAGGGCGCCGACTACCTGGTGCACGAGGTGATCGACCCCAAGTACGTCGACGAGCTCGCGGCCACCCTCCCGCCCGAGATCCGCGAGCCCGCGCGCCAGCACCTGCTCGCCTCGCACACCACCATCGAGCAGGTGGGACGGGACGTGGCCGAACGGGCCGGAGCGCGCAACCTGGTCCTGACCCACCTGGTCCCGATGAACAACCCCGTCAGCCGCTGGCGCGCCGCGCAGCGCGGCTACTCGGGCAAGCTCATCGTCGGCCAGGACCTCATGCAGCTCGGGGTGGGCACCCACCGGGTCCGGTAGCCGACCCCCGCGGGCCAAGATGTACGCGATCACCTTCGGGGTATGAACGCCCGGTCCCCTTCGCCGGGGACGGGACGGACGGACGGGAACGCGTATGGCTGACGAGGTCACCGGCATCGTCGGGGCGGGCATCATCGGGCTGGCGCTCGGCCGGGAGATCGTCGCGCGCCGCCCGGGGACGCGGGTCATCGTGCTGGAGAAGGAGGACCGCGTCGCCGTTCACCAGACCGGCCGCAATTCCGGGGTCGTCCATGCGGCATCTACTACAGGCCCGGCAGCCTCAAGGCGGAACTGTGCACGCGCGGCAAGGCCCTGCTGCGCGAGTACTGCGCCGAACGGGGGCTCCCCTACGACGAGTGCGGCAAGCTCGTCGTCGCCGTCGACGGGGAGGACCTCGCCCGCCTGGACGACCTCGAAGCCCGCGCCGGTGTGAACGCCGTCCCCGGCATGCGGCGCCTGGACGCGGTGGGCATCCGCGAGATCGAACCGCACGCGGTGGGCCTGGCGGCGCTGCACTCCCCGCACACCGCGATCACCGACTACACGCGCATCGCCCAGGCGTTCGCCGACGACATCACCGGCGCGGGCGGCGAGATCCGGTTCTCCTTTCCCGTCGCGCGCATTGAGGCCGTCGATGGCGGGCTGGAGGTCGCGTCCGCCGAGCAGGCCGTGCGGGTCGACCACCTGATCATCTGCGCGGGCGTCCACGCCGACGTCGTCTCCGGCCTGGCCGGCGACGTCCCGGGGCCGCGGATCATCCCCTTCCGGGGCGAGTACATGACCATCGTCCCGGAGAAGGCGCATTTGGTCCGCGGCCTCATCTACCCCGTCCCCGACCCGCGGTACCCCTTCCTCGGCGTGCACTTCACCCGGCGGGTGTCGGGCGAGGTCGAGGTCGGGCCCAACGCGGTCCTGGCCCTCGCCCGCGAGGGATACCGCCGCGCGGACGTGTCGCTGCGCGACCTGCGCGCCATCGCCGGCTGGCCCGGCACCTGGCGGATGGCGCGGCGGCACTGGCGCACCGGCGTCCACGAGATGCACGGCTCGGTGTCCAAGCGCGCCTATATGAAGGCGGCGCGGCGGTAC
>NZ_SMJX01000095.1 GCF_004348535.1 Actinomadura sp. KC216
CCGCGGACCCGCCATCCACCGGCCCGCCCACGGCCCCACCGGACACCCCGCCGCCCCGGCCGCCGGACGAGCCGGGCGAGGACAGATGCCTGCTGCTCCTGGCCGCGCTCGGCATCGTCGACGTCCGGGCCGCCTGCCTCAGCTGACCGGCGCTGGCCCCGGGTCATCCAACGGCAGCCGCACCATGTCGACCGCCGACGGATCGAACCCGGGGCCCCGCCTAGTCGTGGGCTTCACCGTGATCCGGTACGTCGCCGCGACAACGCTGGACCGGACGTCCACCGACAGGTCCTCCCACGCCTCCCGCTCGATCCCCGCGAACCGGCGCAGCAGACGGCGACGGTCCGACGCCTCGGCCTGGTCCCGTAGCTTGCGGATCTTCCGCTCGAACCCGGCCAAGGAGCGGGCCACGATCCCGGCGTCCACGTCCGGGTTGTCCACGAGCTCCTCCAGCTGCCGGGCGGCGTCGGCCTTGCGGCGCTCCAACTGGGCGAGCTCCTTCGCCACCGACGGGTCAGCCGCATGCAGCTCAGCGAGGAACTTCTCATCGTTCAGCAACGCCAACACGCGGCCTTCGACGTAAGCGTCGAGCAACTCCATGTCCCGGCCCACGCTCGTCGGGCACTTCCGGACCGCGCACCAGTAGATCCGCGTCGTCGGACGATTCCGCCCCCCGGCAGGCTTCGACCGCAGCCCGTGCCCGGACGGGCACCTCGCCACCCCGGACAGCAGATGCTTGCGCTCCCGGCCCGCGTACCCGAACTCCTCCGACCGCTGCTGAAACAGCAGCTTCAGGTCCTCCCACGTCTCCGGTGAGATGATCGGGTCCCACGTGGCCTTGTAATACACGCCCTGATAGTGGATG
This sequence comes from Actinomadura sp. KC216, assembly GCF_004348535.1. Lineage (GTDB taxonomy): Bacteria > Actinomycetota > Actinomycetes > Streptosporangiales > Streptosporangiaceae > Spirillospora. Next base: position 866 of record NZ_SMJX01000095.1, read on the forward strand.
AGACCGGCGACTCGCGGCGCCATCATCAGGTTCTTGAGCGCCTTCCCCACCCACTGGTTGCCCTGTGTGGTGGTGCAGACGGTGTCCATCCACCGCAGCACCCCGCCTTCAGTCTGTCCGGCGAGCAGGCGCTCCGCCGCCTCGGCAAGGATTGCGCACTCCGACTCCCGGCGAGTCTCGTTGTCCGGCTCGAACCCGAACGCGCGCTTCCCGCCGCCGATCGGCCGGCCTGCCCTGGCGCGAGCCTCCCAGCCCCGCCGGACCCGCCGCGAGGTGTCATCGGAGGCCCGGCACGCCTGCGCCGCCTCGATCCGCAGGATGAACCGGTCGTCTGGGCTGTCCAGGTTCCGGACGCCGGACACCGAGGCAAGGCGCACGCCCTTGGAGTCGCTGATGTTCAGCAGCGTCTCCAGGTCGTAGGGCTGCCGGATGAGCCGGTCGCCGTGGTAGACGATGATCGCGTCCATCTCGCCGGCGTCGATCGCGGCGAGCATGGCGTCCCACCCGGGGCGTTTCCGTCCGCGCTGCCACGCGCTGCGGTTGTTGTCATGGAAGACGTGCCTCTCGCTGATCGGCCAGGCGAGACGGTCCGCGACGCGCCGGGCGTCGGCTTCCTGCCGCTCGACCTTTTCGAGAGAGCCATCTGGGGCGTAGGACAGGCGGCAGTAGATTCCTGCGTTCTGCGGCATGGACGACATGGCGAAAGTATAGGTACCTTCTGGCCTATGAGCACTCCCAAAGGTAAGAAGACACCTACTCTGTACGTCTTCTACTACGACGATGATTCCCGCCCGCCCGCGCGGCCGAGCGTCGGCGAGCAACTGCGCCGGGACGCCGCGGGCCTTCTCTTCATCTGCGCCCTGTTGGCAGCCGGGATCATCCTGTCGGACCTGTGGTGAGTGGCCGGTCTCGGACGGCCGGTGCTCCATCCGCGGGGATTGCCCGTCCGATGAGCATGTATCAGCAGCATCCCCCGCGCCGCCGCGCCGGCCTGCCCGTGGGCGCGATCGTGAGCATCGCCGCGGCGATCGTCATCCTTGTCGCGGCTGTGGTCGTGGTGGCGGTCGCGTTCTCGCGGTCGCCAGAGGCGGCGGGCTGGGACCAAGCGACGATCCGGGCGTGCGTTGCCGCGAAGAAGTCCATGGGCGGCAAGGGCGAAGCGTCGTGGCGGGCGGCAAACGACGCGGTGGAGGCGGCGGGGTCGAGTGACCAGGCCGCTCTGCGGGAGATCGCCGCGGCGTACGAGTCGGACGGGACGAGCGCGGGCGATGTCCGGGCGGCGACCGGTGCCCTGAAGATTTCGACCTGGTGTCTGGATCACGATGTGACCTGATCGGCTTGACGCTGCGTGCACGGCCGGGTGACGCTCTGGTCCCACGCGCACACCAGGGAGGCCGTAGTGGCGTACCGGTACATCGGGAAATGGGCGGGTTCGCCCCACGGGGACAGTCCGACGCTGTGGCAGCACGAGGAGACCGGCGAGTACTTCATGCAGGGGTACCGGGTGGATGAGGCTCTCGTCCGGGACGAGCTGCTCCCCGCGGCGGGGAAGGACGCCGTCCCGCCGGGCGAGACCCTGATCCGGTTTCCTGCGGACATGGCGGAGTTCTTCCGGGAGGCTGATGGTGGCGCCGACGCCGGTTGAGTTCGTTGCCGCGGCGAAGCGCAGCGCGCGGCGGCTGGAGATGCGGGACGGCTACATGACGTCCGACCCCTGGTATCAGGCGTGGCAGGCCGGGAAGTTCGAGGAGTACGCGGAGCCGTCGGCGTGGCCGGACCTGATCCGCGAGGTGACTGGCCGCGGAGTGCAGGTGCAGCGAGCCCGGGTCGTCAGCGAACCGGTCAGCGACTACATCCGGTTCGAGCACGCCACCACCGCAGGGATCGTCGCCGCGGGCGAGCGGGTGCGGTGGCTGCCGCGCCCGCGCGCGGCCAGGCTGGCGCTGCCGGGCACGGACTGCTGGATCGTGGACGGCGACCGGGTGCTGTTCAGCCACTACACCGGTGACGGCGAGGTCGCCGGGCGGGAGCTGGTCACCGACCCGGACACCGCCAGGTTGTGCGTGGATGCTTTCTCCGCGGTGTGGGAGCTGGGCACCGACCACGAGGCGTATCGGGTCTAGGCCGTGCCGACGGCATCCAGCGCGCAGGCTGCCCGACAGGGTCTCGCGGACCGACTCCGGGAGATCCGGGTGGCGGCGGGTGTGACCGGTGTCCAGCTGGCGGCCGCGGCGGGGTGGCATCGCACGAAGGTGAGCAAGCTCGAACACGGGGTCACCGCACCGTCCGCCGACGACATCCGCGCATGGTGCCGGGCATGCGGTGCTGACGGTGAGGCGGAGGAGCTCGTCGCCGCGCTCGTCGCCAGCGACTCCATGTGGACGGAGTGGCGGCGGATGGAGCGCGCCGGACTCCGCCAGGCGCAGGAGTCCGTCGTGCCGCTGTGGGAGCGGACGCGCCGGTTCCGCATCTATTCGAGCTGGTTGATTCCCGGGCCGGTACAGGCTGAGCCGTACATCCGTGCGCTACTCGACGCGACCCGGGCCCGGCGGGGCCTGGCCGATGACGTGGAGGAGGCCACCGCCGTCCGCGTCGCCAAGCAGGACGTGATCCACCGGCCCGGCCAGCGGTTCGCGATCCTGCTCGAAGAGGCGGCCCTGCGATACCGGATCGGCGGGCGGGACGTCCTGCGGGCGCAGTTGGAGCATCTGCTCGCGGTGATGGATCTCCCGGCCGTGTCGCTCGGGGTGATCCCGCTGGATGCCGACCGGGTGACCTTGCGGCCGGTGGAGATGTTCTTCATGTTCGATGACGAGCTGGTGGCCGCGGAGTTCGTGTCCGGCGCGCTGAACGTCACGGCGCCGGCCGAGGTTCGGCAGTACGGCGAGGCGTTCGAGATGCTCGCGAGCATGGCCGTCTACGGGGACCGGGCGAGGGCGCTGATCGGTGAGGCCCTCGTGGCGCTCGCCTAGTTGCTGCACACATCTGCACACTCGTAGACCGGTCACATTCGCGCTGCTTAGCGTCACGTCCATGGCCCTCCCCACCGGCATCGAGATGCAGAGGCACGAGCAGCTCCGGGCGCTGGAGTACCGCCTGAGGGTGTACGACGGCGTCTCCGCCGAGCTGCGGGACGTCGAGATCAGGGTCGCCGGTCCGGGCGGACGCGAGACCGTCACGTGCGCGCCGCGCCCGTCCGACAACGACCGGCTGTGGTTCTGGGACTCGAAGAACGAGCCGATCGCGGAGGCCGACCGGATCATCGACACGGCGGTAGTGGTCGGCGGGCGGGTTCAGTCTTGATCCGGGCCGAGCACGTAGGTGCCTTTGCCGCGCACGGTGCGGACGAGCCCCGCCTCCCGGAGCGCGCGGACGGCCTCCCGGGCGGTCTTCCGGCTGACGTCGAACTCGTCGCAGATCGCGGCCTCGGAGGGGATTTGCCGGTTCGGCGGGTACGTCCCGTCCTTGATCCGCGCCGTGATCACGGCTGCGATCTGCTGATAGATCGGGTCGGGCCCCAACAGGTCCACGCTGGTCACCTCCGCAACGTAGACGTGCCAGCCCGTTGCTCCCCGTCCCCGCATGGGCGTATACAAGCGGGGACAGGCAGTGACATGTACATCACCACCTCTGAACGTCGCGCTGCCGCCTGCCCGGACACCCCGGGATCCGACCGGCAGGGGCCGTGCGGCCTGACGCGCGCCGGTCGCGTGGATGTGCTGTCCCCTAACCAGTCACGTCACGCGGCCGGTGCGCCCTCGGGTGGGTGCGATGACGCCTGAAGAGGAGCGCGAGCACGCTCGAGACCTCGGGGAGATGCTCGCCGTCTTCACCGCGACGTTGGACGCGGTGGTGCCGGAATCGCAGTACTACCGCGGCGAGCGCGAGAACCCGGATCAACTCGCGGCGTACGGAAACATGATGCAGCGGGCGGCGACGCGTCGGCGGGAGCGGGAGCGTCGGGCGGCCGAGTAGCTGGGGGCGGCGCCGCCGGTGGAACCGTCCCCCGTGTCCCGGCCGCGCCGCCCTTCCCACCTGGAAGCGTTCAGACCGCTCCCCAGAGCAGGCAGAATTACGAACGCGCGACCGTCGGAAGCCAAGCGCTGAAGCGCACGGGGAGCTCAAGCGCCGCGACCAGCAACGCGCATAGCCAATGTCCTTTACAGGGGGAAATCGCATGACACCCGAGGAAGCCGAACGCTTCGAAGAGGGGCTCCGGATCACGGCGGCGCATCTACACGGGGACGCCGCCGAGGAGGAGCGTCTCCTTGAAGCCGCCGTCGACCGTGACGAGATGCCCCGGCTCGTCGAGGGCTTCGTCTACGTGGCGCTCACCGCGACGGAGATGATCGCTCAGGCCAGGGGGATCCCGTTCCAGCAAGCCTTGCAAAACCTGACACCGCAGCCCGGCGTGATCCTGATTCCCGACGTGGGCGAGGGGTCGTGGGAAGGCGTCGTCACCCTCGCCAGCGCGGTGAAGCGCAGCCACGAGGAAGCGCGCCAGGTGGCCCACGGCATGGACATCCCGGGCGCGATCAACGCCTCATTCCAGCTGGGGGTTAGCGCCCTCACCGCAATGTCGCGGGTCCCGCAGTTCCGACACATGTCACCGGCCCAGATCGTCGACATGTTCATTGAAGGGGTCGAGGCCGGGCACGCCTAGCCCCCAGACGAACGGAACGCCCGCCTTCCCGAAGGAAGAGCGGGCGTTCCTCTGCGTTGCCCCTTGGCCGAAGCCGCGCCGGTGGCGCACTCGATTGGGGCTAATCGAAGACCTGTCGTGCCAGCCTATCGGTGCGGCCGGTACGGCGTGATGTACTCCGGCGCCTTGCTCGTGAGGCCGAGCGACAGCAGCACCCGACCGGCCGCCGGGTAGTGCTCTTCGATCAGCCGGGCGAGGCCGTAGTAGGCGGCGCCGATGACGGCGGTGACGATGGACGTCACGGCGCCCTCATCCAGGTTCAGGCCGATGCGGGCGGCCTGGCCGAGGATGAGCGCGACGACCATGGGTACGACGGTGCGGATGATGCTGGTGTACATGCGACCTCCTTGGGGTCACGGGGGGGGTTTTCAGGGTTGACCCTGAAAAGGCAGGTCAGGCGATCACTTCGGCAGGCGCCGAAGTGATGGTCAGGTAATGGGGGCGGTCCATGCCGCCGCCCAGGTCTTCGGGCCGACGACGCCGTCCACGGCGAGGCGCTTCTCTTTCTGGAAGGCCCGGCAGACGTCTTCGCTGTCCGGGCCGTACACGCCGTCGGCGGCGATGCTCCACCCGCGCATCCGCATTCGCCGCTGCCACGCCATCACGTCATCGCCGCGCATCATCGGGGGCTGGGTGATGTACCGGCCCGGCCAGGCGGGCGGGTTCTTCGACGGCACGGCGGGCGGCTTCGGGGCCGGGGCGGGCGCGCTGCTGCCGTCGTAGGCCGGGCGGCCGTACCCGTAGATCCGCTCCGACGAGCGGCTCACGGTCTTCCGGTAGACGCCGTCGCCGTTGTAGTACCGGCCATCCAGCGACCCTGACGTGTTCCCGCCCACGGTCGTGATCGAGTGCGCGGACACGCCGACGACGAGCTCCACGTGGGTGCTGCCGGTGGGGCCGTAGAACACCATGTCGCCCACGTGCGGCGAGGAACTCCACCGGCCGTGCTTCTTGAACCAGGCGACGGCGCTCGCGCACCCGGCCGTCTTCGGGTAGTCCTTGCCCGCTTCGCCGCCCGCCTCATCGGCCACCCAGGATTGGAACGACTGGCACCACGGGTAGCCGTAGCCGCCGTGCGGATAGCCGGGGATCGACCCGAGCCAGGTGTTGAACCTGGTCTTGTTGTTGCCGGACTCGCGGTATCCGATCTGTCCGGTGGCCGCCTTGATCGCGGCCGCGACGGTGTAGGTCACTCCTGCCTCCCAGGGTGGTTGCGGATGTGGTCGGCCAGGTCCCGGCGGAGCTTCTTGACATCGCTCTCGGTCCGCGCCGCGATCCTCGCGGTCTCCGTCACCTGGTCCTTGATGCTGTGGCCGGAGTTCGGGGACAACTCCGTCACGGCGTCGGCGATGCGGACGATGCGGCGGTTCACCCGCCACGCCCCGCGCAGCAGCCGCACCAGGGCATACACGCCACCGGATCCGCCGAGCACGGCCCCCGCCACAATCGCGACCAGCTCCATGCGTCACACTCCGTCCCATACGAGTTCGAGCCGGCACTCTTGGCCCGGCGTGATGTCGACCGCCGTGATCGTGGACTCGGACGAGTAGTAGAGATCGAGCTCGATCACGTCGTCCTCGCGCGCGTACACCCACCATTCGCCCGCCGCGAGCTTGACCCCGGCGCCGGTGGCGACGAGAGGCTCCTGGCCCTCCAAGATCAGCGTGTTGCCGCCGCCGCTCTGGTTGACGGCGATGCTCGGGATGAGGATGAGCCCGGACGCGCCCGTGCCGGACAGGGACACCGTGGCGGTGGCGTGCCACCAGCCGGACCAGCCGTCCGGCACCACCCAGCGGGTGGGGTTCCCGGAGTCCCAGCCCTCGTACGGGTCTTCATCGATCCCGGCGACGTTCCACGCGATGGCCTGGACCAGGTTCTCCGTGACGGCGAGCGCGGTCGTGCGGCGGGCGCGGAAGACCGGCGGGGCGAGGACCGCCGTCAGCGGGTCGCGGATCAGATCGTTGAAGACGTCCGGCACCGTGCCGACGGGAACGCCGGGCAGGAACGCCGGGACTTCCGGCGCCGCGGCGGCCAGCTCGGTGAGCGCGTAGGTCGCGATGCACCCCGAATACGCGGCGGGCAACGACAGGGTGGCGGTGCCCTGCTGCGTACCGGTCGCGGTGACGGTCTTGTAGCCCATCTGCAACGCCCGGTCGACCGACCCGGCCGCCGTGGTCACGAAGGCGGTGCCGGACCAGCCGGGGTCCAGGGTGCTGGTGGCCAGGCCGCCGCGCCCGAACCCGTAGCAGGCGACGACGAGTTCGTTCGCCGACCGGGTCGCCGCAGTGAGGCCGGTGGACATGGCGGCCGACACGGCTGGCGTGTGGTTGACGCCGGTGCGGTCGAGCACGGCGGCCAGGAAGCCGGGGAACCCGTCGGCTTGCAAACACCAGCGTTGCCGGTTCGCGCCGATGGTGACGGTGATCGTGTCGCCGACCTTCAGCGCGGACGTCACCCGGGCGGAGATGATCGCGCAGGACACGGTGCCGTTGCCGGTCCCGGCCGACGTGTCAACGGTGTAGCTGTTGCCGCGCGAATCGGTGACGGAGACGATCGTCGGGATCGTCGGGGCGTCGTTGCTCCAGGCGACGGTCAGGACGACCGTCGTCCCGGCGGGCGCCGCGGTTGCCAGTGTCACGCTGCCGACGGTGCTACCGGCCGTGACGGTCGCCGTGCCCAGCAGGGCCATTACAGGCCCCGCCAGAGCACGACCAGCCGGGACGCGGACGCCGCGCCAGATGACACCGCCAGCGCCGACCCGTGCGTCTGCTGCGCCTGGAGCTCCACGTAGTCCCCGACCCGCAGCCGGATGTGCGCCGATACGGCGGTGGCGGATCCGGCCGTCGTGCCGGTCGCTGGGATCGTGGACGTCCCGCCGTAGAAGCGGGTGCCGTTGACGGCGAGCCGGGAGGCCCGGTACCCGGCTGCGCCGAGAGGGTCAGCGAGCGAGGAGACGCCGTGCACGAAGTACAGGCCCGCGCGCTGGCACACGTACCGGGACGGGTTCACTCCGTTGTCGTGGCCGCCGTAGTTGTCCAACTGCTCGCTCGTCATGTTCACGCTCGTCCACGAGCCGGAGCCGGACGGGATCGTCTGCGCCGTCCCCTGGCTGTCCAGGCGAGCCGCGGGCGGGAACCGCAGCCACCTGATCACGTCCCGGACATGCGTGTTCAGCGGCACCTGTCCGGCGCCGGCCGAGTCCGCCGTCAGCAGGTCATCGGCCGTCCACGTCCGCGGGACGCTCGGCGTCGCGACCGTGTCCCCGGCGGCGGACGTCGCCCAGCGCAGGGTGAGCTGAGATTTCTTGGTGGTCGTGTTCTCGGTCAGGACGGCGCCGCCGGAGTTCTGCCACACCTGGAGCTGGAGGTAGTCGAGCGCCTCAAGGTGGACCAGGTCGCACACCATCATCGTCGTCGCGTGGCTGATCCCCAGTGCCAGCTTCCCGCCCTCAAAGCGCGTGGTCCCGTTCACCAGGAGCCCGGCGATACCGACCCGCCCCGCGACGGACGCGGCCAGCGGAACCATGCCCGTGCACAGATACCAGTCATCAAAGCTGGCCGTGAAGTCGGCGAGAACCCGGGACGGGTTCGCGTCGTCGGAATGCCCGGCGTGCAGGTCAATCACCTCGGCCAGATTGATCGACGTCCACGTGGTGGTCGGGATGCTCTGCGCGCCGGACCCCACGCCCTGGAACATCGCGGGGCGGCGATGGTAGGCGACGGCCGACGAGATGTTCCGCTCAAGGGTGCTCGCGGTCACGGCGGTCCCCGCGGCCGCCGGGCCGAGCTCGTTCCATGTCGTGGGCGTGGTGATCGGCGCGAGAAGCGCCAGCCCGGACGGCATCGTCAGCAGCACCCCGTCACCAGCCGATCGTGTTGTCGCCGAGGCGGCCCTTGGTCGCCGAGCCGAGCAGCAGCACCGGCGGAGGCGCCGCCGCGAGGGTCAGGGTGACCTGCGCGCGGGTCCGTCCTCGCCCGTTCTGGATGTCGTGTCGGACGGACATGACCCGGCAGGCGACTCGGACGGCGGCCTGGCCGACAGGGCGCCGCACAACGTCCACGAGGTCCCCGACCTCCACCCCGAGGACGAGCGGCCACGCGGCCGGGAACGCCTTGGCGTCCACGGTCACGGCCTCGAACCGGTGCCGCGGCGTCTTGTACTGGGCGAGGAGCCAGTGCGCGAGCCCGAACGCGTCCGCCGGGGAGTACAGGTGCGTTGCCCTTTCCAGGGGTCGCCACCCGTACCGCGTGCCCGATGCGGCGTCCACGGCGGTGTGGGTGGTGTCGTTGTAGGCGGTGTTGAAGAACTGCGTCGTTCCACCGAGGTTGGCCTCTTGGGAATTGTTGATCTCGACGCGGTTGAACAGGAACGCGGGGCCCATGGCGGGTGCGGCGTCCGGTTGGAAGGGAATTTCGCCGTTCGCCGTGTCGTCGCCGAGAACCCACCGGACCGCCTGCCGGTTGGTGCGGGAGTTCGTCCGGAGCCGCAGGTATCCGGCGGCGTCGCCGAACAGCAGGCCCGTGTCCTGGTCGGCGTAGTCCGCGGCCCGCTCGGCGAGGGCGGCCGTGGTCGCGTCAGCGGAGCCGGCGGTCGCGGAGAAGTCCAGCGCGCGGGGGGTGGATGCCTGCGCGGTGGCCGCGAACCGCTGTATCCGCTGGTGGGTTCCTTCCTGGCTGCGCCAGCCGATGAAGGCTTTGCCGAGCAGTAGTTGCGTGACCTCGCCGTCAGTCAATTCGCGGTCGAAGATCGCCAGATGGGAGTGGGTGACGTTGCCGCTGTTGCCGTTGTATATCTCGTCGGCCTCGCCACCGAAATTGATCTTGCTGAAGGTGTCGGGGAGGTCGCACGTGCCGGAGTACTGGTTAGGGCTCAGATTTTGGAAGGTGGCGCGCCAGCCGGTGCGGTTGAACCTGAGCGCCCACGGGATCGGGCCCGGGCGCGGCCAGTTCCATATGCCGTTCGTGGTGGTGGCTACGCCGGTGTCCTTGTCCCACACGGTGACGAAGGTGAACCCGAACTCGGAATTGAGGGCGAACTTGATCACGGTGCCGTTGCGGGCATCGCCGGAACGGAGGATGCACAGGGTGATGCCGGAGGTGGGCTGTGTGCTCAAGTCCTGCGGGATATCGGCGATGCCGAAGATCGTGACGCCGCCGGACAACGCCGGGAAGTCGGCGCCCTCGCCGACGAGCGCGAAGCCCTTCTTGGTGTCGGCGGGGACCAGGCCCTGCTGCTGCCAGCCGCTTCCGGGATCTCCGGGGATATCGGTCTGGGCACCGAAGTCCGCGGTCGCGTCGGAGGTGCCGTACTTGGACTGGGTGGGGTTCAGCAGGGTGAGGCTGCGTCCGGAGATGTTGGCGGCGCTCGTGGAGCCGGACGGGTCCGCGAGCGGCCAGTAATGCGTGGGGGCGTGGCGGAGGTATTCGCCACGCAGGGGCGTCGGGACGGTCTGCACGAGGGTGGCGAGCGCGTCCACGCACTCCCCGTCCACATACCCGTGATGGGGGTCGGCCCATCGGCGCTGCCACTGCTCCACGTACCCGGACGAGACGGGGTAGACCTTGCCGTTCCAGGCCATGAGCAGCTGATACGGGGTGTACAGGTCGTACGTTCCCGCCGCCTCCGGGGTGATCCCGTCGTCAAAGTTCGCCAGGGTGAGGGTCGCCTTCCCCGACTGCGGGCGGCCCAGTTCGTACTGGATGCCGCGCTGTGCTCCAGCCAGCGCGTGGAACCGTTCGGTCTGGTCGACCCAGGTGACGCGCGGCAGCGGCGTTTCCTGCCCCACCGACGGGCCGAGCTGCAGCCGCGTGGCGGGCCAGTTGTTGTTCGGCTGTGGCCACACGTCGCCGGTCTCCGCGACCGCGACTACGACGCCCGTCCAGTTGACGGCGCTGCCGGTCGACCAGGACGGCGTGATCGTCGTGCTGACGGCCGTCCACGCCGGGACGAGCACAAGGTCCGGGTCGTCGCGCTGCACGGCGGTGAGCGTCCCCCAGCCCACGCCGGGCGGCGTCACCGCGACCGCCGTGTTGTCCGTCGCCGCCGCGGCGAGGACCCACACCGGCTTGCCCGGGGCGGGCATCGGGATGGAGAACGACGTCGCGGCCGCGGCCGTGAGCGGCGTCACGGAGACGACCGTGGGGAAGTTGTTGACGAACCCGGCGACCTCGGCGACGTTGACGCACACCGACCCGACGTCGTCCGCATGGATGTGGCTGATCGCCGTGTACACGATGTCGAGCGGGAACGAGGCGTAGTCCACGGCGGGGCACGCCCACACCTCCACCCGCGTCCCCGTCGCCGGGTCGCTCGCCGAGCCGAGCAGAACCCACCAGTTCATCGCCATGTCCGCCACGCTGGCGAGCGGCTCCGTGCCGTCGATGGCCCGGTAGGAGACGGTGGCGACGAGCCAGTTACCGGCCGTGGGCTGCACGCTGATCTGCACGTCGTCCCGGCCGCCCGACCCGGTCCAGTCGTCGGGGATGCTGAACGCCATCACCGGCCGCCGAACTGCGCGAGGCCGGGGTTGCGGATGTTGTTGCGGGCGGCTTGCCGCTGTACGACGTCGAACAGCTCGCGCTCAGACCACACCGCCCCGGCCACGTGCACGTTCGTGATGTGCTGCACGATCGTGGTCCCGCCGCCCATACCGCGCGGGAGCGCAGGCATCGGCGCGGTAGACATCGAGGCGCCGGCGCCCGCGGCAACGCGGTTCATCATCGCCAGCACCGGCCCGAACATCTTCGTAGCCCGCGCCGTGCTCACGAACTCGCCGTTGGACAGGCGGGCGAGGATCGAGTCCGATGTGCCCGTCCCGGCGCCGCGGACGATGCTCCCGGAGATACGGCGTGCCGCCTGCGCCATGCCGCCATCGGCGAAGCCGGGCACCGGTCCGCCCTCTGCGCGCCCCCACAGCGCCGAGATACGGATGCGCCCGACCTGCCGGCCAACCCAGTGGATGAACTCCCAGACGCTGGATCTGGCGGACTCAGTGTCGGCGGTGACCTTCGTGTGCTTCTTCTTCGGGATGGAGTTCGCGGCCGTCCGGACGCCGTACAGCTCGTCGGCAAGTTTGTTCGCCTCGCTCTTGCTGTATCCGGCGGCGATGGCGGACTGCACGAATTTCTTCCGTGCGCCCTCCATGAACTTCGCGACTTCTTTCGCGCTCGCGCCGTTGTCACGCAGCGCAACCGCGTTGTCCTGCGCGGCCCTGGCCATTCGCGTGAGGGCTTGCTCGTTTTCAATGCCCTTCGTTGTCGCGAATCCGTGCGCCTTCCCGTTCTCCTTCAACGTCTTCGTCATTTCGATGACGGCAGCGCCGTACTGGGCCGCGGCGTCCCGCGAGGTCAGCTCTTTCCCGGCGAGAGCGTCCAGGCTCGCCTTCAGCTTGTCGGCCTCCTGGCTGGCGAGCTTCATCAGGATGCCGGACCGGGTCTGCGCATTGTTGGCCTGGTCGGCGGCCTGCGCGGCCCCTCGCGTCGACCGGTCGACGCGCGCCATGTAGGTCGACGTCTTCTCCGCGCCGATCCCGATCTCGTCGAAAGCCTCTTTTACCTTCCGGCCCCCGTAGGCCAGCGAACTGATCGGGTTGGAGAATGCGAGGAAGCTCTTTGCGAGCTCCTCCAGCATCGGCGCCAGCGGGCCGAGGATGTCACCGAAGAATCCGAGGACCTGGGAAACGTCATGGAACCCGCCCGACAGGGACGCGAGGATCCCGGACAGTTGACCGGCGAGCTTCGCCAGCTCGGAGATGTCCTGTAGGAGCTGCCCGAACTGCTCGGGGTTCCGTTCGGCAGCTTCGGCGAGCTCGTCCAGGCCGGTGGCGAGGTTCCCGAGGATGTCATCCATCCGGGGGCCGAGGTCGTCGAGGATGGCGTTGAAGCCGCGGGAGACGTTCCGAAGGACGGGCGCGAACTGCTCGGCGGCGGAGGATGCCTCATCGAAGAAGTCCGAGACGGCCGGTGCCGTTTCGGCGAACGCTGCGCGCAGATCGGTCTCGAACGCGTCGAAGGTGCGGCGCCCGAACCGGGAGATGTCGAGAAGCGTCTGCTCGTAGGGCCGCGACCAGCCGCGCAGTTCGGTCACGACGTGCTTCTTCAGGTCGGAGTAGGACTCCTTGACTTTCTCGTTCTCGGCCTGCGCCTTGATCGCGACGGCCGCGATCGCGCCGCCCATGCCGAGGGTGATGGCGCCGGCGGCGACCGCCGCCGCCGTGGGGAGCAGCACGATCGCGGCCTTCACGGCGTTGATGTTGGTGACGCCGGAGTTGCGGAAGTTGTTGAAGGTCTGCCTGGCGCGTGACTCGATTTCGCGGAAGGTGCCGCTGGAGTCGTCGCCGAAGTCGCTGTACTCCTGCCTGAGTCGCGTCAGCAGCTGGTTGTGTTCGCGGATCTGCCCGGACGCGCGGAGCTGCGCGAGGCGCTGCGCCGCGGCGGCGCGGGCCGCGTCGCGGGCGAGCTGCCGATACTGGTCGGCCTCTTCGTCGGCCTGGCGGGCTGCGGCGCGTGCCGCTCGGGTCTGCGCGATCTCGGCGCGCTCCAGCTCCCGCTGTGCGCGGGCGGCGGCGCGGGCGGCCTGCTCGGCGTCGCCCTGCCCTTCGGCGAGCCGCTCGGCCTCCCGGGCAGCCTCGGCCTGCGCGCGTGCGGCACGCTCGGCGGCCTGCTGCGCTTCGTGGCCCATCCGCCGGACGGCGTCGCGCGCTTCGGTGTTCTGGTCGGCGAACTGGTCCGCCTCGCGGGCCGCGCGCTCCAGGTTCCGGACGTAGTCGCCGACGTCCGCGACGAACCGCTCGACTACGTCGGGGAGCTCATCGGCCATGCACGACCGCCTCGAACGCCCGCACGGACACCTCGCGGAGGCGGCCGGACGCCCGCAACGCGCTCACGGTCGGCAGCACGTAAGGGCGCGGCGGCAGCACCGACGCGTGATTGCGTCCGGCGATGCCGCCGCGCTCCTGGATCCGCGCATAGGGCACGTCCGACGGCCCGGTAGCCGCGACGAACCGGTGCGCGCCGGCCTGCCGCGCTGGGACGATGATGATCCGGTCGTGGAGGCGCCCGGAGATCCGCGCGGGCGGCTGGCCGGGCGGTGACGGGGTCGGCGTCCCACGCGCGTGGCCGCGCTTGCGGAGGGTCTCCTTGATCCCCTGCTGCGCCTCACGGGCCATCGCGCCCGCGGCAGCCCTAGCCCCCAGGTCCGCCCGGTCTGCCATCTGGCGGAGCCTGTCGCCGCTGGGACTCATCCTGCACCTCCTGGATCAGGTTGTGTACGGGGATGAGCCACGGCTCGACGTCGAGCGGCAGCGCGTCGACTTGGTCGGGTGTCCACCCGAACGCCTGCGCATAGCCGACGTACCGGGCGGCCTCGATCAGGTCGTCGTCGGGCTCGTGTCCGGGGACGTGCTTGCCTCGGAGTCGGTTCTTGAGCTTGAGGAGCCGTCGGGCTGCTGCTGCTCGGTCGGCTTCCGGGTGAAATCCAGCGCCTCCCGGTGCGGCTTCACGGCCTCGCGGAGCGCGTCCCACGCGTCCACGGGGATCTCGTCCAGCGACGCGGGGTCGGCGACCGGGAGGGGCAGGTCGTACGACCAGGCCACGATCACGCGAGCAAGGAGCGCGTCCGTGCGGTCGTCGTCGTCGCCTACGGAGAAGGTGCCGTCCCAGTGGTCGCCGTCCTTGGCGAAGTGGAGCCGGACGGCCTTGCGGATCGCTTTGGCGTCCCCGGCGCGCATGAGGGACGCGGCGCGGAGCTCCGCCCACTGCTCGACGCCGGGGTGCTCGGGGTGCTCGGGGAGGGTGACGCGGATGGTGGTGGTCTGCATGGGGGCGACCTCTTTCTGTGCGTTAGGCGGCGTAGTCGGCCACGAGGTTCTTGAGCACGGCCTTCACGGGCGACAGTCCGCCCGATGCGGCGGCGTCGGTGGCGTTGGCCATGGCGGCGAAGTTGACGTCCCAGCCGAGGAGCGTGTCGCGCTTCTGCGCGGCGTCCTGGTAGGCGGCCTTCGTGCAGGTGATGGCGATCTCCCGCAGTGCGCCCGTCGAGCCGCCGTTGTTGACGGTGATGACCAGGGCGGGCTGCTGGTTGGTGAGCAGGCCCGTGATCAGCGGGGACTCGTCCAGCGCGATGAACGTGAGCTTGCCGGACACCTTCAGGGGGCCGCGGCCGATGGTGTACGGGCCCTGGGAGCCGTCGGCGGTGTGCGCCACCATCAGCTCCCGCTCCAGGCTGACGCTCCACTCGCTCACGTTCGTCGCGGGCGACCCGGCGATGGACACCGTGGACCGCCACGCCGGAATGATCGACTCCGACGTCGGGGTGTTCGTCATCGCCGACCCGGCCGCCGCGGACGGGTAGGCGGTCGCCTTGCCGCTGACCTCGAACAGGCCCTCAGCGTTGCCGCTGAGCGTCAGCTCTGAGATCGCCGCGCCGGGGTACACGCGTGCGCCCGTGGACGCGGTGAGCTGCTGCGAGTCGATGAACGTGTGCGACGGCGGCTGTCCCGTGCCGGAGTTCAGCAGGCCGAAGGTGTGGGGGAACACGCCGCTGACCGCCGCGCCGACGGAGTAGTCGCCGAGCACGTTGTGCAGCAGCGCGCCCAGGGCGTCCACGAACCCCGGCCCCTCGAACTCCAGCTCGCTGACGGCGGGGCCGAGGACGCCGCCGTACTGCGACGCCATGCTGCCCCGGTAGCCCTCATCGACCAGGTATTCGGGCTTGTCGGTGGGGTCCAGCTTGCTGAGCGGCGGGAAGTAGGTCGCCGTGACGGGCGTGCCCGGCGTCGTCTCCCGGCCGATCCCGAATGCGCTCCGCGCGCCCGGCGTGACCGCCATCAGTCCAGCTCCTTCTTCTTCGCGGCCGGCGCCTTGACGGGCGTCCAGCGGTCGTCCGGCGGCAGCGGCAGGACGGCGGGCTCGTGCTCACCGTCCAGGCCGGGGCGGGTGACGCCGTCGGCCTGCCGGATGTCGTAGGTCTCGCCGGGCTCGGCGACTAGCGTCCGGCCGTGCTCGGCGTCGATGTACTCGGCGTACGTGGTCGTCACGACGCCGTTGAAGGTGGCCTTCACCTGCTGCTCCTATGCCTGCGGGTAGACGGTCGCGTCCAGCGAGATGACAGCCTCCTGGCGAACCGTGGGAGGGGTCCCGGGCTCCTCCTGCGGGACGGCGGCCGTAGCCCGCTGGATGCCGCGCTGGGACTCCCCGGCCTCCACCACGGCGCCGCCGAGCGTCCGATCCGTGTGGATCCGCTCGACGATCGCGTCGAGCAGGTCGTCCAGGTCGGCCTGCGCGTCCTCCGTCGCGGGCGTGCGGGCCATGTGCCACACCCACAACTCCAGCGCCACCGGCCGGGACTTGAACCCGCCAGTCGGCCCGCCGAGAGCGATGCGGCGCTCGGAGTCGTTCGCGATGTGGATGGACATGACGCCGCCCATCCCCCGGCCGTCCGCGAGGGTCGCCGTGTAGTCCTGATCTTGGAAGCGCGTCGTCCAGTACGGCCGGACACCCGCCAGCCCGGACGCGACGAGCGGCGTCGGCCGGTAGATCCGCGCCGTGCTGTCGTATGTCGCGCCGCCGAAGAACCGCGCGACACCGTCCCGGATGTCGCGTCGTGTCGCCACGTCAGCCGCCCAGGTACGTGAGTGGACCCTGACCGGTCAGCCCGGCCCGCTGAAGCTCGACGAACGCCTGATCAGCCAGCCACGGCAGCCCAGCCGACGCGCCACCCACCGACGTGCCCCGCGACAGGTCCACCGCCCCGGCAGACGAACCGGTCGGCACGCCGGGCTGCATCCCGTGGGCGATGCCGTCCACGTTCCCGATGGTGAGCTGATAGGCGACCTGCTCCAGCGTCGCGGCCTTCAGCGCGTCGGTGACGGCCGTGTCGGTCGCGTCGTACACCGAGCACAGCAGCGCCCGGTCCACGTCCCGCGACGCACGGTCGAGGAGCCGCTGCGCACCCTCGGGCGCGTACCCGAGATGCGCAGTCAGCTCCACGACCGTCGCGTACGACATGTCAGGTCGCCACGCAGACCGGCACGAAATGCACCGCCGTCGGCGACGCGATCGTCGCCGGCGCCGTGGTGGTCAGCGCCGCTCCCGACGTCTGCGCCAGGTTTCGCTCCCCGGAGACCATCGCCGGGAAGTACCGGGCCCCGACCAGCGTCGGGACCGTGGACGCCGCCACCATGACCGCAGCCCAGTAGAACCCCGACCGGGCGAGGGTCTGCGGGGACGACAGCGCCAGCGTCTTGGTTGTGTTGGCCGCCCACGCCGCGTTTCCCTGGTCGGCGGTCTGCGCGATCAGCGCCGGGGTGCTGTCGGGGCTGTAGAGCGCGAACCAGTGCGCCGTGCCCGTCGCCAGCGCCGTCGCGCCGGAGCGGAACGTCAGGCTGGTGACGGTCTCCCCGGCCCCGAGGAAGATCGGGGTGGACAGCATGACGCCGGACGCGCCGATCGCGACGTCCCCGGCGTCGATGGGCGCGCGGGGGATGTTGTAGCGGGCGAAGGTGTTGCCCGCCGACAGGTGCGCGAGGGCATCGCGGGGGATGCCGGTGTATCCGCCGAGCTGGCTCACTTCGCGGTCTCCTTCTCCTCGGCCTCGCGCTCGCGGGTGAGGATCTCGTCACGGTGGTCGAGGATTCCCTTGCGGGCCTTGCCGTCGGCCTCGGCGTCCAGGACGCGGAGGGCCTCGGCCTCGCCCGCGCCATCCAGGTAGAGCAGGACGGCCTGGACGTCGCGCTTGGACGGGTCGAACGGGCCCGTCTCCGTGGCCTCGGCCGGAGCGTCCGGCCGTGGGCTGACTTCTTCCACGCCGTAGCCCTGCGCGCGGAAGTAGGCCAGCTCCGCCGGGTTCGCGTCGCCGTCCACCTCCGCCGCACCGTCCACGAAGTGGACCTTGCCGACCAGGCCCGTGTGCCCGGCCGCCGGGGTGGTCACCTTGTACTTCGCCATCTGCGGGTCTCCTTACTAGACCGTGATCGACCGGAGAACCCCGGCGGACTTGGTGTTCTTCAGCACCATCGCGCCCGGCCCCATCTCGACCTCGCCCGTCTTGACCGCACCGGCGGTGGTGAAGTCCGGCAGCCACGTCCGGACCAGCTCCCGGCCGGCCATGGATGCGCCGTGGAAGGCGTCCAGCCCGAACGTGACGGCGTACAGGTCCGTGGCGTTGCCCGTCATGGGGATGATCGGGGAGGCGCCGTCGGCGCGGTCGCCGATGTCGACCAGGACCCAGTCGCCGTACATCTCGATCTTGCGGCCGAGGTCGTCCTTCTCCTGCGTGTACAGGGCCGCCCAGCGGGCCAGCGCCCGGAACCGGGTGATCATCTTGGTGTTGCCGATGAGGGCCTTCCGGCCGGGCGGCAGTGCGCCCGGGGCGCCCTGGTCGCCGCCGCCGACGTGGGAGGGGACGAGCCGCGACAGCCACTCGTCGACTTCGTCCAGGCGGGCCATGGCCAGCGGCTGGGTGATGACGGTCGCCGCCGTCCAGTCCGCGACGGTCGCGGTCTTCTCGGTGGTGGTGCCCGTCAGCGACTTGGACAGGCCGTCGAAGCCGTTGGCGTCGACGGCGGTGTCGCCCAGGATCATCTCCTGCTGGATGCGGGTTCGCGTCGCGGTGAGGAGTTGCTGCATCTGGAACGACACTTCGTTCGTCGCCGAGTCGCCCAGGTTCGCCAGGACGCGGTCCACGCTGAACGCCCCGCCGAGCGGCTTGAGGTCCACGGACTGCCGGGACCGGGTGGCCTGCCCGGGCGTGAACTCGGTGTTGTAGGCGCGGAACGACGCCGACGCGGCGGTGACGAGCCGCGTGTAGGCGTAGTTGAGGCTGGCGGCCCCGGTGCCGGGGGTGACGGTGTCGTCCCAGACGATCTGGTCGAGCAGCCACGAGTAGCGGCGCAGGTTGTCGATCACCGCGTAGTCGACGTCCGACTGGGTATTGATCGCCGCTTGGGCCAGAGTGACGGGCACGGTGATCCTCCTTCAGGATGTGCTGGCTCAGCTGCCGAGGGCGCCCTTGATAGCGCCGTGCAGTGAGCTGGGTCGTTGTCTGGCGGGCGGGGGTGCCCCGCCGCCCATGTCGGTGCCGCCGGCGCGTGGCGCGGTCCGGGCGGCAAGGTTGGGGTTGGACTCGACGGCCTTCTTGATCAGCTCCGCGACCTTCTTGCCGTCGGTGGGGTCGATGTCGGCGAGTTGCTTGACGAAGGCGCGGGAGTCGAGGAGCGCCTCGGGGTCGCCGCCGTTCTTGCCCGCCGCCTTGTACACGGCTAGCTCGACGCGCGCCTGCCGCCCCTCTTCCTGCGCCCCTGTGAGCTGCTCGGCGAGCTTGGCCGGGTCGGGGGCGTCGTCGCCGTCCTTCACCAGTCCGAGGGCCTTGCCGATCTGCTGGGCCAGGTCCTGCCGGGCCTCATCGGCGGCCTTCTGCTTGGCCGTGGTGCGGGACTTGCCCGCGTCCGCTCGCGCGTCGCGGAGCGCCTTCTGCGCCCATTCGGGCAGGGACGACACGTCGCCTTCGGCGGGTGCCTGCTGCCCGGTGCCAGCGGTCTGGGTGGTCCCGGTGTCCGGCGGTGCCTGCCCGCCGTTCTGGGTGTCCTGGCCGTTGCCGGGGCTGTTCTGTGCGGCGTCGCCCTGGCCCTGCTGGCCGGTCTCGTCGCCACCGGCGATGAGGTGGATGGGCTGGCCGTTCTTGCGGTAGCCGAGGAGCGCGCCGGGCGCCGTCGGCAGGGTGCTGTACTGCATGGTTGCCCTCCAGGGGCTGGTGTGGGGGCCGCGCCAGGCGGCCCGGTTGTGCAACCCGCCCCGAAGGGCGGGACGTGTGTCAGCGGCCGAGGGCGTGCCGCAAGGGCCGGGAGTGCCCGAAGTCGATCCGCTCCCGCATCCGGGACCGCTGAAGCCCGGTCGCGGCGAGGTGGGTCCGGAGCGCGGCCTCCCACTGGCGGACCTTCCGGCGGGCGAGCTGCGCGGCGACGTCGTCCAGCGCGGCCGCCTCGCGGCGCTTCCAGTCGCGGATGTGCCGCTCGATCACGCGCTGCCGCTGCTCCTGCGCGTACGTGCCGGGCTTGTGGTCGATCGCATGCTGGTGGCGCGGCCGCCCGGGCACGTACTGCTCGATCGTGTGACGGCACCGCGGGTGCCACAGTCCGGCGCGGCGCGCGGTAGCGATGGACGGGTACTCGGTGGAAGTGGTGACGGACAGGATCCGGTCTTCCCACGGCTCGCACACCGGGCACGGGTGCGGCGAGCGGGTGACGCGTACGAGGTCCTCGCCCTCAGCGGTGAGGCGGTCGAGGTAGCCGTCCATGGCGGCGTTCCCGGCGGCGGTCTGGAGGATCGTCTCCGCCTGCGGGACGAGCGACAGGGCCCGGCCCCGCTCGTCCCGGGCGACGGTGAGCCCCCGGTCCGCAGTGCGGTTCAGGGCCTGCTGCACGACGGCCCGGCGCTGCCCAGCGGGCGCGCGCTGCCCAGCGAGGATGGCGGCCTGGTGGGCGCGTGCGGTGCGGCCGGTGAGCCGTGCCCACAGGGCCCGCATGGCGTCCAGGACGCGGCGGGCCAGGCTCGGCGCGCGGTCGGGTGCGGGCGGGGCGCCGTGGCCGCGCTCGTACGCCTCGGAGATCATGCCCTCGATCTCCGGTCCGGCAAGATCGGCGAGGCGCCTCACCGTGCGGTCAAGGTCGCGGCGGATGCGCGCGAGGTCGGCGGCCTGCCGCGCGGGCCAGTCGTCGGCGTCGATGCCCACGCGGATCCGGTCGGCGAGAAGCTTGATCGTCGTGGTTTCCCACTGGCGATGCATCTCGGTGATCGTCTCGACTTGCGCGAGGCCGTCCGCGAGCGCGGGAGACGCGGACGCCGGGACGTCGGCCACCGGTCAGCCCTCGGCCCCGCCCGGCTCGTCCTCGCCGCTGGAGGCACCCGGCCCGGACGACCCCATGCCGTCATCCGGACCGGGGCCGCTCAACTCGGCCGGAGCCTCATCCTTGATTGCCCTGGCCTCAGCCTTCACCTGGGTCTCGTCCCAGTCCGGATGCACCATCGCGACCAGCGTCTCCGTGCTCGCGGCCTCTGCCGCGCGGAGCAGCTGCGCCGTCTGCGCGAGACTGCCCATGTCCTCCGACACTGCATCGGCGAACTCCACCCTGGGCCGCTCAGCCGTCACACCCGGCGTCTGCAAGATCCGCTGATCCACCGCCAGCAGCAGCTCCAGCGCATCCGCCAACCGCGGCCGGTAGTTCAGGATCTTCTTGCCCCGGGTGATCAGCGACCGGCGCTCCTTCGCCGCGACCTCCGTCGCCGTCACCGCCACCTCACCCGCCAGCCCGAACGTCTGCGCGCTGTACCCGGCCGCCCGAAGGATCTGCTCCATCAGGTCGGTGGCGGTATCGCGGTGCTCCTGCACGCGGATCGCGAACTGCGCGACGGTGAGCTGGTTGACGTCCTTGGACGCCAGCATGCTCAGGCCCTGCCACACCTCACGCTCGGCGTCGAACCGGGCGCCGTCCCCGGCGCCGAGCGACTGAAGGTAGGTGTCCGGGACGATCAGGCGGCCCTTCCCGATCCGGATGTCGCGCATCCACGACGTGTACGTCTCGTCGAGGGCGTCCAGCATCGGCTCGACGCCGCCGAAGTCGGCGCGGCCGAGCGGCGCCGCAGCGGGCAGGTTCCGCCACGTGCGGTTCGGGCGGGCGTTGGGGATGTACACGGCGGTGAGCATCGGCTTGCCGCGGGAGGTCTTCAGGCCCGTCTCGATGACCGGGTCGAGGCCCGCGGTTTCGGGGTAGGCGCCGAGATCGATGCGCTTGCCGAGACCGTCCGGGGTGCCCTCGTACAGGCCGTTGAGGATGAAGCCGGGTTCGTGGCGCTCCAGGTGTCGAACGGTCTTCTTGCCGTCATCGTGGATGACCCGCCAGAACGTAACCGCGCGGAGCTGCTCCCACGACCATTCGGGCACGGCCGCGTCGGCGTGCTGCACCGACAGCCACGGCCGGTCGGACATCTCGCTGTCCCAGCAGATCCGCAGGTACACGCCCCCGAGCGCGCACGACAGCTCGGCCGACTCCAGGAGCTTGGCGTGCAATCCGTCGTCAGCGAGTTCCTCCAGCCGGGCCTGCGTGCCCTTGTTCTTCACGGTGAACGTTGGGGGTTCAGTGAACAGCAGGTCGGCGCCGGCCTGGGCGAGGTCGGACGCGGCGGGGACGTGGAGTTTCGCGCGCTGCTGGTTGGAGGACAGGGGCTGTCCCCAGAACCAGCGGGCGAAGCGGCCGACGACGCCGCCGCGGTGCTGTGAGGGGCGGTCGTAGACGCGTTGCCGGGAGGTGGTGTCGAAGCCGGAGCCGTAGGCGCCGCCGTAGACCTTTTCGAGTTCGTCGGGGTTGCCGGAGTACCAGGCTGACCAGGCGCACAGGCGGTCGGTGATGGGGGCGAGGTGTTCGGGGGGCCAGGCGCCGCCGCCTTCGGGGAGCGGCATCAGGCTTCGCTCCGCGGAATGCAAGCGACTGCCTTGACGCTCTCCGGAACCAGGCGGAGAGCCTCCTCGGCGTGTCCCGCAACCAGCTGAGGCAGCGGGCCGAGGTGCTCGCCCTTGGCCATGCCGTACACGACGTGGACCAGTTCGCGGAGCCATTGGACTTCGTCGGCTTCTGGGTCGTGGTCGAGCCACTCGAAGCGGGTAGCGCCGCCGTGCCCGTGCACGCGCTCGGCGTGCGCGATGTTGTCCCAGTTCACGGTGGAGGGCATGTCGCCGCGCCAGCGGACCGTGGCCGTCTGGTCGGGCCAGAGCACGCCGTCGGCGACGATGCCGGTCCCGGACACTCCGGTGACGTCGACGTCGCGGACGAGTTGGAAGCGGCGGGGGGTGGGTGTGCTCGCGGGCATGGGTTACGCGGCCTCCCTCAGGTCGGAGCGCCACGCGCTCTGTGTCGTATGCACCACGTACCGCCCGGCGTCGAGCGAGTGGTCGTCGGCCTTGATCGGGGCGTCCTCGCCCTTCTCCGCCTTGTCCGGATCCCACGAGTAGCCGGGGATCTCGTTGATGAAGCCCGTGCACGAGCGGTGGACCTTCAGCCGGTCCCGGCCGAGCAGGCTCGCAACCGTCCGGATGCCGTCAAGCACCGCGTTGTCCGCGAGCGCGGGGCTCAGCCCGTCCTGGTGCAGCTGCGTCACGAAGCTCGCCGCGGACGGGTCCACCACGGTCCACTGCGGGTGCACGCCCAGGGCCTTCAGCCAGCCGCGGACCTGCTCGGAGTACTGCACGTCGGTGAGCTGCCGGTGCTGGGCTTTGCTGTCCCATCGCCACTCGTGGCCGAGGTACAGGACGTTGTCGGTGCCGAGCCCGAACGTCAGCGCGGCGAAGGGGTTCGTGGTGCCGTAGTCGATCCCCATACCGATCCACCGCCGGATCGGCGGCAGCGCGTCCACGACGTGCCGCTCCGGGGCCCACATGTCGAACACGGCGCCCTCAGCAAGACACCACTCACCGAGGATCATCCGCCGGTACCACAGCCCGACGAACTCCTGCTTCAGCGCGGCGACGTAGTCCGCGGGCAGCGCCGGGTTGTCGTCAAGGGTGAAGTGCCAGTGCGCCAGGTTCAGCTGCGGGGCGCGGAGCAGGAACTGCTGACGGAGCCAATGCTGCGGCCCGTCCGGGTTCGTCGTGGCGAGGAGCCGCGCGCCGGGGACGGACAGGCGCGCGAGGAGCTGCGTCCAGAACGCCTCAGGGACGAGCGTCGCCTCATCCACGTACGCCAGGCACGCCGTGAGCCCCCGGAGGCGGCCTTCGGAGCGGACGTCGTAGGCGCCGATGAGGTGCACGGTGCGGCCGAGGATGACGGCGGTGTTGGAGCCGCGGGTGTGGTGGACCTGGTTCGCGAGCGGCCCGAACAGTGACGCGTCCTGTAGCGGTTCGATGATGTTCCGCTCGATCGTCTCCCGCGTCCGCCCGCAGATCACGATCAGCCCGTGGTCGGGGGCCGCGGCCACGGCGATGAGGAACGCGAGCAGGGACGCGATGGTCTTCCCGGACCGGACGGCGCCGGCCCAGATGCTGATGCGGGCCCGCGCGGACTCCACGATGGACGTGATCTGTTTCCGCGACATGATCGCGGTGACGGCGTCGAGGTTGATCACTCGTCGCTCGTGGTGCCGTTCAGCTGGTCGGCGGCGACCTGGAGCGCCTCGCCGAGCTGGCCGAGCATGCTCTTCGCGGCGTCGGCGCCATCGGAGATGTCCAGCCGGTCAAGGTCGACGTGGGAGCGGACCGCGGCCTGGACGGCGCCCATGATGTCGCGGGCGTCCCGCGCCGGCGGCAGGTCGAGGGTGACGCGGGCCGGGCCCTTCGGAGTCGACAGGACGACCGTCGTTGGTTCCCAGAGGCGGAGGCGGAGCCGTTCGGCGTCGTCGAGGAGGTCGAGTTTCAGCTGCGCGCGGCGGGCTTTCGCGTCGGCCTGCTTGGCCTGTGTGGCGGCTGCGGTAGCAGACCGGTCGAAGGTGAGGCCGAGGCCGCGGGCGGCGAGGGTGATGGTGGACTTCGAGCGGCCGAGGATGCGCGCGATGTCGTTGCGGGTCTTGCCTTCAGCGTGCAGCTGCGCGATGCGGTCGCGCTCTTCCGGGGTGAGCGGGGGCGGGTTCGCCATGGCTCACCCCCGACGCAGGTCAGGCCATGACGGGCTCCTGGAATGCGAAAACCCGGCCGTGTCGGGGCCGGGTCTTGGATATACCTCTCCGGGCGCAAGTATGGGTTATCCACAATGCGCAGGTCAAGCCGGGCGGCCGCGCCACCACAGAATGCGATGACGAGGGGACGACAGGGCCCGCTCGCGGAGATTGGCCTGGACCGAGTTCGTGCACTCTTCGCGAATCCGTTCGAGCAACGCGTCTGGTAGAGGACCACCCGCCGTGTATCCGTAGTCCCTGGCTTCCTCCACGGAGTTTGGCTCGCTTTCGAGTTGGAACACTGCTCTCGTCAGAGGCACCGTCTCGACTGGCAACACGGCGGCTAGCAGCTTAATCTTCGGCCGGCTGCCGGGATCGGTCATGTACGCCATCTCAGTGAGGATCTGCGTCAGCACATCGAGCTCGAAGTCGATGCGGCGCTCGCGGATCATGGCCTCCTGGTTTTCGGTAGCCGCCTTCCCCGCCTGCACGATCGCGATGAGCGCAAGTCCTGCCGCGACGGCGCTGAAGAACGCGCTGGCGACCTGAACCCAGTCGATAAGGCCCAGGTCAGTTGCCCAGTCGAAGTACCTCACAAGGTCATCGTTCCGTGTTCGTCCGGCCACGTCACGTTATCCGCGCCGTGCACGAGGCCATCTAGCAACGCCCGCAGCGCGTCCGCCGACACCACCGTCCCGGCACGGCCCGTCCATCCGTGCGCCCGCGCGAGCGGCACCGCCGTGCCCTCCACAGGCGCTGCGGCATCGGCGCGTTCGACCTGCGCGGCGAGCCAGTCCCAGGATCCGATCGCCCATGCTGGGCGGCCACGCCACCACGTCGTCACCGACCCGGCCGGCGGCGTGCACGTCCCCGACTCGCACACGATCACGACCAGGTTCCCGGGCAGCATCCGGACGCGCCATGTGCGTTCTCCGCCGAGCGGAGCCATCTCGGTGCGGCCGTCGCACCAGGGGCACACGGCGCGGAGCTGCTGCCCATCCACAATCAGCGCGAGCGCGGCGGACATGGCGGCGACGATCCGGGCGGCTTCCCCCGCGGCCCATCCGGCGACCTCGGCACCTCCCGGACCGGACGCTGCGACGGGCAGGCAGGCCGCTGCACGCGCGAGGTAGGGGCGGGGGTCTGCGTCCGCGTGCGCGGCGGGGAGGGCCGGGCACCATGCGGCGCGGGATAGGTGGTGGGCAAGATCCTCTGCGCGCGTCAGGACGGCGCTGAGGGCGTCGAGGATGTCCGCGCGGCAGGCGTCGGGGTGTTCGCCGATCGCCTCGGCCGTCCGCTCGGCGCGCTCGGCGCGGGCCGCGTAGTCGAGCTCGGCGCGGCGCTCCTCGTGCAGGGCGGGCTCCCGCCACGGCCGGCGGATCCCCGGCTCGCGGAGGTGGGCGAGGCCGACGACCAGGACGGCGGCTTCGTCGAGGTCGCGGACGGCGCGGTCGACTGCGGGGTGTGCGCGGGCGCGCGTCGAGTCGACCGGTCGTGCGTGGGTCAACGGGTCTCCTCGGTCTCGATGGTGAGGGCTTGGCGGAGGTGGGGGCGGATGTCGCCGATGTGGTCGGCGCCGATGCACTGGTCGAGGACCTGCTCAGCGCGTCGGACGGCGGCTTCGGCGGCGAGGCGTGCGCGGCGTTCGGCGTGGAGCTGGGCTTCGAGGGCGCGGTATCGGCGGCTCGATGTGGCGAGATGGAGTTCGAGCGCGGCGATCGTGGCGTCCTTCGCGGCAGCCTCCAGGCCGCTCACGTCCGCTGTGAGGGTGAGCTCGATCTCGTGGTCGGCGGCGCGGGTGGTGATGCGGTCGGCGCGGCGGGCGAGCATCCGCTGCTTGGTCTGCGCGTCGGTGGGCTGTGTCCAGGTGTGCCAGCCAGCGTCTTCGGTCCAGCGCTGGCCGTGGCCGCGTTCGGGGAGTCCGCAGTGGCGGCAGCCGGAGGGCGGGCGGTCGGTCATCGGGTGATCTTTCGGAGTGGGTTGCGTGCGGCTTCGCGGAGGTCGCGGGGTTCTTCGAGGTGGCAGACCATGGCGGCGGTGGCCATGACGATTCGGTTCCAGGTCCAGTTGGCTTGTTCGAGGGCGATGAGGGCGCCTTCGACGTCGGAGGGGCGGAGGTCGGGGCGGGAGTCGGTGACGAAGCGGACGAGTGCGGGGCGGTGG
>NZ_SMJX01000096.1 GCF_004348535.1 Actinomadura sp. KC216
GTGTGGTCGGGCAGCCAGCCGGTGAGGCCGCCCGTCCGGTCGTGGAGCGCGGTGGCCCCCGGGTCCGGCGCCTGGCCCTGCGGCCTGACCAGCGTGAGGCGGTGGTCCGCGGCGATCGCCGTGGCGTCCGCGAGCCGTCGCGCGACGTCCTGGGCGGAGGTCGCGGGGGCGGGGACGGCCAGCAGGGAGAAGTCGCCCGCCAGGCGGGCGCGCAGCGTGGTCGTGCCCGCCGGGCCGTCGGGGACCAGGGCGCCCGCGCCGCCGCCGGGGACGGTCAGCGGGGAGCCGGCGTAGGGGAACGGCTCGTACAGGCGCCCGCTGTCCACGTCGGAGTGCCGCGCGGGGTCGGCCGCGGCGGCGGCGAGGATCGCGTCGCGCCGGGCGACGCCCTCGGCGGACGCGGGCGTCATGAACTTCATCGTGGCGCCCGTGACCGCGACGTGGTGCTCGGCCGCGGCGCGGCGCTCCAGGTCGTAGGTGTCCAGGAGGGCGGGGTCCGCGCGTCCGGTGAGGACGAAGGCGAGTTTCCAGGCGAGGTTCTCCGCGTCCTCGATCCCGCTGTTCATCCCGCGGGCGCCGAACGGGGAGACCACGTGCGCGGCGTCGCCCGCCAGGAACACCCGGCCCTGGCTGAAGCGCTCGGCGCAACGCTGCTGGAAGGTATAGGTGTTGGCGCGCAGGATCCGCGTCTCGTGCGCGCCGATGACGCCGCGGAGCATGTCGTCCAGCCGGGCGAGGTAGTGGTTCTCGTCGGCGTCGGGCTCGATCTGCCAGTCGACGCGCCACCGGTCGGGGCCGAAGCTGTGCATGAGGACGATCCGGCCCGGGTGGAACGGCGGGTCGAACCAGAGCCGCCGCTCCCGGCTGAAGGGCAGGTCGGCGGCGAAGTCGCAGACCAGGAAGCGGCCCTCGGTCTGCCAGCCGGAGTAGGCGATGCCGAGCCCGCCGCGCACCCGGCTGCCGATCCCGTCGGCGGCGATGACGTAGGGGGCCCGGTGGGTCTCGGTGCCGTCCGGGCCGTCGGCGGTCACCACCACCTCGCCGCCCCTGTCGTCGACGGAGGTGACGGTGTGCCCGTGCCGGAACCGCACCAGGCCGCAGGCTTCGGCTCGGGCGTGGAGGAGCTCTTCGGTGCGGAACTGCGGGAAGTTCACGAACGGGGGGTAGAGCTCGTCCTCGGAGGTGGGGAAGCGGAGCTGGAGGAGCTCCTGCTCGCGGAAGTAGGTCCGCCCGAGCGACCAGCTCGCGCCGTCCCGCAGGATCTCCTCCGCCACCCCGAGCCGGTCGAGGAGGGACAGGACGTCGCGCTGGACGGTCACCGCACGGGACTGCCCGCAGCTCGGCGTGGTGCGCCGCTCCAGGACGGTGCTGCGGACGCCGTGACGAGCCAGCAACAGCGCCGCGGTCATCCCCACCGGTCCGGCCCCGATGATGACGACCGGGCTCTCGGTTGTCGACACTCGTCCACCTCCACGCGCTAACCGATAATCGGTTATGCAGATCGCATATAGAGCAATCCTGGCGGCTGATGGCCGAAAGTCAACCCTTCGGCCGCGCTTTTTGCGTCAATCGATCAAGGTGTGCGATAATCGGTGTCCGATTATCGGTGGATGGACTGACGAGCGGGCGGACGGGGAGTGGGCGCATGGACACGCGTGCGGGCAAGCCGGTGGAGGTCGCCCAGACGCTCGACCGCGGTCTCCGGGTGCTCGAAACCCTCGCGGACGCCCAGGACGGCATGACCGCGACCGACGTCGCGGCGGCGCTCGGCGTGCACCGCTCGATCGTCGCCCGGCTGCTGACCACGCTGCTCAACCGCGGGTATGTGGGCCGGCGCCGCGACGGCCGGTACGTGCTGGGCACCACACTGCTCAGCCTCGCCCGGCGGGTCTCGAACAACCTGCTGGTCGTCGCGGGCCCGGAGCTCTCCGAGGTGTCGGAGCGGCTCGGGCTCACCGCCGTCCTGCACATCGCGGACGGTGCCGACGCCGTCGCGCTGGCCTCGGTGGAACCCCGCAACGCGGCCTTCCACGTCGGCCTCCGCCCGGGCTCCCGGCATCCGCTGCCGCAGGCCGCGTCCGGCATGGCGATCCTCGCCGGCCGGCCGCCGGTCGAGGGGGAGGACCCCGAGATCACCGAGGCCCGCGCCCTGGGATACGCCAAGACCACCAGCAGGCTGGTGCCCAACTTCACCGGCATCGCCGCGCCGATCACGATCGCGGGCGAGGCCGAGGCCGCGGTCGGGCTGATCGTCCCGGCGCACGAGGTCCACGACGACGACATGCTGGCCCGCGAGGTCGTCGCGCTGGCCGACCGCATCGGCCGCGCCCTGCACTGATCAACGGGACGCTGACCCGCGCGGCACCGACCCGCGCGGCACCGACCCGCGCGGCACCGACCCGCGGGGTGCGCCGCGCCTCGTCCCGGCGACCTTGATCCCGCTCTCCCGCCCGCCGCTCAGGCGGTGCGGCGCTTTCGGATGCCCGGCTCGTTTCGGCGTTCCGCTCTGCCGACGGCCCGCTCACATGCCCGTTCCCGTGCCGTCGTGCTCGCGCGCGGGCACCGCGGATTCGCCCGCCGGGATGGCGGCGCGTCGTTGACAGTGGCCGCCGTCACGGTGCATGCTCTCGCTATCCGGTCTATGAAACCGATTATCGGTGAAGACATCGGCGAAAGGCGGCGCATGACGGTCCCCACCCCACCCACACCCCGCGGCCTCAGACGCGTCGCGCTCGCCAGCCTCGTCGGCACGGCGATCGAGTGGTACGACTTCTTCATCTACGGCACGGCGGCGGTCCTGGTGTTCGCGCCGCAGTTCTTCCCCGGCTCGTCCGACCTCGCCGGGACGCTCGCCGCGTTCAGCACCCTGGCGGTCGGCTTCCTCGCCCGGCCGCTGGGCGGCGCGCTGATGGGCCACTTCGGCGACCTCGTCGGACGCAAGTCGATGCTGGTCCTCTCGCTGCTGCTGATGGGCAGCGCCACCTTCGCCATCGGCCTGCTCCCCACCTACGCCGACATCGGCGTGTGGGCGCCGATCCTGCTGGTCGTGCTGCGGTTCCTGCAGGGCTTCGGCGTCGGCGGGGAGTGGGGCGGAGCCGTCCTGCTCGCGGTGGAGAACGCGCCGCCCGGAAAGCGCGGCTTCTACGGGAGCTTCCCGCAGATGGGGGTTCCGGCCGGGGTGATCCTGTCCAACTCGGTCTTCCTGCTCATTCTCGCCACGGTCGGGAAGCAGGGGTTCATCGACTGGGCCTGGCGGCTCCCGTTCCTGGGCAGCATCGTGCTCGTCGCGGCGGGGATGCTCATCCGCGCCAAGATCGGCGAGACGCCGGAGTTCGCCGAGACCCGGGACCAGGGCCTGCGCCGGAACCCGCTGCTGACGGTGGTCAGGGACAACCCGCGGCAGCTGCTGCTGGCCGGCGGGACCTTCCTCGCCAACAACGCCATCGGCTACGTGATGATCGTCTACATGCTCAGCTACGGGACGAAGACGCTCAAGCTGAGCCAGAACACCATGCTCACGCTGGTCCTGATCGCCAGCGCGGTATGGCTGGTCACCCTGCCCGCCTTCTCCGCGCTCTCCGACCGCGTCGGCAGGCGCCCGGTGTTCCTCGGCGGCGGGCTCGTGCTGCTCGCGTGGTCGATTCCGTTCTTCCTCCTGCTGGACACCAAGACCATTCCGCTGATGGTCGTCGCCGTCGTCATCACCGCGCTCGGGCTGTCGGCCACCTACGGGCCGCAGGCCGCCCTTTTCGCGGAACTCTTCGACGCCGACGTCCGCTACAGCGGCGCGTCCCTCGGATACCAGCTGGGCGCCATTTTCGGCGGTGGATTCGCGCCTTTCATCGCGGCCTGGCTGCAGGGGACGACCGGCTCCTCGTTGTGGGTCGGCGCCTATCTCACCGCCCTCTCGCTGATCAGCTTCGTGTGCATCACCGTGCTGCGCGGGCGGGAACGGTCCACCGTGGAGGCGACTCCCCAGCTCGTGTGACGGCGCCGCTCACAGGCGGGCTCACGGCCGCCGGCCAGCACTCTGGCCGGCGGCCCTCGCACGTCCGCCCGCTGTTCAGGGCGGGACTCGTGTGAATTCATGGAATGAGGAAGGCCCCGCCATCGTGTGGCGGGGCCCCTCGCGGTGCTCAGGGATCGTCAGGCGTCCACGTGGATGCCTTCGCCGCGTGCCCAGCTCCATGCGTAGCCGTGGTCCTCGATCTCGGTCGCCGCGGCGCCCAGGCGCAGCGGGCGGAACGTGTCGAGCATGACCGCGTACTCCTCGGTGCGGACGGCGTCCCGGCTCTTCTCCGCGCTGCCGGGCTGCGGGCCGTGGATGTAGCCCGCCGGGTGCAGCGACAGGGAGCCCTGGCCGATTCCGCTGCCGGACCGGCTCATGAAGTCGCCCTCGAAATAGAACAGCACCTCGTCGGAGTCGACGTTCGCGTGGTTGTAGGGCACCTTCACCGCGTCCGGGTGGTAGTCGAACATCCGCGGCACGAACGAGCAGATGACGAATCCGGGGCCCTCGAAGGTGATGTAGGTGGGCGGCGGCAGGTGCAGCGCGCCCGTCGAGGGCGTGTAGTCCCTGATCGAGAGCGCGTAGGGGTAGTTGTAGCCGTCCCAGCCGACCACGTCGAACGGATGGTGGGCGTAGGTGTAGCGGGTCATGCCGCCCCGGTGCCGGACGAAGACCTCGGCCTCGCCCGAATGGTCCGGGAGGGGTTCGGCCGGGGCGCGCAGGTCGCGTTCGTTGTACGGCGAGCCGTCCAGGAACTGGCCGATGGGGGAGAGGAACCGCTTCGGCGGGCGGATGTGCCCGCCGTCGGCCGCCGCGATCACCAGCAGCCGCAGCTCCGGCCCGTCCACCAGCCAGCGATGCGTGGTGGACGTCGGAATGAGCACGTAGTCCCCGCTGGTCACGGCCAGGGTGCCGTACGCCGATTCCAGCACGCCCGACCCGGCCTCGACGAACACCAGCTCGTCGCCGGACGCGTTCCGGTACAGCACGCCGTCCCGGTCCGCGCACACCGACGACACGCGCACCTGCCCGTTGCCCAGCACCACGCGGCGGTCGAGCACCGGGTCACCGCCGGGCTTCAGGTCGTGCGTGCGCAGGTGGCGGGGGAGGAGCGGCGCGTTGTCGGCCAGCCCCTCGTCGGGCAGCTCGACGGTCGCCGCGGACGTGATCACCGTCGGCGCCTTGCGGTGGTACAGGAACGACTGGGTCCAGCTGAACCCTTCCTCGCCCTGCATCTCCTCGTGCAGGAGGGCGCCGTCCGCGCCGGTGAAACGGGTATGGCGCTTGCGCGGGATCTCGCCCGCGCTGCGGTAGAAGACCATTCGTCTCGTCCTTCAGCCGGTGAGTTCGTCCCAGACCCGGTGGTCCCGGTCCGTCGTCCAGATGGCGGGCGGCTCGCCGGCCAGTTCCTCCCAGACCCGCTGGGTGTCGAACACCAGCGCGTGCTCGAACACGGGCATGCCGCCGTAGACGGGCAGCAGCGCCTCGCGCGCGGCGTGGTAGGCGTCCCGGCGGGAGCCGCCCTTGTCGCGGACCTCGCCGACCGCGCGCAGCAGCGTGGTCAGGAAGTCGCGGGTGCTCTCCACGGCCCGGGCGCTCTCGTCGGCCGTGCGGGCGATGTCGCCGCGCCCGCCGACGAGGATCTCCGGGCGCAGCGCCTTCACCGCGTCGAGCGTGCCGGTGCTCCACTCCTGGTGGTAGGCGTCGCCGGTGTAGACGGCGGAGCCGTTCTCCACCAGGTCGCCCGCGTACAGGACGCGCTGCTTCGGCAGCCAGGCGTAGATGTCGCCCGAGGTGTGGCCGCGTCCGGCGAAGCCCAGCTCGACGGTGCCGCGGTCGCCGCCCAGCTCGATGGACAGGTGGTCGGCGAAGGTCAGCGTGGGCCAGGTCAGCCCGGGGATCTCCTCGTGGCCCTCGAACAGGCGCGGCATCCGGCCGAACTCCACGGCCCAGTCCTCCGCGCCGCGCTCGCCGATCAGCCGCCCGGTCTCGGCGCTCGTCACGATGATCTCCGCGTCGAACGCCGCGGCGCCCAGCACCCGCACCGCGTGGTAGTGCGACAGGACGAGGTAGCGCACCGGCTTGTCGGTGTGCTCGCGCAGCCGGTCGAGCCAGCGCCGCGCCATCAGCGGGGTCGCGCGGGCCTCGAAGCAGACCAGGAAGTCCTCGCCCTCGATCGCGCCGACGTTCGGGTCGCCGCCGGTCGTGAGCGCGTACACGCCGTCGGCGAGCACCTCCAGCGTCTCGGTCTTCTCCTCCGTGTCCGCGGTGGACGCGAACGGCTTGCTCATGATCCCTCCTCGGGAAGCTCGATGGTGTGGCGGTCCAGCGCGTCCGGATCCCAGCGGATGCCGTGGCCCGGACGGTCGGGCGGCGTCGCGTGCCCGCCGCCGATCGCGACGGTCTCGGTCAGCACGTCGTCGATCAGCGGGAAGTGCTCGACGGTGGGGCAGTTCGGCACCGCAGCGGCGAGGTGGACGTGCAGCTCGGGCAGGAAGTGCGGCGCCAGGACGGCGCCGAACGGCTCGGCGATCGCGCTGATCCGCAGCCACTCGGTGACGCCGCCGGTCAGCGGGACGTCCGGCTGCAGCACCGACGCGGCGCCCGCCCGCAGGTAGTCGGCGAACTCGAAGCGGCCGAGCAGGTGCTCGCCGACCGCGATCGGCAGCCCGGCCCGCTCCGCGAGCTGGGCGTGCCCGGCGACGTCGTCGGAGGCCAGCGGCTCCTCCATCCAGTACACGCCGAGGTCGGCGAGCCGCCTCCCGAGCCACAGGGCGGTCGGCAGGTCGAGCCGCTCGTTGCAGTCGACCATGATCCGGATCCGGTCGCCGAGGGCGGCGCGGACGGCGGCGACGCGCTCCACGTCCTCCGCCGCCGGGCGCGCCCCGACGCGCAGCTTGATCGCGTCGTAGCCCTCGGACACGTACGCCTTGGAGCCCTCGATCAGCTCGTCCACGCTCATCGCGTGGGTGGCGCGGCCGCTGCCGTAGATCGGGACGCGGTCGCGGTGCGCGCCGAGGAAGCGGTAGAGCGGCTCGCCGGCGCGGCGGGCGCGGAGGTCCCACACCGCGATGTCGGCGGCGGACAGCGCGGGGAGCGCGATGCCGCGTCCCAGCCGGTGGGTCTTCGACCAGACCTCCTGCCAGGTGGACGGCCAGTGGTCGATCCGGGTGCCGACCACCAGCCCGCGCACGAGCCCGGTCGTGAGCGCGTGCACCGCCTCGATGCCGCCCGTAAGCGCGTAGGTGAAACCCGTCCCGGACGCGCCCGCGTCGTCGGTGACGGTCACCAGCAGCAGGTCGACCTGCGTCGCGCCGGAGCCGCCCCGGCCCGCGCCGAGCGGGATCCGGGCCACCTGCGTGCGCACCCCGGTGATGACGCTCATCGCCGCGCCTCGTTGATCTCGCGCACGGCCCGCAGCGCCTCGGCGGGCTCCATCCTGGTGCGGTAGGCCATGGTGGCGTGCCTGGCGCGCACGACACCCTCCTGGTCGAGGACGAAGGTGGCCGGGACGGGCAGGCTCCACTCGCCGTCCGGCTGCTGCTTGGCCAGCGCCTTCGTGGTCGCGTCGAGCACATGCGGCAGCGCGACCGCGGGGAAGACGAACCGGACCTTGTAGGACGCCAGCACCTCCTGCGACAGGTCGGACAGCACGTCGAACTCCAGACCGTGCTTGTCGCGCATGTCGAGCGAGTCGTCCGGAGCCTGCGGGCTGACCGCGACGATGTGCGCCCCCTCCGCGCGGAACGCGGGCAGCACCTCCTGGTAGGCGTGCAGCTCGATATTGCAGTAGGGGCACCACGTGCCCCGGTAGAAGGTGAGCACGACCGGCCCGGCGGCGAGCCGGTCGGCCAGCCGCACCGGGTCGCCGACCGCGTTGGGGAGTGTGAAGTCCGGCGCGGTCTCGCCGATCTTGAGGCCCGGAGCGACCCCCTCGCGCTCCAGCGCGGCGAGCGCGTCGTTGATCGCCTTCTTCGCCTCCTCCGGCCGGTTCACCGACGCGGCCTTGGCCAGCAATCGCTCACTCAGGGACGGCAGTTCCCCCACGATCCTCCACCTCACCGATAATCGGTTAACATGTTCGTCTAACGGTTACAGACTTCCCTTCCCGGTCTCCCGTGTCAACCGACCGGCCAGGCGACGAGGCGAGGCTCACGCCCGCTTGACACTGCGCGCCACCTGGCCCGACAGTGTTCAATATACGCATTCTGTGACCGATAATCGGTAATTAGTTGGAGGCCGTGAACGTCATGACCCTGCTCCACGAGCTGCAGGCCATCCCGATGGACCCCGGCACCACCGCGAGCCGCATCGAGATCCACTCGGGCCTGGCCAGGCACTATCCCCGCATTCACGGCAACCTGGTGCGGCGGGACGACGCCGGCCGCGACATCGGGCTGATCCTCATGCACCCGACGTCGAACTTCCTCACCCACTTCATGCTGGAACCCCTCGCCGAGGCGGGGCTTCCGGTGCTCGGGCTGAACACCCGCTACGTCGGCAACGACGCCACCACGATCATGGAGAACGTGGTGCTGGACATCGGCGCCGCCGTCCGCTGGATGAAGGAGGAACTCGGCTACGAGCGGGTCGTCCTCGCCGGGTTCAGCGGCGGCGGCCCGGCCGTCGCCTACTACCAGAGCCAGGCGGAGAACCCCACCGTCACCGCCACCCCCGCCGGGGACCCGCCCGACCTGACCCGGGCCGGTCTCGAACCGGCGGATGCCGTCCTGCTCCTCGCCGCGCACGCCGGACGGGGCAGGCTCCTCGCGAGCTGGATCGACCCGTCCGTCCTCGACGAGTCCGACCCGGACCGCCGCGACCCCGAGCTCGACCTGTTCGCCGCCGGACG
The DNA here is from genome assembly GCF_004348535.1 of Actinomadura sp. KC216. Taxonomy (GTDB): domain Bacteria; phylum Actinomycetota; class Actinomycetes; order Streptosporangiales; family Streptosporangiaceae; genus Spirillospora. The sequence goes on from NZ_SMJX01000096.1 coordinate 8,862, forward strand.
CACGCCCCCGTTCGACCCCGACTGGGTGCGGCAGTACCGCAAGGCCCAGCGCGCCCGCATGGACCGGATCAGCGACTGGGCCGAACGCGAACTCGCCCGCCTGACCGCGCTAGGCGTCGGCGACCGCGCGTTCGTCGTCCACCGGACGGTCGCCGACCCCCGGTTCGTGGACCTGACCATCGACCCCAGCGACCGCGAGGCCGGCAGCATGTACGGCGACCCCCGGGTGGCCAACGAGGCGGGCGCCGGCCTCGGCCGGTACCACACGCTGCGCAGCTGGCTCAGCTCGTGGAGCCTCCGCCATTCGCGCGCGGACGCGGTCGAGGCGCTGCCGCACACGACCGTCCCCGTGCTGATCTGCAGCCTGCTCGCGGACCAGGGCGCGATGCCCGACAACTCCCGGCTGATGCACGAGGCGATCGGCCCGGACCGCTCCACCCTCGTCGAGATGCCGGGACTGAACCACTACATGGTCAACCAGGAGCACGGCCGGGCCGAGGTCGTCGAGCGGATCAGGACCTGGCTGGACGCGCACGGCCTGCTGCCGGGGGCCGCCCGATGAGCGGCACCACCGAATCGTTGCCGGTCGTCGAGCGCTCCCGGGTCTCCGTGGTCCCCGCGCCGGGCCGGACCAAGCTGGTCACCGTCCCGGTGGACGGCGGCCCGGTCCCGATGGGGATGCACGGCCCCGTCGCCGAGCACTACCAGGTGCCGATGGACCAGATCGAACCGCACGCCACCACGCTGGACTACGTGGTCGGCGCGGCCACCGGCTGCCTCGCCGGCACCTTCGGCGGGATGCTCGGCGCGCTCGGCCAGCCCGTCGCCGACGGCGCGCTGCTCGCCGAGGGGGAGGGCGAGATCGTCAACGACGGCGGCGTGCTGAGGATCGCGCGCATCACCGTCCGGTACCGCCTTCGCCTCGCCCACGGCGTGGACGAGGCGAAGGTCAGACGGGCACACGACCGTCACACCGAGCGCTGCCCGGTCGCCCGGTCGCTGGCGGGCGGCATACCGATCCACACCCGGCTCGACCTCGGTGAATCCGCCGCCGAGTAGGGGTCTGGACGGTGCGGGCGGTCAGACCCCGGCCACCGAGCGGATCCAGGCGCGGCTGGCGGGGACGCTTCCGTAGGTCTGCGTCGACCGGCCGTCGGCGGTGGACGCGACGCCGACCTGCTGGCCGTTGTAGCGCTGCGGGCCGCCGGAGTCGCCGCTCCAGGCGTTGCCGGTGATCCTGCTGCTGCAGATCGCCTGGCCCTGGTGGTAGTCGCGGCACGAGGTGGACGTGACGCGCACGTCCGCGCACTTGAGCTGCTCCGAGATCGGGCCGTTGTAGCTGGTGTAGCCCCAGCCGCAGATCTGGTTGGTCGAGCCGTTCGGCGGATTGGCGTCGGCGAGCTGGGAGAACGTGGTGTTGTGGGCGGTGGCCAGCTTCACCAGGGCCAGGTCGCCCTGCGGTGCGACCTGGTAGTTGCTGACGCTGACCGGGGTGGCGCGGCCCCGGTAGACGCTGCCGACGCGGACGCTGATGCCGCTGCTGACGCAGTGCCGCGCGGTGAGCACCCAGGTCGGGGCGATGATGGTGCCGGAGCAGACGAACGATCCGCTGCTGCGGTAGATCGAGGCGGCCCACGGCGCCTCGGCGTCGGTGGCGAACGATCCGCCGATGATCGGCGGCGCGGCAGGGGCGGCCGCAGGGGCGGCCGTGGCGGGAAGCGTCATCCCGGAAAGCAGGACCAGAACGGCACCGAGGACGATGCCGACGCGGCGGGGGGACATTACGGCTCCTGATGTGGGGGTATAAGCAAAGGCACCCTTAAAATAGACCATCGGCCGGATTTCGAGCCCTTTCAAAGGCCCCCGAATTTTTCAGTGTTAATACTCTTGGCATAGAGCGCCGATAACGAATTCACCGGGGACGGCGGAATGGTCTCTATTGATCACCGGCGCGCCGGGACGCCCAGGGCCGGGGCCGTGGTCAGCAGCCCCGCGTTCGCGCGGGTCGAGCAGCCGAGCCCGCGCGAGCCGGAGGTGCTGCGGTCACCGGACAGGACGGCTACCGGACGGGCTCGCGGCAGAGGCGGAAGCCGATGTTGGGGGTGAGCCCGTCGTCGGGCGCGCGGGACATGCGGAAGGAGACGCTGACCGTGTCGGCGCAGTCGGCCCAGGAGCCGCCCCGGAGCACCCGTTCGGTCCCCTCCGCCGGGCCGCGCGGGTCGGCGCCGGGGGAGTGCCGGTAGTACTCGGCGTCGTACCAGTCGGACGTCCATTCCCAGACCGAGCCCGCCATCCCGTAGAGGCCGTAGCCGTTGGGCGGGATGTCCTTCACCGGGCGGATCGCGAACTCGGTGAAGCGGTCGAAGTCGCACCGTTCGGGCGTCGGCGGCTCGTCGCCCCACGGGTAGCGGCGGCCGGACAGCCCGCCCCGCGCGGCGCGCTCCCATTCCGCCTCGGTGGGCAGGCGGTAGCGGACGCGGTCGTCCGACAGCCGCTCACCGAGTTCCGCGGCGGCCGCCCAGGAGACGCCGACCATGGGCTTGCGCTCGTAGAGCCAGGGCGCCGAGTGGTCGCGGGGCACCCTGCCGAAGAACTCCTCCGCCGGCACGGACTCCCCGTCGCCGCGGGTCAGCGTGAGCCGGGGGTTGTGGGCGTGCCAGTCGGTCGCGCCGGTGGTGGCGTCCTCGCAGTACTGCCAGCGGATCTGGTTCTCGATGTGCAGGCCGAACATGAACTTGCGGTCGACGCCCTCGCCCGGCGGGACCCCCTCGGGAGGGAGCGCCCAGCCCATGAGATCGCAGAACGTCCACCAGCTCACCGGCGTCTCCGCCATCCAGACGTCGCCGAGCCGCACCTCGTGGACGGGGCGCTCGTCCTGGTCGCCGCCGGACGAGCCCATCAGGAACGTCCCGGCGGGGATGTAGCGGAAGGTGATGCCGTGCTCGGTGACCGCCATCCGGTCGAGCAGCGCGGCGCGGGCCTCCGCCACCTCCGTGTCGGCGGGGTCCAGCGCGTACGCGCGGTCGTAGCGGGACGCGGCCTCGCGCAGCTCGCCGGACGCTTCCAGGTCGCGGGCCTGGGTGAGGAGTTCTCGCTGGTCCATGGCTCAGCCGCACGCCCCTCCGCACGACCCGGCCCCGCCCGCGTTGACGTCCAGGACGACGAGCGGGTTGCGGCCACCGGAACCGGCGTGGTCGAGGATCCAGGGGTCGGGGGCGTTGACCGACCCGCCGAGCACCAGCGCGCGGGCGCGGCAGCCCCCGGCGAACGCGGCGCCGCCGTCCGGTTCCGTGGACGGCAGCGCGCGGATCTCCCGGAACCCCGCGCTGCGGTGCCATATCTCGGCGAGGGAGGTGTCGCGGATGTTCGCCGCCACGAAACCGGGGCCGAGGAAGCTGCACGGGTTGACCTCGCCCGAAACCGAGATCGAGCAGACGAGGTTCCCCGCTCCGCACCCGTAGTTCTGCTGGACGACGGACTGCGTCTCGGTCCGCGCCTGCGGGCTGAACGGGTCGATGTGGCGCAGGGACACCGGCGCGTCCGCCTCCATCGAGGCGAGCTCGTTCAGCGCGGTGCTGTACTCGGCGAACGTCGGCATCAGGTCCATGTGCCGGGACGCGACGCCCACCGGATACAGCGGGCGGAACACCGCGGTGTCGGCGCCGACCTCGTGCGCCAGCCGTGCGCAGTCCTCGATCTCCGCGAGGTTCGACTTCATGATCGTGAAGGCGAGCGTGAACCGGGAGTGGCGGCGCAGCACCGCGAGCCGGTCCATGACCCTGGCGAAGACGCCCTCGCCGCGCACCGCGTCGTTGGTCGCGGCGGTGGCGCCCTCCAGGCTGACGTTCAGCCACACCAGCTCGCGCTTCCCGAACTCGCGCGCGATCTCCTCGGTGATCAGCAGCCCGTTGGTGGTGACGCAGGGCGCCAGGCCGTGGCCGAGCGCCAGGTCGATGATCTGGAAGAGGTCCTTGCGCAGCAGCGGCTCGCCGCCGGTCAGCCCGAGGCGGAAGCTGCCCAGGCGCGCCATCTGCGCGAACAGCCCGTCGATCTCGTCCAGGGTGAGCCGCCTGTCGCGGCGCGGCAGGTCGCCCGCGAAGCAGTGCGCGCACCCCAGGTTGCAGGACGCGATGACCTCCAGATGGACGGCGAGCGGCCCGGTCAGATGGTCGGGCGGCACTTCCAGACCGTCCAGGACCGTCCCGGCGAACCGTCCGTCCGGCGTGAAGAACCCGAGCTCGTCGAAGTGCTCGTAGAAGCGCAGGAGACGGCCGTGGCGCTCGTCGTCGGCCTCCTCCTGGAGGAGCCGGTCGACCGGGCGGTCGCGCAGGGCGCGCAGCACGGCCGTGGTCTCGGCGTCGAACGGCAGGTACCGGGAGGTACGGCGGTCGAACACCAGGCAGCCGAAGTACTCCGGGACCAGGACGAGAGGGGCACGCCGCTCAGGCATCGCCGAGCCCCCTCACTTCGAAGGTCTTGCGGACCCAGACCCGGGCCGCCGGTTCGGGCACACCCAGCCCGGTGCCGCCGTGCCGCTGCACGGCCTGGAACCGCCACCGGCCCGTGTCCCGGTCGGGGTCCTCCGGCGGCTGCAGCTCCTCGTTGGCGACCATGGGACGCCACAACGCGTCGTCGAAGCCGCTCGACGTCCAGCCTTCTCCGGGGTCCCGCGTGGTGTACTTCCACGTCCCGTCCGCGGCCGAGACCACGGAGACGCTCGGCTCGTCGGGACCGGTGGCGTTCACCCTGGGCCACTCCGGTGGAAAGGCCGCGGCGAAACTCAGCACCGCATAAGCCGGATCGGCCAAGGCGAGCTCGAATGCCAGCACATGCTCGCCGAACGACACCACCGGTATCCCCGAGGGCGGCGGCTCCCCGTCCAGATAAATCGCGCCGTCACCGTTCATGTAGAGGTGCATTCGCAGCGGAACGCCGTCACGGGGATTGCGCCACCGCAATACGACACCGCCGCAGCCCGCGGGGACCTCGCAGTGCCCGTACTCCTCCAGCACGAACATCGATGACGACTTCGAGTAGCGCGCCAGCGAGTTCAGCTTGAGTCCGCGTTCGTCCATCAGGTCCCCGTCCGTTCGACGGGGACCACCCTAATGAACCACCTCCGCATCGGCGATCACGCCGTGCCCGGCTACCAGGTGACCATGAGCCTTTGCGGGCGGCGCACGAACCTGTCGATGTGCCAGGGCACCTCGCCGGGCGGCTGGGCGAGGCGGAGCCCGGGGAGCCGCGTGACGAGCGACGCCAGCGCGACCTGGAGCTCCAACCGCGCCAGGGCGGCGCCCACGCAGCGGTGCGGCCCGTGGCCGAAGGCGATGTGCGGGTTGTCCCGCCGGGTGATGTCCATCTCCTCGGCGTCGCGGAAGGCCCGCGCGTCGCGGTTGGCGGCGGCCAGCTCGATCAGGACCTGGTCGCCGCCGCGCAGCCGCACGCCGCCCACCTCGACGTCTTCGAGGACGAAGCGGACCATCGACCCCTGCGCGATCAGCGGCACGTACCGCAGCAGTTCTTCGACCGCGGTGGGAACCAGATCGGGGTCGGCGACCAGCCGCGCGTAGTCGCCACCGCTCAGCAGCAGGAAGACGAAATTGGGGATCTGCGACGCGGTGGTCTCGTGGCCGGCGGCGAGCAGGGCGCGCAGGAGGTTGTTGACCTCGTCCTCGGTGAGACGGTCACCTTCGACGCGCTCGCGCACAAGCGCGCCGATCAGATCGTCGGTGGGGTGGTCGAGCCGCCGGGCCGCCAGGTCACCCAGGTACGCGTTCATCTCGTGGATGCTGGCCTGGACCTCCTCGACGGTCAGCACGGTGCTGAGCAGAGCGTCGGTCCACGCGACGAAGCGGCTCCGGTCACTTGCCGGGACGCCGAGCAGGTCGCAGATGACCTCGACCGGCAGGGCGAGCCCGAAGACGTCCAGCAGATCGGCCGGAGGGCCTTCCTCGATCATCGAGTCGATGAGGCGGTCGGCGATCCGCTGGGCGCCGGGACGCAGGTCCTCCACCCGGCGCGGGGTGAAGGTGCGGTAGACGAACCGCCGCAGCCGGGTGTGGTCGGGCGGGTCCGTGGTGAGCAGGGTGCCGCTGGAGGGGTCCATGGGCGTCATCCCGGCGACCTGCTCGGCCGGGACCCCCGCCCGTTCGTGGTCGCGGCCGAAGGCCGGGCTGCTCAGGACGTGGCGCGCGTCCTCGTAGGAGGTGACCAGCCAGGCGGGCGCCCCGTGACGGAGCCGGACCCGGACCGGGGCCCGTTCGGCGCGCGCCTTTCCGAGCAGCGGGGAGGGGCGCAGGGCATGGTCGGACGGGAAGGGAAAGGCCGGGGGTTCTGGCATTGGTACTCCGTGGACGTTCATCGGGCTGTGGGGAATTGGTCCAGACCCGTGGGGTGGTCCGCCATATCTTCTGATGCCCGTGAATTGCCCGCCTGAAGATGACCGGCCCGTCAGCCGAGGGTTGCGTCCAGAATACTTTCTGGTGGCCAAGCAGGGCCGTGTTCGCGACCGATCTGGACTCATTTGCCGAGCATTTATGGAAGCGCTTTCAATCGTCCTTCGTGATCGCTATTGGATCGCCAGTCGATAGAGATCGGCACGTCAGGCGGAAGTGGTCCTCCATCCGCACCAGGCGACCGGCACCGGCTTGCGGCCGAACATTTCATGACGCATCAGCAGCCGATATCTGCAGGCCAGTCCGAAACCATTTCCGGCGGCCGGGGCTGCGGAGCCGCCCGTCACTCTGAATGCGAGCAAGATCGTTGGGGCGGCCAGGTTGTCGGGTCGCCGTTCAACGCCCGCGTGCGGCCGTCCAAATCTAGGATGGTCGCCAGCGGCGAGCCACGGGGCCATCAGTGGCGAATGTCTTCGTCAGTCACAGGGGCGCGGATCTCGATCCCGCGGAACGCCTCGCGGTGGAGATCGTCGAGAAGATCAACACCGGGCTGTCCGGCTCGACGTACCTGGTGCTGTGCTACTCCGATTCCGGGGTGCAGAGCCCCTGGATGGGACGGGAGTAAATGTCGACGCTCGCGCGGCAGCTCAACGGCGCCGGTGTCCGGCTGCTGCCCGGCGGCGAGCCGCCCGCGATGATCGCCGACTTGAAGTCCGCCGACCTCGTCACCGGCTGGGCGTGGACGACCATGGTCGGCCCTTCGGGCACAGGCGGATCAGCCGAAGGTCGCTGACGAGCGGCGCGGCCGGGTGGCCAGTCCGGGTGGATACCCCTACCGGCCCTGATGACGGCCCGAACGAGGGGTCGTCAGGTCCCTCTGCGACATGCGGCCCGCGACATAGAGTCCCGTCTCTAGATGGGTAGCGGAAGTGCGGACCGGAGGCACACATGGACCGTGACGTTCGACTCACCGGCGTCGACTCGATCGCAGCGGCAGTGGAGACCGGGCGAGGGGGCGCGCTCACCTTCCTGGACGACGCGCTTAAACCGACCGTGCTCGACCGGGCGGATCTCTTCCATCGTGCGAGGGGCACCGCCCAGGCGCTGGCCTCGTCGGGTGTGCGGCGGGGCGATCGGGTGTGCGTCAACTCCCCTACGTCGCCCGAGATGCTCATCGCCCTGTTCGGCATCTGGCGGATGGGCGCGGTACCGGTGGTGATCCCGTCGGCCGCACGGGGCAGCCAGGGGGACGTGCTGAGCTCGCGGGTCAGCGCGTCCGGGGCCGTCGCCGTGGTGGGAGAACCCGGTGGCGGGCCGCTGGACGTGCCCGTGATCTCGTTCGCCGACCTCGAGGCACGGGCGGGAACGGGCCCGGTACCAGATCTGCCCGAGCCGGACGACCTCGGGCTGTTGCAGTTCACTTCGGGCACCACGGGCGCGTCCAAGGCGGTGCCGATCCGGCAGGGACAGCTCCTGGAGCACATCGGCGGCGTCATGAGCCAGGTCGGCCTGAAGCCGGGGGACACGTTGGTGCACTGGCTGCCGCTCTATCACGACATGGGCATCGTCTCGATGGCCGGTGCCCTGGCCAACGGGATGAACGTGGTCGTCATGGCCACCGAGACGTTCGTGCAGAGCCCCGGGTCGTGGATGACCGCGGTCAGCGAGCACCGGGCGACGGTGACCGTGGCCCCGAACTTCGCCTATGGCCTGGCGGCCAAGGTGCAGGAACTGCGTCCCCGCGAGCTCGATCTGTCCGGCCTGCGAGTCGCGCTCTGCGGGGCCGAGCCGGTGACCCAGGACGTGATGGAGCACGTGCTCAAGATCTTCGGACCGGCGGGGATGCGCCCGGGGAGCCTGTGCCCGACCTACGGCCTCGCCGAGGCGACGCTCGCGGTGTCGGTGACCGACCCGGCCGAGCCGGTGTCCTTCCTGGATCCCGACAAGGTGAAGGCGGACGGCGAGTACGACCGGCCGACGCGGCCTCTGGTCTCGTGCGGTCGGCCGGTGGTGGGAACGGAGATCGCCATCCGGGGCCGGGACGGCACCGACCTGCCCCCGGGGGAGGTCGGGGAGGTGACGATCAAAGGGCCGGACGTGATGGCGGGCTACTGGGCCGGCGAGCCGGGCGTCGTCGACGGCTGGCTGCCCACCGGGGACCTGGGCCTGTTCTACGACGGGGAACTGTACCTGTGCGGCCGGATCAAGGAAATGATCATCGTGGGCGGGAGGAATCTCTACCCCGAGGACTACGAGCAGGTGGCCGAGCAGGTCCCCGGTGTCCGTAGCGCCGGTGTGGTCGCCTTCGCCCTGACGGACTCCGAGCGCATGGTGATCGTGGCCGAGGGCCGCGGCGCCGGCCATCGCCTGGAGTCCCTGGCCAAGGAAGTGTTCGAGCGGGTGCGCGCGGAGGTCGATCACGCGCCGCGCGAAGTCGTCATGGTCAAGCCGGGAAGCATCCCGAAGACCTCGTCCGGAAAGCGCCAGCGGGGGCTCTGCCGGGAGCTCTACCTGAACGACGGTCTCAAGGTGCTCTGCTCGGTACGCGCTTGACGAACCACGCTGGGGCCGTTCGGACGGTTGCGTCCGAACGGCCCCAGCGTGTTCCTGGATCAGCCCAGGGACGAGACCGCGAAAATCTCCGTGATCAAGACGAGGACGCCGAGGAAGGCGGAAGACGCGGTGAGGTTCCGGGGGAGCGGAGGCGCGGCCGTCTTTTCCGGAGCCGCCTGATCGCGCTGGAGAACGGACACGGAGCTCTCGCCATCGGCCGAGGGCGCGGAGGCGCCGGAACGGACGGGGAGTGGAGGCTCGCCGTCCGCCGAGGAGGCCGTGCCGAAGTCGCCGCGGATCCGCTCGTACACGACCCATGTGATCGCGGTGAGTGCCGCAACGGTGCCCAGGTTGACGTAAAGGACCGCGCCGTACGGGCTGGACCAGTTCGTCGAGGATCCGTCCAGGCTTATCCAGACTTGAAGAGCGCTGGTGCCCACGGCGGCCACGGCGCACGTCGCGGCGACGGCGGAAAGCCCTTGTGCGTGCGGTGAGACTTCCGGCCGGACGCGGAGGAAGGCCATGGCCAAGACCACTGCCAGCATCACCACGGCACCGAGATGCGATGCGTTCACGATGACCGAGACCGCTGTCCGGTCGCCGTTGACGGCCGGATCCGCGAACGCGTCCACGATCAGAAGCGCAGCGGCGCAGCCGGACCACCTCAGCAGGCCATGACGCGGAGGGCGGGCGCTGGACGGCAGGCATCCCACCATCGCTCTGATCAGCAACAGCCGGGCCGCCAGAAGAAGCCCGAACGGCGTGGCCAGAGTCTCGGCCATCATGGTCCAGGAGAAGATCGCGGACAGGTCCCTCCCCGAAGTCGTCATGCCCCTCAACTGCACTTCGAGCAGGGTCAGGACGACAAGGAGGATCATGCTGTAACGGAGGGTTCTCCGCCCGCCGCCGCCACGCCGGCCCGCCAGGATGAGTGCGGTGCCGGCTCCAAGGAAGACGATGAGGGCGGCGTCATCCAGCCCCTGGGCCGTACGGAACGCGTAAAGGGTCGACTGCCCCGTCTCCGCGAAGTTCGGTGTCAGATCACCGGCCTGGCTCGCCGCCTCGACCGAGAATCGGAAGGTGCCGTTCAGGGGCCGGCCGTCCTTCGTCTCGGCCCGCCACCGCACGACGTAGGTCCCGCGGCCGATGCCGTGGCGGACGCGGGTGACCGCCGTTTCCGGACGGTCGCGCTGATGGGTGACGTATCCGAGGTCCACGCGCCGGCCGCGGTCGTCGTAGACCTGGATCGCGCCGCCCGGCAGGTCCACGGGCCCGTCGAAGACGAGGCCGATGACGTGCGGCTGAGTCGGCAGGATCGACTCCGCGACCGGAGACGTGCTCTGGAGCCGGCCGTCCGACGCCTTCTCGACCCGCGCGCCGGCCGGTGCCGCCCCCCAGGTCAGCGCAGCGAGGCACGGGACGAGAAACGCGGCGATCATGATCAGCCGGACGGCCACGCCCGCACCTGCGGTCACTCTCATCCGAAACCGCTTCCTTGGAGTCGACGATGGGGGCACCGGCGGCGGCCGGGCGGCCGGCCGCCGTCCTAGGCCGGCTCGGCGGGCGGGGCGATGCCGAACTTGGCGACCGCCGCGTAGTCGAAGACGTCCCAGTGCTCGGCGATGCGCCCGTCCTCGATCCGCAGGATGTCCGCCGTGCACAGGTCCAGGTCCATGCCGGTGGTGGTCTCGTGGCCGGACCAGTCGGCGAAGATCGCGACGAGGTCGTCCTGCGCGAGGATGTGCGTGATGGTGCTGCTGAAATCCGGTGCAGCCGCGAAGAGCCCCGCGAAGAACTCCTTCATTCCCTCCAGCCCCGCACCCGATTGCGCGGCGAGCGCGTTGTGCTGGATGTAGTCCTGGAGGTAATGCTCGTCGGCGATGTCGAGCCGATGTTCCACCATGAGCTTGTCCCAGACATGCAGGACGAGCTCGATGTTGCGCACCTCGGCCGGGGACGCGCGCCGGTCGGGGGGCGTCCCCGGCTGCCGCTGGCTGGGCGGTTCGTAGCCGAACTCGGTGAGCGGAGCGTAGTCCACCACGTCCCAGTGCTCGGCGATCCTGCCGTCCCGGACCTGGAACAGGTCGGCCCGGGTGAACCGCAGCGGGCGGCGGGTGCCCGCCTGGTGCCCCGTCCAGGTGCCGAAGACCATCACCCGGTCGTTCTGCGCGATGAGATGGTCGATCTCCATCCGCAGATCGGGGAAGAGGGAGGTGAGCGTCGCCAGGTGCTTGGTGAACCCGGTCAGATCACCCTTGCTGTTCGGATGGTGATCGGTGAAGTCGCCGGTGAAATAGCCGTCGGCGGCCGCGTAGTCGTGGCCGTTCACGACCTCCGCCAGCGCGGCGCGCACCACTTCGGCGGACCGCTTCCGCTCGGTGTCCGCGGAGACGCCGTCGAGCGGTTCACGGGGGGACGCTTGAGGCATGGAATCGTCCTTTCGCGGTCGGCGGTCGTCAGCCGGCGTCCATGGAGAGCACCGGTGCCACGGCGGTCGTGCGTGCGACGAGTTCCTCGGTGAACACCTGATCCCAGGTGTAGATGCCGGCGATCAGCCCGAAGAAGCGGTCGATCTGCTCCTGGTCGTCGCCGATGGCTTGCAGGATCGCCAGGAGTTCCGGCGGCGGCTCGAGCTTGGCCGCCTCCAGGTTGAAGTAGTAGGCCGGCATGGCCTTGGCGTCGCGCTCTTCGCCGTACGCCGCCAGCGCGTCGTCGAGAGGGACGTCCCCCCGCAGCCCGCTGTCGACATGTCGCGCGAGGATGTCGGCATGGTGGATGGCGTCGCTGATGCCGTACGCCCCCACGGGGTCCTTGTGGTAGCCGGCGTCACCGACCAGCGCCCAGCCCGGCCCGGAGGCGGTCCGGAAGAAGTTCGGCAGGCGCCCGGTCCCCACGAACCGTGCTTCGCGGCTGGCGCCCCGCATGCGTTCGGCCAGCTCGGGAGCCGTCGACGTGAGCGCCTTCATGTACTCCGCTTCGGTGTCGCGCCGGACGGTCTCGAACTCGTCCCGCGGCCACTGGATCCCGACCATCACCTGCTCGTCGTGAGTCGGCACCACCCCGATCGCGCGGCGGCCGCCCACATAGACCTCGTAATCGGCGGTGAAGCCGCTCCAGTAGGAGTAATAGAGGCAGTTGAAGGTGGGGAAATCCTCGTAGAGGGACGCCTTGACCTCGCGGGCCACCATCGAATCGATACCGTCCGCTCCGATGACGACGCGAGCGCGTTCGGTGAACGCGCCATTGGTGCCGTTCTGGCTGTCGCGGGCCCGGACACCGACGACCTTGCCGTCTTCCCACACCAGCTCGGTCACGTTGCAGCCCTGGCGCACTTCGGCACCGGCGGCGACGGCGGCGTTCACCAGCAGCGAGTCGAGGACGAAGCGTCGCGGCCCGACGGCCGACCGGATGCCGTCGACGGGCGGCGCGCAGCCGGTGAAGGAGACACCGGACAGCGTCCAGCGGGCCACGTTCAAGGGCGGGCAGCCGGTCGCGAGCAATTCGTCGAGCAGGCCCCACTTGGCCAGGCGGGCGACCGTGGGTTGATGGACATAATGCGTCGACATGGTGTCGCTCGGAAACCGCGCCCGATCCAGGAGAAGGACCTTGTGGCCGGCGCGAGCCAGGAGCATGGCCGTTGTGGCGCCCGCACAGCGAGCACCGACGACGATGACGTCGTACACGGTGATTCCTTTCGGACGGAGCCCGGCGGTGGTCAGTCGTCGATGAAGCTGCTCGAAACCGCGGCCGAGAGCGTGACGAGCTCGTTGGCGGCCCGGACGTACCGCAGCAGGGTGGGGAGGTGCCCGGTCACCAGCAGATCGCCGTCGAGCATGCCCTCCATCGGGTCGATACGGCCCTGGATGACGTCCTTCCACACCGTGTAGGGGGCGCGGATGGTGAACTGCGAACCCGCGCCCTCTTCCGGGCTGATATCGAACTTGGCCCATCGGCACATGCCGCCCGCGAAGTCGGCACGGCACCAGATGTCCTTCGGCAGGCCCTTTTCCTGATCGGCCTCGAAGACGTAGGTGATGTCGGCCTCGAACGTACGGGCAGCATCCGCGAACTCCTCGGATGTGTTCATGCACCGGACGTACTCGTCCAGCCATTCGGCACTCGGGAATACGGGCATCCCTGCTCCTCACAATGGATGGCCGGCTGGGCAGCCGGGCGGGATCCCCTCAGTTGTACGGCCCGGCGAATCGCGCACCGCAGCCTCGACCGACGCCGCTCCCGGCGTGCCCGTCCGGGCACCCCGGGCATGGCCATACGGGAACAGCGGATGGGCGAACAGGACAGCTCTTGGCGTCCCCGGCGACCGCGGCGACAGTTGATTCCGGACCGTCACGGTCGATATTCGGATGGGTCATTCTCGTGGAGGTGCCGTGTCGGCGATCGAGGTAGAGGCCCTGCGCAAGGTGTACGAAGACGGCACGGTCGCGCTGGACGGGCCCAGTTTCCAGGTCGCGCCCGGCGAGATCTTCGGCTACCTCGGCCGCAACGGCGCGGGCAAGACCACCACCGTCCGCATCCTGACGACGCTGGCGCGCCCGTCCTCGGGGACCGCCACCGTCCTCGGGCACGACGTCGTCCGGGAACGCGCCCAGGTCCGCGAGGTGGTGGGGCTGTCGCTGCAGCAGGCGGCGCTCGACGACCTCATGACCGGACGCGAGCATCTGGCCCTCATCGCCTCGCTGCGCGCGATGAGGTCGGCGGCGGCCCGCGACCGCATCGACGAGCTGCTCACCGGGTTCGGCCTGACCGACATCGCCGACCGGCTCGTCGCGACCTACACGGTGGGCATGCGGCGCCGCCTGGACGCGGCGATGGCCCTCATCCATCGCCCCTCGGTGCTGTTCCTCGACGAGCCGACGACCGGCCTGGACCCGCAGAGCCGGCGGGCGCTGTGGAAACTGATCCGCGAATATCGCGACGACGGCGGAACGGTCTTCCTGACCACCCAGTACCTGGACGAGGCGGACGAGCTGTGCGACCGCATCGCGATTCTCGGCAACGGGAACCTGCTCGTCGTGGACACTCCCGCCGCCCTGAAGAACGGCCTGAGCGGCAAGGTGCTCCGGCTGTGGGACGCCTCCGCCGAGGCCCGCACCGCCATGGCGGAGCTCCTCGGAGAGGCGGCGTGCCAGAGCGACGGCACGCTGCTGCGGATCGACCTGTCCGGCCAGGAGGACCGGCTCCCCGAGATCCTCGGGAACCTCCGCGATCTGGGAATCGGCTTGGAATCGGTGGCACTGGCGGATCCGACGATTGAGGAAGTGTTCATGCGCCTGACCGGAGAGAGTGTCGAAAGCGACGGCGGCCTTGACCGGCAGGCGACGGGTGTGGCCGCGATCGGCCGGACCATCGTCAACTCCCGGGGCGGTGGCTCATGAGCGGGCGCGGCATCACGGCCGACACCTGGACGCTGCTCCGGCGCAACCTGCGCGAAGGAACCCGCAGCCCCGTCATCGCCTTCATCTTCCCGGTGCTCTTCCCGCTCTTCGTCATCACGCTGGTGGCCTCGAGCTACCAGCGGATGGCCCTTGTACCCGGCTTCCCCGTGGACCCCTACGCCGCCTATATGGCGCCCGGCATGCTGCTCTTCACCGGCATGATGGGGGCGGGCTACTCGGCGACCTCACTCATCCTGGACTCCCAGACGGGGTTCATGGACAGGCTCCGCCTCCAGCCCATCCGCCCCATGTCGCTGCTGCTGTCCCGGCTCGCCTTCGACGCGGTGCGGGTGGTGCCCGCGGTGATCGTCGTCCTGCTGGTGAGCCTGGCGCTCGGCGCCCGCGTCGAGAGCGGCATCCCGGGTGTCCTCGGTCTGCTGGTGCTGTGCTCCCTGTGGTCCGTGGCGTACGGGGGACTGTTCTACGTGGTGGCGCTCCGCACCGAGAACCCGCAGGCTCCGCTGGCCATGGCCCCGCTGTCCATCCTGCTGCTCTTCGCCAGCCCGGCCGCGGCCCCGCCGAACCTGCTCGCCGACTGGCTTGAGGCGATCGTGGTCTGGAACCCCTTCACCTATGTCGTCGAAGGGGTGCGCGCGCTCATGACCGGCCCGCTGGAGGGGTCGACCACGAGCGCGCTGTGGCAGGCGGTCGCCGTCCTGCTGGGACTGGTCGTGATCACCCAGGCGGTGATCGTGCCCAGCGTCACGCGGATGCTCGACGAGTAAGGGATACCTGGGATGGCGCTGTCCGCTCCGATGGCCAAGAGCCGCTCGCGCACCCTGCTCTACTGCTTCCCCCACGCCGGTGGTCTGGGCGGGATGTACAGGGAGTGGGCCGACGAGCTCGGGCCGGATGTCGAGATCCACGTCGCCGGTTACAACGGCTTGACGGAAGCGTCCCGCCGGGACGAGCCCTCTGTGACGGGCCTTGCGGCCGCGTGTGCCGAGAGAATCCGTCCCTGCGGCGCTCAGCGGACCGCGTTCTTCGGGCACAGCCTCGGCGCCCTGGTCGCGTTCGAGACCGCGCGGACGTTGCAGGAAAGGGGGTGGGGCGGCCCTGGCGTGCTGTTCGCCTCCGGCCGCGTCGCCCCGCACCTGGAGTCTCCCGGGCCAGTGCTGCACGCCCTGGAGCCCGATCGATTCTGGGACGAGGTGGCGGCACTCGGCGGCACGCCGGGAGAACTCCTGGACAGCCCCGAGGTGCGCGCTGTGGCGGAGCCGCGATTGCGCGCGGAGTTCCAGGCGGCCGAGACCTACAAGTACGGCCGGGGCCGTCCGCTGGCCTGCGACGTCGTCGCGTTCGCCGGGACGGACGATTCTCGTACGTCCACGGAGGGGATGGCCGCCTGGGCGATGCACACCCTGGGCGAGTTCGACCTCCTCATGCTCCCGGGGGAGCACTTCTTCGTCGAGTCGCGTCGCGCGGAGGTCCTGGACCGCATCCGCGCCGCCGTCAGCCGCTAGCGCGGGGCATCATCCTCCGGCACGGTGAAGGGCACCGGAACGCCTGAAGGGCCGCCCGGTCTTTCACGCCGGACGACCCCACGGGCCGTGATCACACCGCTGTGACAGTGGGTGAGGAGCCGCGAATCACACCTGGGGCTTGAGCGACTGCAAGGTGTACGTCGCGTTGATCTTGTAGTGGCCGGTCTCGCCGCTCACCGTCGCCCTGATGTCACCGATGCGGACCATCTTGAGGTACATGCCGTCCTTGGTGTCGAACCATACGTCCGCAACCGCCGTCCCGTTGATGTCGTCCCCCTTGATGTAACTGTCGATCCGCATATGGTGCGCGTTCCGCTTCTCTCCGCCCACCGTTATCGGTTCGGTGGCCAGATACTTGATCACGATGCGGGCGCTGTTGTCCTCGGCGTGGCAGACCGTTTCCTCGACCCCGCCGGGTTTGCTCGCCTTACCGCCGACCTGGATCATCGGGCCGGGATGGCAGCGGTGACTCTCGTCGGCCTCGATGCCGGCGAACTCGACCTTCTGCATGTGGGCCAGGCAGAGATACTCACCCGGAGCGCTGCACTGACGATGCGCATCGGTGTGCTCCGCGATCGGCCGGAAGTACATCTCCCAAACACACCCGCCCGCCTGGTGGACGCTCGCGTACGTGGTGGTCGGGAACGGCCGGGTGTACTCCTTGCCGTTGAGCTCGATCCAGTCCTTGCCCGTCGTGGCGTAGGTGTAGATGCCCGCCGCGGGAACCGCGAAGCCCTTGAGGTCCTTGGCCGGCTTGAACGGAAGCTTCTCGGGACCGCCGATGTCCGACCGCCGTGGCCCTGGGTTACCGCGATAGTCCTTGAGCATATCGGCAATGGTCACCGGAGTGCCATCAGGGGTGATGGGGGACTGTCGCGCCGCCATGATGACCGCACCGGCCGCCACAACGACGACGATCAGCGGTGCGAGCCAGAGTAGTGACCGTCCGCTACGCCGTCGCGCCGCGACTTGAGAACGTCTCACGTCTTCTCCTTGCGTGATCGATAGGGCCGTATTCGATGGGAGCGCATCGGAGCACACACGCGAAGCCCAGAAGGGCGATACCAACAAGACGGCTCGGTCGTGATGCTCGAACGGGTACCACCGGGGGGCCGTTCAGTGGTGACGTTCTTTTGCGTCCGCCGAGCCTTACCGCCTCGCCGCGCACTGGGAAGTCTTGCCTCCTGACGGATCGTCTCTCCTGGAGGTGCCCGGTGACGTTCGCCGAGGAATCCACACGGTCGCTCGACCGGGCAGACCTGATCGCGCTGGACGCGGCCGAGCGGCTCGAGGCGCTGCGCCGTTACCTCCGCGAGGTGTACGCCGAGGCGACCGGGCAGCAGGCACCGTCCGCCGACGAGCCGTTGTACGTCGAGTCCATCGCGGCCATCCAGTTCCAGGTCATCGTCGAGACCGACCTCGGGGTGAGCCTGCGCCTGCACGAGCTCGCCGAGACCCCGACGCTCGACGTCCTGGCCGAGACCATCGAACGCGCCGTCCGGACCACCGACCCGGTGGACGCTTCTGAGGTTGCGGTGTTGGTGGTGGATGAGGGTGGTCGGTTTGAGCCGTTTGGTTTGACGGATGTGCAGCATGCGTATTGGTTGGGTCGGGGTGGGTTGTTTGAGTTGGGTGATGTGGCGACTCATTTGTATTTGGAGTTTGAGTCGGTGGAGTTTGATGTGGTGCGGGCTGAGGGTGTGTTGCGGCGGTTGGTGGAGCGGCATGAGATGTTGCGGTGTGTGGTGCGGTCGGATGGTCGGCAGCAGGTGTTGGGTGAGGTTGGTGAGGTGCGGGTTGGGTTTGAGGATTTGTCTGGGTTGTCGGTGGAGGATGCTGGTGTGCGGGTGGCGGCGGTGCGGGATGAGTTGTCGCATGAGGTGCGGCCGGCGGATGTGTGGCCGTTGTTTGAGTTTCGGGCGCAGCGGCTTCCTGGTGGGGTGTTCCGTGTTCATGTGAGTGTGGATTTGTTGGTGGCGGATGCGTCGTCGATTCGTGTGTTGTTGGGTGAGTGGGCGCGGTTGTGGGTGGATGTTGATGCGGAGTTGCCGTCGTTGGGGTTGTCGTTCAGGGATTATGTGTTGTCGGTGGGTGCGGTGTCGGAGGGTGCTGCGGTTGAGCGGGCTCGGGAGTATTGGTTGGGGCGGGTGGAGTCGTTGGCGGCGGCTCCGGAGTTGCCGTTGGTTCCGGTGGTGGAGGGTGCGGCGACGCGTTTTGTGCGGCGTGAGTTTCGGTTGGATGGTGTGCGGTGGGGTCGGTTGAAGGAGGCGGCGGCTGGGTTGGGGGTGACGCCGTCGGTGGTGTTGTTGGCGGCGTATGCGGAGGTGTTGGGGTTGTGGGCGAAGAATCCGCGGTTCACGGTGAATTTGACGGTGGGTGAGCGGTTGCCGGTGCATGCGGATGTGGGGAATGTGGTGGGTGATTTCACGGGGTTGGTGTTGTGTGAGGTGGATGTGTCGGTGGGGGCGTCGTTTGTGGAGCGGGCGCGTGCGGTGCAGGAGCGGTTGTGGGAGGACTTGGAGCATCGTGGTTTTGGTGGGGTGCGGGTGTTGCGTGAGTTGGCGCGGGTGCATGGG
>NZ_SMJX01000097.1 GCF_004348535.1 Actinomadura sp. KC216
CGGGCCGTTCCGGGGGGTGTGGGGGGTCGTCCCCCCACGATCAAACGGGCAAACTCCCGCAGGTCGCCGGCCGCTACAGCGGGCTGGCTCTGGCGTCGTTCGCCGTCGTGGGGGTGAGCGGCGTGGTGAACGCGTGGGTGCGGCTCGGCGGCGTCAACCTCGGGTCGCGGTACGGGGCACTGGTCCTGGCGAAGATCGCGGCGCTCACCGTCCTGGGCGCGATCGGATGGTGGCACCGCCGCGCCACCCTCCCGGCCCTGCGCGACGGACGAGGAACGCGGGCCTTCATCCGGCTCGGCGCGGTCGAGATCCTCATCATGACGGCGGCCATGGCGCTGGCGACCGGGCTCTCCCGCACGCCGCCGCCCGAGAACCCGCCGGGCACGCTCGACGTCGTGGCGCTGCGCCTCGGCTTCCCGCTCCCCGGCCCCGCCGGTCCCGGCCCCTACCTGCTCGACTGGTGGATCGACCCGCTGTTCGTCGCGCTGATCGCGACGGGCGCCGTCCTGTACGGGGTGGGCGTCGCGCGCGTGCGGGCGTGGCCGTGGCGGCGCACCGCATCATGGGCCGCCGGGCTGCTGGTCGTCTTGCTCGCCACGTCCGGCGGAATCTCCCGCTACAGCATGGTCCTGTTCAGCGCCCACGCCGTGCAGCACATCCTTGTCGGGTTGGTCGCGCCGCTCCTGCTCCTCTACGGCGCGCCACTACGCCTTGCTCAGCAGGCTGTGCGGGGAGGCGCCGAACTGCTCACCGCCGTAGCGCACAGCCGGGGGCTGCGGGCGCTGTCGCATCCGGTCATCGCGTCCGTGCTGCTCCTGCTCAGCCTCTACGCGTGGCACGTGTCGCCGCTGTTCGGGACGTCCCTCGCCAACCATGCGCTGCACTCCCCCGCGCTGCTCTGCTTCCTGGTCATCGGAGCGGCGTACTTCCACGGGACGGCCGGGACGCTCGTCCCCGTCGCCGTCCTGCCGCTGCACGTGATCGCGGGCGTGGCGCTCATGTGGGACGGGACCGTCCACGGCAACTGGTACGAGGACCTCGGCCGCCGATGGGGCGCGTCACCCCTGGACGACCAGCACCTCGGCGCGCTGCTCCTCTGGACGGCCGCAGCGGCGATCACGCTCGCGACCGCGCTACGGGGTCACTGGCGGGGGCGGCGGTCGACGACGCGGCTGAGCGCCTCCACGACGGTCGGGTCGTACTCGGCGGCGGAGTCGAGCCTGAGCCGCTCCAGCACGGCGGCGCCGCGGTCGCGGTCGGCGGAGTCGCCGACGAGGTCGTCGTAGGCGTTGGCGACCTTGATGATGCGTCCGGCGAGCGGCGGCGGGGCGGGCCGGTCCCCGGCGGCGGACTCGCCGGACGGGTCGTCGGCATGGGGCTCGCGCCCGGTCCGGTACGGGTGGGACGACAGCTGGACGATGTGCGCCACCCGGTCCAGGACCCCCGTCTGCTTGATCACCTCGGCGCCGAGCTCGGCGATGCGGCGCTGCTCGGCCGGGGACGCCAGCACGGTCGCGCCGCCGGGGATCGGGTCGCCGAGCGAGAGCTGCCCGATGTCGTGCATCAGCGCCGCGTACTCCAGTTCGAGGAGCTCCTCCTCGGACATGCCGAGCTCGCGGCCCATCGCGACCGCGAGCTGCGACACCCGGTGCGAGTGCCCGGTCTCGACGTAGCCGCCGACCTCGGTGACGCGGGACAGCGCCCGGACGGTCTGCAGGTAGGTGGCGCGGATCCCGGCGTACCGGCGGAACGCGAACTGCGTCACCAGGATCGGCACCGTGAAGATCAGCAGCGCGGCCTCGCCCATCGCGGTCGTCGCGACCGCGATCAGCATGGCGGTGGCGCTGGTCGCGGCGCACAGCGCCATCTTGGCCTCGGCCTCGTCCCGCAGCGCGATCCCGAACCGCGCCCGGACCGCCTCCGCCCGGATCACCGCGGCGATCAGCACGTCGGTGAAGCACGACGCGATCACCACGATGCTCATGACCGCCAGCACCAGCTGCCAGGGCAGGTCGAACGACAGCACCGGCCGGAAGCACAGCGCGACGACCGTGACGTTGAACAGCCGCCGCGCCATCGCGTCCGGGCGCGGCGACCGGCCGACCGCGATGTGCGGCAGCGACCCGATCAGCATCCCGACCGCGGTGACGGCGACGACCTGCAGCGCCGAGTGGTCGGCCGCGACGACGCCGAGCCGCGCGTCGTCCGCCGCGCCCTCGGGACCGACGCCGACGAGCAGCGCGTACCCCATCGCGCCGGCGCTGGCGATCGGCGCGACCTCCCGGTTGCCCGGCATCACCATGCGGAACAGCTCGCCGAGCGCGATCAGCACGCCGAAGATGATCGCGATGTTCGGCTGCCGGAGCCCGACGGCGGCGACGTGCGCGATGGCGACGACGACGAACAGCCCGGCCGTCGCGATCAGCAGCAGCTGGCCGGAGTCGATGGTCTGCCACGCCGCCCGCTCCCGGGCGCGCCCGTGCCCGCTCATAGGTGCCCGCTCATAGGTGCCCGCTCATAGGTGCCCGCTCATAGGTGCCCGCTCATAGGTGCCCGCTCATGGACGTCCCGTCACCGCCGCACTTCGTCGCTCGGCCGGACCTCGTCGCCGGCGACCCGGAGGGGTGCGCTCGGGTCGTCGTGGTCCTGCTGGGTGGTCTCGACGACGTCGTCGTCCGGCAGGACGACCGGGTCGGGCGGCACCCACGGGTCGCGTTCGAGGGCCCGCAGGAACGCCTCGACGATCTCCGGGTCGAAGTGGTCGCCCATGCAGCGGCGCAGCTCGGCGACGGCCTCGTCGACGCTGCGGGCGGGCCGGTAGGAGCGGGTGGAGGTCATCGAGTCGAACGCGTCGGCGACGGCGATGACCCGGGCGAACTCGGGGATCTCGTCCCCGGCGAGGCCCATCGGGTAGCCGCGGCCGTTCATCTTCTCGTGGTGGTGCATGATGCCGGCGAGCGCCTCGTCCAGGAACCCGATCTCGCGGACGATCTCCAGCCCGCGCATCGGGTGCAGCTGGATCGCGGCGAACTCCTCCTCGGTCATCGGCCCGTTCTTCTGCAGCACCTTCGTCGGGACGCCGAGCTTGCCGACGTCGTGCAGCATCCCGGCATAGCGGATCGCCTCGACCCGGTCGGGGCGCATCCCGATCTCCTGCGCGATCATCACCGAGCCGCGGGAGACCCGCTCGGAGTGGCCGCGGGTGTAGTAGTCCTTGGTCTCGACGGCCTGGCACAGCGCGGCGAGGGTGGCGGAGTGCGCCTGCTGCTGCACGTACGCCTGGTCCATCGCCCACCGGGCGATGAGCAGCGGCAGCAGGACGAGCACGGCGGCGAACGGCCCGACCCGCGGCCACAGCCCGGCGATCAGCAGGCCGACCATGCCGTAGCCGAGGCAGCCGACGGCGAGCCGGCCGCTCTCGTGCAGCAGCTCGCGCGGCGTCGCCTGCCGGGCGAGCAGCAGCACCCCGCCCATGAGCGTCAGGTTGACCAGGACGAAGACGACGAGCGCGGCGAGGAACGGGCCGATGACGTTCTCGACCCAGCGGGCCTGCTCGGGATCGAACCGGTTGCCGCCGAGCGCCTCGAAGACCGTCCCGGCGACGAAGCCGCAGAGCGCGAGCTGCCCGCCGTTGAAGAGGCGCTTGACCGGCGCGAAGAACCGCTGGCCGGTGACCACGGCGCAGAACCCGAGGAGCGCGGCGCCGGCCGGGCCGAGCAGCACCACCGAGGCGAGGCTGGCGGCGAAGCTCATCGAGACCCGGGCGCGGGCGAGGTTCAGCCGGGCGGGCGCGGAGTCGCAGATGAGGAACAGCAGGGCCAGCACGGCGAGCTGGTCCCACTCGATGTCGGCGAATGACGACGTGGCGATGAGCCCGGCCGCGAGGGCGACCACACCACAGACGTACGCCCAGGCAGCGAGAGGAAGACCACGCATTGCCGCCCCTCAGGGAGGGAACACGCCTCGTCCGGCCTTCCGCGGCGGCGCGCCGCCGCGGGCGGGCCGGGGGAGGAGACGTGTTCGGTGACCAATGGCGGGGCGTCACCGGGCCGGCGCGTGCCTCTCGGCACCCGCGCTACACCCAGGACACACCTTCGGACATCATCAGCGACGACGCCGAGGCGCACCGGCACCGGTCGTGTCCTGCCGGCGTCACGGGCTTGCGCATGGCTCCTTGCCTCCCCCCACGATCCGGGCCGTCCGGCCTCGCGGCCGGTCGCCGGGACCGGGACGGTCCAGGCTTCCGGCCGAGCACATACCCCGAATTCACGGGTATGCACGTGCTCTCGTCGCTGATTTCGGCACAAGCCTAACGTGGACTGCCCAGGCCACACAGGCATGCGAGGAAACGTGAGCAAAGCGTGAACCTATCGTCACCTTAGGTGATCATTTGCCCGACCCCGATGCACGTTTCGTATGCGGACAAAATGGAGACATACCGGCACCGCACGTGCATCCGCAATTCCATCCGAATATGCACTCAGGAAAGGCCGCGAAACGGCGAGACCTGCCAAGACCTGGCATTCAGCGGCGGGCCGGGGCGTTCCGCTCCCGCGCCCACGCGACCGTCGCGGCGACGCCCTCCCGAAGGCCCACCCCGGGCGTCCAGCCGAGGGCCTCCGCCGTCCGCCGCGGGTCGACGGACATCGCGGGCAGGTCGCCGAGGCGGGGCGGCGCGAACTCCGGGTCGTCCGGCGCGCCCGCCGCCTCCGCGACCACGGTGTGCAGCTCGCGGTCGGTGGTCTCGACGCCGGTGCCCACGTTGAGGCGGAGCCCGCTGCCCCGCTCCCCCGCCGCGCGGGCGAACGCGTCGACCACGTCCAGCACGTACACGTAGTCGCGGGTCTGGGTGCCGTCGCCGTACACCTTGGTGGGGCGGCCCGCCAGCAGCGCGTCGGTGAAGATCGAGACGACGCCCGCCTCGCCCTCGGGCGTCTGCCGCGGCCCGTACACGTTCGCCAGCGTCAGCGTCGTGAAGTCGATGCCGTGCAGCTCCCGGTACATCTGCGCGTACACCTCGCCGGACACCTTGGACGCCGCGTACGGGGACGCGGGCCGCAGCTCGGCGTCCGGCGGTACGGGCAGCGCGTCCGGCACCCCGTACACCGCGCAGCTGGAGGTGAACACGACCTTGCGCCCGCCCGCCGCCCGCGCCGCCTCCAGGACGTTCGCCGTCCCGACCACGTTCGTCCGCGCGTCGTGCAGCGGGTCGGCCACGCTGGCGCGCACGCTGACCTGGGCGGCGAGATGGCAGATCACCTCGGGCCGCCGCACCGCGGCCTTCTCGACGAGCCCGGGATCGGCGACGTCCAGCTCCCACATCTCCACGCCGGGACGGACGTTCGCGCCGGACGACAGGTCGTCCACGCCGATGACCTCGTGGCCGTCGGCGACCAGCCGGTCGACGAGATGGGAACCGATGAATCCGGCCGCGCCGGTGACGAGTGCGAGCACCCGCAGCACGATACCGGTGACGCTCAGGCGCTACCGGACGTCTCGGACTTCTCCGCCCCGCTGGACGCCTTGATCTCGCCGCAGATCTCCTCGATGCGGCCCATCACCTTGTCGCGCAGGTCGCTCGGCGCGGGGTCGCTGCCGCAGGACTTGTTCACCAGCTTCTTGACGGCCTCTTCGAGCCCGTACTCCCGCAGGCACGGGCCGCATTCGTCCAGGTGATCGCGTACTTCTCCGCAGCCGCCCTGGTCGAGTTCACCGTCGAGGTAGGTATAGACCCGCGCCAGTACCTCGTCGCAGGGAGTCTCATGGTGGTTGCCACAGCTCATTTGGCAGAACCTCCGCTCGCCCTGGTCAGGCCCCGGTCCTGAGCGTAGTCCTCCAGCATGCCGCGCAGCTGGCGCCTGCCGCGGTGCAGGCGGGACATCACCGTGCCGATGGGCGTGCCCATGATCTCGGCGATCTCCTTGTACGCGAACCCCTCGACGTCGGCGAGGTACACGGCGATGCGGAACTCCTCCGGCAGCTCCTGCAGCGCCCGCTTCACGTCGGTGTCGGGCAGGTGCTCAAGCGCCTCCGCCTCGGCGGACTTCAGCCCGCTGGAGGTGTGCGACTCCGCGCGGGCGATCTGCCAGTCCTCGATGTCCTCGGTGGCGGCCTGCTGCGGCTGGCGCTGCTTCTTGCGGTAGGAGTTGATGAACGTGTTGGTCAGGATCCGATACAGCCACGCCTTGAGATTGGTGCCTTCCTTGAACTGGTGGAAGGAGGCGAACGCCTTGGCGAAGGTCTCCTGGACGAGGTCTTCGGCGTCCGCCGGGTTGCGCGTCATGCGCAGCGCGGCCGAATACAGCTGGTCCAAGAACGGGAGCACGTCGCGCTGGAACCGCTCCCGGCGCTGCTCCACGGTCTCCGTGGTGCCCTGTACCTGACCCACCCCCTCGGCTGTGGCGCCCGTGGCCCTGACTCGGCCGTCGGCGTCGTTTCCCACAGACGATATCGGCCCGCGCGGTCCGCCCACGCGGGCGGGTGCCGGCGCGTCCGCGGGCGTTCTCCGCCGCAGATCGGCAACGGCTGTGGTCATCGGTGTGCACCTCCGCTGTACTTGCCTGTGAGACGGTGCAACACCGCAACGTCCCCGCCGATTCCCCGTCAGGAAGTGACGAAACGAAGCCGCTCCCGCGCGCCCCCGTCCTGCACGGAGGGTGATGATCACCCGCAGCGGGGAAGACCAGACATATACGGCGAGAACAGGAGCAAGCGGTGCAACCGGTGCTACCGGCGCAACCTTCCGAGCCCACCATCGCCAGCCTGCGTGACGTCTCCGGGGACTCCCTGTCGCGCTACTGGAGGTTCTACTGGGCGGTCGCGTCCGCCCAACTGGCCAGATGGCTGCCGCGCAGACCCTCCCGGATGCTGGACATCTCGGGCGGGCGCTGCGCGGCGCAGGCCGCCGAGGCGGGCCACACCGTCCTGGAGGTACGCGATCCGGGCAGGGCCGACGCGGCGGAACGCGCGGCCAAGGGCACCTCCATCCCGCTGATCGGCGACACCGGCACGCTCGCCTTCCTCGCCGACGCCTGCATGGACGGCGTGATCGCCGAGAACCGCGTCCTGTCCCGGCACCTCGCCACCGAGTCCACGGTCGCCGAGATCGCCCGCGTGCTGCGCCCCGGCGGCCGCGTCCTGCTCTGCGTCGACTCCCTCACGCTGGGCATGGCGCTGCTGGCCGAGCGGAACTACTGGGCGCACCTGTCGGACGTCCCGAGCGCCGAGGTCGTCCTCGTCCCCTGGCCGGACGGGACGATCACCCGCTCGTTCTCCGCCCACCAGCTCCGCGAACTCCTCGCGGACGCGGGCCTGGAGGTCGAGTGGGTCAGGCCGCGGACCGTGCTGTCCCCGTCGATGGTCGAGCACGTCCTGGCCGGCTCCCCTCGCGCCATGGCGCGCCTGGTCCGCACCGAGCTGAACGCCCCGAGCCCCGACGAGTCACTGGGAATCCACCTGCTGGCCAGTGCCCGGCGCAGGAGCTAACCGCGTGCCCTCCGGTCATGTTTGGCTTGGCAGGTGATGCAGCGAGCGGCGTCCGGGCGTGCCTCCAGGCGGCCTTCGGGGACGGGACGGCCGCAGCCGACGCAGCGGCCGTAGGTGCCGGCGCTGATCCGTTCCAGCGCCTCGGCGACGGCGCGCCGGTGGCGTTCGAGGGAGTCCAGGGCGGCCTCCACGCGGTCCTGGGCGGTGAGGCCGGCCCCGGCGTCCGCGGGCGAGCTGTCGCGCTCGGGGCTCTCCCCGCGGAGAATGGCGATCGAACGGTCCAGATCGGCGCGCATGGACTCCAGGCGGGAGCGGGCTACTGCGGTGTCCACGATGCTGCGACTCCTCCCGGTGGGGATTCCGGGCGATGCGGGGGTCGGGGATCCGGCCGCCGCCGAGGTCGACAGCGGTCAGAACAAACTGCCGGAATGGTTTTCAGAACTATCCCCAGAAGCCGCCGGTTCTATGAGTTCCGGGCCGTTGTTTCTCACGCTGTTGACGGCCTTCGACACCGGATAGGCGTCCATTGTCCCGGCCATCGCGGGCACCAGCAGGCCGCGGACCTGCTCGGTGTCGGTGAGGTCGGGGTCGAGCCAGGCGTCCCAGCGGTCCGGTTCGACGACCATCGGCATCCGGTCGTGGATGCGGCCGAGGTCGTCCGGCGCGTCGGTGGTGATCACCGTGCACGTCCAGAGCCATTCGTCCTCGGGCGACTTCCACAGTTCGTAGAGCCCGGCCATCGCCATGATGGCGCCGTCGTTGGGACGGATGAAGAACGGCTGCTTCTGCGGCTTCTTCTTCTTGGCCTTCTTCTCGCCTTCGGCCGGATCGGGCGAGTCGCCCTGGTCTTGCAGGGTGTACCACTCGAAGTAACCGTCGGCGGGCAGCAGGCAGCGGCGCCGCGCGAACGCGCGGCGGAACGACGGCTTCTCGTGCACCGTCTCGAACCGCGCGTTGATCATGCGCGAGCCGATCGACAGGTCCTTCGCCCAGGACGGGACGAGCCCCCAGCGGACCGTCCGCAGCTGCCGGACGGCCGGTTCCTCCTCCGGCGCGTCCTTCGGGCGCCGGTTGAGGACGGCCGGGACCTGTTTGGTCGGGGCGACGTTGTAATCGGGCTGGATGTCCCCGTCGACGGCGTCGAGCTGGACCTGGAACTCGTCCAGCAGCTCCTGACGCGCGCGGGTGGTGGCATAGCGTCCGCACATGGCTCCCATCCTGCCGCGCTTGAGGCGCGACGCGCTGGGCATGTAGCGGGTCATGCGACCCTTCACGACTCTGGCCCGCCCGTTCGTGGCGGCCCCTTTCATCATGAACGGCCTGGACGCGGTCCGGGATCCGCGCGAGCGCGCCGCGCGGGTAGGCCCGGCGGTCAAGCCGGTCGCGGACCGGATCGACTGGCTGCCGAAGGACGCCGAGACGCTCGTCCGGATGCAGGGCGCGCTCAGCCTCGGCACCGGCGCGCTGCTGCTGACCGGCCGGTTCCGGCGGCTCACCACGCTGCTGCTCGCGGCGCAGGTGGTGCCCGCGCTGGCGACCGAGCACCGCTACTGGACCGAGGAGGACCCCGAGCACCGCGCCAACGAGCGGTCGCATCTGCTGAAGAACGCAGGGCTGTTCGGGGCGCTGCTGATGGTGGCGTCCGAGCCGCGCCGCTCGCCGCGGACGGCGGAGCTCCGGCGGCAGGCCCGGGAGGCGCAGATCAAGAGCGCGGCGGAGGCGAAGGCACTGCGCCGCGAGGCGGCCGTCACCCTGCGGGACGCGCGCCGCGAGGCGGCCCGGCAGGTGCGCGTCGCCCGCGCCGAGGGCGGGCGCAAGGCCGCCCGGCGGACCGCGAAGACGCTGAGGTCGGCGAAGTCCAAGAAGTCCGGCGGCATGCTCAAGGGCGCCGGGGCCGCGTTCCTGATCGGGCGGGCGTCGAAGCCGGGCCGTGCGGCGCGGGCCGGTCAGACCGTCAAGGCCGGGACGGCGGCGCAGGCGGCCAGGGCGATGAAGGCCGGGCGGACGGTGAAGACGGGAACGGCCGTCAAGGCGGGCCGGGTCAAGCAGGCCGTCAAGCGCTGACCCGCGGCCGTTTCCCGAAGAGAACCTTAAAAGAGGCTCAAATCCGTTGAACCGCGAGCCGGACGGGTCCCGTACTGCCATGTGACCCCGACCGACCCACTCACGGAGACGCCCCGGCCATGGCAGTTCCCGGATCGACCGGTCGCCAGACCGGCGGGTTGCGGAGCCTGCTCCGCAGGCCGCGCGACGAGGACATCGTCGCCGAGCTCTATCGCGAGTATCATCGGCCGCTCCTCGCGTTCGTCCTCCGGCTCACCGGCGGTGACCGCCCGTGGGCCGAGGACGTGGTGCAGGAGACCATGATCCGGGCATGGCGCAGCGCGGACCGGCTCGATGACCGCACGTCCTCGCTGATGCCCTGGCTGGCCACGGTCTCCCGGCGTATCGTGATCGACAATCGGCGGCATCGCGAGGTCCGGCCGCCGGAGGTCGGCGACGGCCCCCTGGAGAACCTGCCGATGGCGGACGAGCTGGACGGACTGCTGCGCAAGGTCGTCGTGACGGAGGCGCTGGAGTCGCTCTCCCCCGCGCACCGGCAGGCGCTGACGGAGACGGTGCTGCGCGACCGGACGGTCAACCAGGCCGCCGAGTACCTGGGCATCCCGGTGGGGACGGTCAAGTCCCGCGTCTACTACGCGTTGCGCGCGCTGCGCGTCGCCTTGGAGGAGAGGGGGGTGACCTCATGAGCTCCCAGGTCGAGCACACCGACGTCGGCGCGTACGCGCTTGGCCTTCTCGAAGAGGTCGACCGGCGGGCGTTCGAGGCACATCTGCAAGGGTGCGCGGCGTGCCAGGCCGAGCTGCGGGAGATGTCGGGAACGGCAAGCGTTCTCACCTCGCTCGGGGCGGAGCGGCCGGAGGACGAGCCGTCCACGGCCCCGGCGCCGGTGATCGACATGATGCGGCGCAAGCGGCGGGCCGACCGGCGGTCCCGGCGCGCCGCCCTCCTCGTCGGTACCGCCGCCGCCGCTGGCGCGCTGGTCGCGGGCGTCGGTGTGGGGACGGTCCTGAACGACGAAGGCCCGGCCCCGAAGACGCCGCCCGCGCCGCCCATCGCCGGGGAGCAGTTCCGGGGGACCAACCCCGGCACGGGCGCGTCCGGCCTGGTCGGGCTGGTCGACAAGGGCTGGGGGACGCAGGTCAGCCTGGAGCTGCGCGGCATCAAGGGTCCGCTGCGGTGCCATCTGGAGGCCGTGTCCAAGGACGGCGAGCGCAGCGTCGTCGCGGGCTGGCGCGTCCCCGACAAGGGGTACGGGGTGCCGGGGCAGCCGAAGCCGCTCGTGATGCAGGGCGGGACGGGGCTCACCCGTCCGGAGATCAGCCGCTTCGAGGTGCGGCTCGACGACGGCGGGACGCTGCTGACCATCCCGCTGTGATCATCTCGCTGTGATCATCGGGGTGGCGGCCCCGGCCGGATAGCCTTGGGTCATGCCCTCTCCGCACTGGTCCGCCCCGGTCGCCCATGCCCCGGTGGACGCCGCCGTCCCGCTGCCCGGGTCGAAGTCGATGACGAACCGGGCGCTGATCCTGGCCGCGCTCGCCGCCGCGCCGTCCGTGATCGTCCGGCCGCTGCACAGCCGCGACACCGAGCTCATGGCGGACGCGCTCCGCGCGCTGGGCGTCGGCATCGGCGAGGACTCCGGCGACTGGCAGGTCACCCCGGGCGAGCTGGCAGGCCCGGCGCGCGTGGACGTCGGCCTCGCCGGGACGGTGATGCGGTTCCTGCCGCCCGTCGCGGCGCTGGCGTCCGGCGAGGTGGCGGTGGACGGCGACCCGCGCGCCAGGGAGCGCCCGATGGGCCCGATCATCACCGCGCTGCGGGCGCTCGGCGCGGACCTCGACGACGGCGGGCGCGGCGCGCTCCCGTTCACCGTGCGCGGGACGGGGTCGGTGAACGGCGGGCAGGTCGTGATCGACGCGTCCGGGTCGTCGCAGCTGGTGTCGGGCCTGCTGCTGGCGGCGCCGCGCTTCGAGAAGGGCGTGGAGGTCAGGCACGAGGGCCCACCGGTGCCGTCGGCGCCGCACCTGGCGATGACCGTCCAGATGCTGCGGGACGCGGGCGCGGCCGTCGAGACGGAGCGGAACGTGTGGCGGGTCGCGCCGGGCCCGCTGCGCGGCGGCGAGTGGGTGATCGAGCCGGACCTGTCGAACGCGGCGCAGTTCCTCGGCGCGGCGCTCGTCACGGGCGGCCGCGTCACCGTGCCCGGCTGGCCCGCCGAGACGACCCAGCCCGGCGACGCGCTCCGCGAGCTGCTCGCCCGGATGGGCGCGGAGGTCTCCCTCGGCCCGGACGGCCTCACCGTGCGCGGCACGGGCACCTACCAGGGCCTGGACGCCGACCTGCACGAGGTCGGCGAGCTGACCCCGGTGCTGGCCGCCCTCGCCGCGCTGGCGGATTCGCCGTCCAGGCTGACGGGCATCGCGCACCTGCGCGGCCACGAGACCGACCGGCTCGCGGCGCTGGTCACCGAGATCAACGGGCTGGGCGGCGACGCCCGCGAGCTGCCGGACGGCCTGGAGATCACCCCGCGCCCGCTGCGCGGCGGCGGTTTCCGCACCTACGACGACCACCGGATGGTGATGGCGGCGGCCGTGCTCGGGTTGGCCGTTCCCGGCATCGAGGTGGAGAACCCGGGCACCGTGGGCAAGACTCTTCCGAACTTCACCGAGCTGTGGGCGTCGATGGCGGCGCCCGCCTGAGCGCAGGGACCGGACCACTGGCACGACGAGCACAGGACTACGACGAGGACGACGTCCGGGTGCGGCCCGGGCGCCGCGGGTCGCGCCCGCGCACCCGGCGCCGCCCCGCGCACGAGGACGCCTCGTCCGGATTCGTCACCGCGGTGGACCGGGGCCGGTACCGCTGCCTCGTCGACGCGGGCACCCCCGACGAGCGCGGCGTCACCGCGATGCGCGCCCGCGAGCTGGGCCGCAAGGGCGTCGTCGTCGGCGACCGGGTGGCGCTGGTCGGGGACGTGTCCGGCGCGCCCGACACGCTGGCCCGCATCGTCCGGGTCGAGCCGCGGACGTCGTCGCTGCGCCGCACCGCCGACGACACCGACCCGTTCGAGCGGATCGTCGTCGCGAACGCCGACCAGCTCGCGATCGTCACCGCGCTCGCCGACCCCGAGCCCCGCCCCCGGATGATCGACCGGCAGCTCGTCGCCGCCTACGACGCCGGGATGGACCCGCTGCTCTGCCTCACCAAGGCCGACCTCGCCGACCCCGCCGATCTCGTCGCCGAGTACGCGCCGCTCGGCGTCCCCTATGTCGTGACGCGGCGCGGCGGCGACCTGGACGAGCTGCGCGGCCACCTGTCCGGGCGGACGAGCGTGCTGGTCGGGCACTCGGGCGTCGGGAAGTCGACGCTGGTGAACGCGCTCGTCCCGGACGCCGAGCGGGCCGTCAGCGAGGTCAACGCGGTCACCGGGCGCGGGCGGCACACGTCCTCGTCGGCGATCGCGCTGGAGCTGCCCGGCGGCGACGGCTGGATCATCGACACCCCCGGCGTGCGGAGCTTCGGCCTCGCGCACGTCGAGCCCGAGAACGTGATCAACGCGTTCGAGGACCTCGCGGACGGCGCCGCCGAGCGCTGCCCCCCGCACTGCGACCATCTCCAGGAGAGCTGCGGGCTCGACGGCTGGGTGGACGACGGGCACGCCAGCCGCGCCCGCCTCGACTCCCTCCGCCGCCTCCTGGCGAGCCGCGAGGGCGACGCCGAATAGGCCCGGCATAGCCGGGCATAGGCCGCGCTTCGTCCGGCCGGCCTCGGTATCGTCGCCCCCATGGTCCAGACGATCGCAGCGCGCTACGAGCTGGTGGAGGTGCTCGGACGCGGCGGCATGGGCGCCGTGTGGCGGGCCCGCGACCGCACGCTCGACCGCGAGGTGGCGGTCAAGGAGGTGGCGCTGCCGCAGGGCCTGGACGAGGCGCAGGTCGAGCGGACCTACGCGCGCACGTTCCGGGAGGCGCGGTCGGCGGCGCGGCTGGACCATCCGGGCATCGTGACCGTCCACGACGTGGTCGAGGAGGACGGGCGGCCCTGGATCGTGATGCAGCTCGTCCGGGCGGAGAGCCTGGACAAGGTCATCGCGCGGGAGGGGCGGCTGCCGCCGGACCGGGTCGCGGCGATCGGCCTCGACCTGCTGGACGCGCTGAACGCCGCGCACGCCGCCGGGGTCGTGCACCGCGACGTCAAGCCCGGGAACGTGCTGCTGCCGCAGGGCCGGGCCGTGCTCACCGACTTCGGCATCGCGACGGTCGCCGGGGACGAGACCCTCACCCAGGCGGGCGCGATCGTCGGGTCGCCCGCCTACCTGGCGCCCGAGCAGGCCCGCCACCAGAAGGCCACCCCGGCGTCGGACCTGTGGTCGCTGGGCGCGACGCTGTACGCGGCCGTCGAGGGACGTCCCCCGTACAAGCGGCCGGACATGTGGGGCATGATGGCCGCCCTGCTGTCCGACGACCCGGACCCGTTCCAGCTCGCCGGGCCCCTGACGCCCGTCCTGCACGGCCTGCTCCGCAAGGACCCGGATAGGCGGATGAGCCCCGACGACGCCGGACGGCTGCTCCGCCAGGTCGCGCAGGGGCCCCCGCCGCCCGTCCAGACGCAGCCGCCGCCTCCGTACGCGCCGCCGCCGCACAACGTGACGCTGCAGCCGCCGGCCGCGGCACCGACGGTCGAGTCCCCGTCGTGGCAGACGCAGCCGCCGACCGGCGTTCCGGCACGTCGGCGGCGCCGCCCGCCATGGCCGGTGATCATCCCGGGCGGGATCTTCGCGGCGGCGCTGGTCGTCGCGGTCGTCGCGGTCGTGGTGTTCACCAGCTACCGCGGCAACGAGCGCGCCGACGACCCGCCGACGTCCTCGGCGGGGACGTCGTCCTCGTCGTCCACGCCGACGAACGTCGCCGTGCCGTCCGGGTACCGGCTGTACCAAGGGTCGGCGTTCGTCGCGGCGGTGCCGCAGGGGTGGAAGGACGAGAGCTCCGGCGACGACGCGTCGTTCACCGATCCGGCTCCGGGCGTCCGGCGGGGCCTGGCGATCCAGCGCATCGCGAACAACGACTTCGCCGACCCCGGGGACGGCCTCGTCGACGCCCTCGACCAGATGAAGAAGGACACCGCGCAGTATCCCGAGTTCAAGCAGGAGAGCCTCAACCGCAACGTCGCCTACCTGGGCGACAAGGCCGCCGAAGCGCAGTTCACCTTCACCAAGAACGGCATCCCCGGCAGGGCCCGTGTCCGGGTGTTCAGGTTCGACGACGCCATCTACCAGGTCATCATCGTCGCAGGGCAGCAGCATTGGGACGGGGCCGTCCCCGCCTACGACACCTTCCTCCGCACCCTGCGAAGCAGCGCCTGACACCATGGACAGGCGATGGGTGCTCAAGGCGACGCTCCTCGGGCCCCTGGCCGCCGCCGGGTGCTCCGGCGAGAAGCCGTCGCCCGCCGATCGCCCCTCCCGGCGCCCGCGCCTGACCGGGCCCGCCGACTGGAACGCGCTCGGACGCGGCCTGGACGGGACGCTGATCCGCCCGTCCGACACCTCCTACGCCCAGGCCCGGCGCCTCCACATCCCGCGCTTCGACGGCATCAAGCCCGCGGGCATCGCGTACTGCGAGACGCCGCAGGACGTGTCCGAGTGCATGGCGTTCGCGACGCTGCAGCGGATCCCGGTCGCCGTGCGCTGCGGCGGCCACAGCTACGCGGGCTGGTCGACGGGCACGGGCCTCGTCATCGACGTCTCCCCCATGGACACGGTGAAGCGCGACGGCGGCCACGCGGTCGTCGGCGCGGGGACACGGCTGATCGACCTGTACGCGGGGCTCGCCGAGCATGGCGTGAGCGTCCCGGCAGGCAGTTGCCCGACGGTCGGCGTGGCGGGGCTGACGCTGGGCGGCGGGATCGGCGTGGCGTCCCGCGCGTACGGGCTGTCCTGCGACGCCCTGGCGTCGGTCCAGGTCGTCACCGCGGACGGACGGGTCCTGACCTGCGACGGCGAGCGGAACCCGGACCTGTTCTGGGCCTGCCGGGGCGGGGGCGGCGGCAACTTCGGCGCCGCGGTCTCGTTCACGTTCCGCACGCACGAGATCGGCGAGGTCACGCCGTTCAGCGTCCGCTGGTCCTGGGCGGACGCCGCCGCCGTGATCCGGGGCTGGCAGCGCTGGGCGCCGTCCGCGCCCGACGAGGTCTGGACGAGCCTGCGCCTCGACACGCGCCCCGGCCAGGCGACCCCGAGCGTCGAGGTCATCGGCGTCGCGCTCGCCGACGCCACCCCCTCCATGAACGCGCTGACGGCCGCCACAGGGGCCGACCCCACGTCGTCCACCGCCCAGAGCAGGCCCTACCTGGACGCCATGAAGTTCATGGGCGGATGCGCGGGACAGACCGTCGAGCAATGCCACGCCCAAGGCACCCTGCCCGGCCGGCGACCCGGCGGAAGCTTCCCCAGAACCGACTACGCCGGTAAATCCCACATCGCCTACAAGCCCCTACCTGACGCCGCCATCAACGCTCTCCTGAACCGCTTCGACACAGGCAACGACGTCCAGAACCGCTCCGTCCTCATGGACGCCTTCGGCGGCGCGATAGGCCGCGTAAGCCCGGGCGACACCGCCTTCCCGCACCGGAAGGCTCTGTTCTGCGTCCAGTACCTCGCGCCCGACAACGCCTGGCTTCGCGGCACGCACGCGGCGATGGAGCCGTCCATGGGCGGCACCGCCTACGTGAACTACATCGACCCTGATCTCAAAGACTGGGCCACCGCCTACTACGGCCCCAACCTGGACCGGCTCAGAAGGACCAAGGCCGCCCACGACCCCGAAGGTCTGTTCCGCTTCCCGCAGGCGCTCTAGCCCGTCAGCCGTCCGACGGTTCCTCGAACAGGCTGCGCGCCCTGGCCTCGGCCTCGTTCAGCGCCTTGACGTGCTCGGGCGCGAGTTCCTCCACGCAGCGGGTCATCTCCTCGGTGACCCGGCTGAACGCGCTCTCCTCCGCGCCGCGCAGCGCCGCCCGGACGCTCGCGGAGCGGGCGCCGAGCGCGGCCCACTCCAGCTCCAGCCGCGCGACGGCCTCGTCGAACGCGCGGGCCGTCTCGGCCCCGGCGTCCTTCAGCTCGTCCGGGACCGGTCCGCGCCCCGCCTTGCGGGCCCGGCCGGACAGAGTCGAGATGCGGCCCGCCAGCGCCAGCCCCTCCCGTGCCAGCGGCAGCACGTCGTGGATCAGGTCGGTGACCGCCTTCGCCAGCTCCTCGACCCGGGTCAGCAGCGTCCGCGTCGCCTCCTCCAGCGCCGTGGAGCTGCGTTCGGCGACCCGTTCGGCGACGTCCTGCTGCCGCTTGGACAGCACCGGGACGATGTCACGGTCCAGCCTGCGGCGCACCTCGCGCTCCCGGGCGCTGCGCTCGCCGGGGTCGCCGGGCCCGGCCCGTCCGGCCCAGTCGGCCACGACGCGCTCGATGCGCTCCTCCCCGGACGCGGCGATCTCCGCCGTGATCTCCTCCAGGGCCTCGCCCACGCGGGCCTTCAGCCGCTCGACGCGCCCGTAGAGGGCCTCGCGCTTGAACGGGTCGTTGAGCTCGTTGAGCTGCGCCTGGAGCCGGCGGGACACGTCGATCGCGTGCTCGGCCAGGGGGACGAGGCGGTCGGCGAGCTCGTCGAGCGTCTCGGCCCGGCGGGGGTCGGTCAGCTCGGCCACCCATGCGGGAAGGTCGTGCGCCATGCGCCCATGCTGCCACCACCGGCCCGGCGATACCCCCGATACCGCCACGGCGCGCCCCACGGAGACGACCGAAAAGCCGGAACGGCCGGGTAAGTGTGTCTGGACAGGACGTGATCAGGGTAGCGTTGCACGCCGTGGCGGGCTATTCCGATGACCTGCGTCTCGCTCATGTGCTGGCGGACGGGGCCGACGACATCACGACCAGGCGTTTCCGTGCCCTCGATCTCGACATCGAGACCAAGCCGGACCTGACGCCGGTCAGCGACGCCGACCGCAGCGTGGAGGAGCAGATCCGCGGCACGCTGAAGCGGGCCCGCCCGCGCGACGCGGTGCTCGGCGAGGAGTACGGCCGGACCGGATTCGGGAACCGCTGCTGGATCATCGACCCGATCGACGCGACGAAGAACTTCGTCCGGGGCGTCCCGGTGTGGGCGACGCTGATCGCGCTGATGGAGAACGAGGAGATCGTCGTCGGGGTCGTGTCCGCGCCCGCGCTGCAGCGGCGCTGGTGGGCGGCGCGCGGCGGCGGCGCCTGGACGGGCCGCAGCCTCACCCGCGCCACCCGGATGACCGTGTCGTCGGTGACGGCGATGGAGGACGCGTCACTGTCGTTCTCCAGCCTCAGCGGCTGGGAGGAGCAGGGCCGCCTCAGCCGGTTCATCGAACTGACCCGCGAGGTGTGGCGGACGCGGGCGTTCGGCGACTTCTGGTCGCACATGATGGTCGCCGAGGGCGCGATCGACATCTCCGCCGAGCCCGAGGTGTCGCTGTGGGACCTCGCCGCGCTCCAGGTCATCGTGGAGGAGGCCGGGGGCATGTTCACCGACCTGTCCGGCGTGCCGGGCCCGGACGGCGGCAGCGTCGTCTGCACGAACGGCAAGCTGCACGCGGAGGTCCTGCGCACGCTCGGCGGCGGCCAGCTCTCCCTGCGCATCTGACCGCCCCGCCTCACCGAAGTCCCTGGTGAGATCATGGTTCCATCGGCCGGACTCGCGACATATCGTGGAACAGCGGCCGCCGGGCGGCCGTTGTCCCTACGAGGGCGGCCCGTTAACGGAGGTACCAATGTCGACCCAGACAAAGTTCGTGATCGGCGGCGTCGTCGTCGGGTTGCTGACCCTGTTCATCTTCCCCTGGTGGCTGACCACGCTGATCATCCTCGGCGTCCTCGGGGCGCCGGTCGTCGGCTACCTGATGCTGGACCCGTCCCAGCGCAAGCGGGTGCGCGCACAGGGCCGCAAGCGCCTGGGGAGCTGAGCCCTCAAGGCAGGGCCTACTCCCACAGCTTGCGGTCGTCGCCGAGCGGATCGAGGACGACGCGGTCCCCCGGGCCGTCGAACACCTGCACCGCACGGGTGGACGGCTCGTACCGCGCCCAGCC
Source organism: Actinomadura sp. KC216 (assembly GCF_004348535.1). Classification (GTDB taxonomy): domain Bacteria; phylum Actinomycetota; class Actinomycetes; order Streptosporangiales; family Streptosporangiaceae; genus Spirillospora. Next base: position 18,650 of record NZ_SMJX01000097.1, read on the forward strand.
GGGGTCGCCGCGCACGGCGAAGTCGACCCACGCGCGGTGCATCCGGTCGGCGAGCTCCTGCGGCGGGTTCGACCCGGCGAGGCTCCCGGGCGCGCCGGTGAGGTTGTCGAACACGAAGCCGAGCTCCAGCGCGTGGCAGGCGCCGACGTCGAAGGTCGGCGACCGCCACGCGAACTCGTACATCCAGGTCCGCCCGCCGGAGGCGGCGTGCCCGGCGGCGGCCCGGTCGGCCGGGACGCGGAACATGCCGTCGGTGAGGATCGCCGCCATCAGCTCGCCGGGCGCCAGCTCGGGACGGCGGTCGCGGTAGGCGGCGGGCACCCCCGGCGGCAGGCCCATGCCCGCCGCGACGAGACCGATCAGCTCCTCGGTGACCTGGGCGGCGAGCCCGGACGGCATCAGGAAGAACCGGAACTCCTCGGACGTGCAGCCGATGAGCAGGTCCACGTCGCGTCCGGCGCCGCCCGCGATGGCGTCCTCGGGCCGCCGCCGCAGCAGCTCACCGTCCAGGATCGGGGTGAGCGACATGGCGCAGGCGGCCGTGGTCGCGCCCCACCGGGCGGGGTCGGGCAGCGCGGCGACCTCCGTGGCGACCTCCGACTGGACGGGGATGATCGCGGCCGGGTCGAGCGCCGCGAACCCCTCCGCGGTCGGCTCCACGCCGAGCCGCGCGGCCATCTCCCGGGTGACGAGCAGGGCGTCGTCAGGGTCCTGCGCGACGGCGCCCGCGCCGCTCTGCGCGATCGCCCGGCCGAAGAGCCCGAGGTCGAGGGAGAGCAGGGTGGTGACGCTCATCGCGCCCGCCGACTCCCCGAACACGGTCACCCGGCCCGGGTCGCCGCCGAAGGCCGCGATGTTGGCCTGGACCCACTCCAGCGCGGCGATCTGGTCGAGCAGCCCCCGGTTCGCGGGGGCGCCGGGCAAGCCGGCGAAGCCCTCCACCCCGAGCCGGTAGTTGATCGTCACGCAGACGACGCCGTCGCGGGCGAAGTTGCGGCCGTCGTAGACGGGCAGCGCGCCCGACCCATTGCGGAACGCGCCGCCGTGGATCCACACCATGACCGGCAGGCCGGACCCGCCGGGCGTCCAGACGTTCAGGTTGAGGCAGCCGTCGCCGGGGACCACCGGGTCGTCCAGGAGCAGGGTGTAGGGGTGCACGTATCCGGGCTTGGGCGCGGTCGGCCCGTGCTCGACGGCGTCGCGGATCCCGTCCCACGGCTCCGGCGGGCGCGGCGCCCGGAACCGGTTCGGCCCGAACGGCGGCGCGGCGTAAGGAATGCCGAGAAACGCGGTGACGCCGTCCCGCGCCGTCCCGCGGACCTTCCCGTAAGCCGTCTGAACGACCGGTCCCCGTCGCATGCGTCCCCCGCATTTAGAACGAAGTTCGACCAGCAGAGCCTACGGGACGCGAACGCGGCCGAGCACGCGGGCTAGGCGCGGATGCGGGCGTCGTAGGGCTTGCGGGCGTCCGGGTCGAAGTCGAGGAAGATGCGGTCGAGCCCGTAGCGGCGCGCCATGGCCCGCTTGGCCCGCTCGGGGAGCAGCGAGCCGAGCTTGACCTGCCGGGCGAGCTTCGCCGGGACCACGACCTGCGGGCGCGGGCGCCCGATCAGCGCCACCACGGCGGCGGCGATGTCCTCCGGCTCGCAGTTCTTCTGGCCCTTCGGGTTGCGCATCCCCGAGACCAGCTCGGTGTTGGTGAACGTCGGCAGGACGGCGCTGACGTGCACGCCCCGGTCCTGGACCTCCAGCCGGGTCGCCTCGGTGAACGCGACGACGGCGGCCTTGCTGGCGTTGTAGAGCGCCAGGCCGGGCATGAACGTGACGCCGGCCAGCGACGCGATGTTGATGACGTGCCCCCGGCCGCGCGGCAGCATCCGCCCGAGGGCGAGCTTGGTGCCGAGCATCACGCCGTGCACGTTGATGTCGAGGCAGCGGCGGGCGTCGGCGTCGCTCTCGTCCGTGACGGGCCCGATCGGCATGATCCCGGCGTTGTTGATCACCACGTCGAGCGGCCCCGCGGACTCCTCGGCCCGGTCGAGGAACGCGGTGAACGACTCGCGGGACGTGACGTCCACGACGAGCCCGGTGACGCCCGGCTCCGCCGCGGCCTCCGCGACCGCCGCCTCGTCGATGTCGCCGATGACGACGGTGGCGCCCTTGGCCTTCAGGGCGCGGGCGGTGGCGAGACCGATCCCCCGCGCCCCGCCGGTGATCGCGACGGCTTTGCTCATGGGCTCTGCTCCAGACGGTCGAGGCGGACGGGAAGGCCGTCCTTCGGCGACGGCAGGGACGTGGTGTCGAGGGGCATCTCGTACCGCCCCGGGACGCTCCAGCGGTACCTCAGCAGCACCTGATGCAGGATCGACTTCACCTGCATCCCGGCGAAGTACATCCCGATGCACTTGTGCGCGCCGCCGCCGAACGGGGACCACGCGTACTTGTGAATCTTGTCCTCGCGGCGCTCCGGCGAGAACCGCCCGGGGTCGAACGCGTCCGGGTCCGGCCACCAGTCGGCCATGCGGTGGTTGCTGAGCATCGGGACGACGACGGTCGTCCCGGCGGGGATGTGGAAGCCGAGGACGGAGGTGTCCTTGACGACCTTGCGCGGCAGCGCCGGGACGGGCTCGATCAGCCGCATCGACTCCTTCATCACCATGTCCATGCCGGTAAGGGCGTCAAGGTCGGCGTAGTCGAGTTCCGCCTTCCCGAGCGCGAGGGACTCGTCCCGGAGCCGCTCCTGCCATTCGGGGTACTTGGCGAGGTAGTACGCCATCGACGTCAGCGTGATCGTCGTCGTGTCGTGCGCGGCCATCAGCGCGAAGATCATGTGGTTGACGACGTCCTCGTCGGTGAACCGCTCCCCGTCGTCGGACTCCGCCGCGCAGAGCGCGGCGAACAGGTCATCGCCACCGTCGCGGCGCTTGGCGGGCAGGTGCCGGTAGAAGAACTCCTCCAGGACCTTGCGGGCCTGCAGCCCGCGGTGCCAGCGCAGCCCGGGGACGGGGAACCGCACATAAGCCGTCCCGGCCCGGACGGCGTCGATGAACGCGCCGTTGACCCGCGCGCGCTCTGCGTCCCCCAGCTCGACGCCCATGAACACGTCAGCGGCGAGGTCGAGGGTGAGCTGCTTGACGTGGTCGTACACCCCGAAGTGACCGCCGGGCCGCCACGCCTCGACGCCCCTGACGATGCCGGGCGCCATCGCGTCCATGTAGGCGCGCAGGCGGGGACGGGTGAACGCCTGCTGCATGATGCGCCGGTGGTGCAGATGCTCCTCGAAGTCCAGCAGCATGATGCCGCGGTTGAAGAACGGCCCGATGTAGTAGCTCCACGCGGGCCCGCTCGCGAACGCCTTGTCCCGGTTGACCAGGACGACCTCGGCGGCCTCCGGGCCGTGGACGGTGACCGTCCGCTGCCCGAGCAGCCACCCCCAGGACACCTGCCCGTGCTCGGCGTACCGTTTCCGGGCCGTCCCGATCGGGTTCCGCATCACGGCGATCGTGCTGCCGATGTAGGGGATGCCACCCACCCCGGGGACCGCTTTCAGCCCGCTGCCCGCCGGCGGCGGCGCGAGGACGCTCGTCATGACCCCTCCGGACGCGTGCGACAGATGACGGTGACCGTCGCTTCGTTCTAACGCAGCGCATGCCAGTAAGTCCAGACTTATCGCTCGTGACTTGTGACTCCCGGGTCACCGCGCCTCGCGGGCGGCCGGCGCCTTGAGCAGGCGCCGTCGCGCCGCGTCCGTCAGCGGCCGGTAGGCACCCGCCTTGTCCCGGTAGTACGCCATGCCCTCACCCGCGGAAGGGACGCCTTCGTCCCGCAGCGGCGCCGTCCGCAGCCGTCCCCCGGCCGTGACGGGCACCTCGTCCACCACCCGCACGATCGCGGGCCGCAGCCCCGGCTCGACCCGCAGCAGCGCCTCGGAAAGATCCAGCGGCTTGATCTCGGCCACACCCCGCAAGCTGACCGCGGCCGCGGCAAGCTCCGTCTCCCCCACCGGAATCCCGTAAACGGCCACGGTGTCGACATACGGAAGATCGCCGAGCGCGTCCCGGATGGGACCGGGCGGGACGATCCCCTCCGCCGTACGGATCAGCTCGGCCTCCCGGCCCACCAGCCAGAAGTCGCCGGCGCCGTCCCGGCGGAAGAGGTCTCCGGTGATCGTCCAGGCGTCCTCGGGCGCGAACACGCCCCGCACGCACCGCTCCGCCGTCCCGGCGGCGGAGAGCCGCACCCGCGCGAGCAGCATCCCGATCTCACCGGGCCCGCACTCGATCGCGAAGCCGTCGGGCCCCTCGTCCAGGCGCCCGCTCTCCAGGTCGTAGCGGGCGAGGCGGACCCCGGCGCTGCCGGGCAGCGGCCGTCCCAGCGACCCGGGCTTCTTGCCGCTCAGGTTGACCAGGACCGACTCGCCCTCGGTGGACGCGTAGAACTCCAGCACCCGCGCCGGAGCGAACCGCTCCTCGACCCGCCGCCACAGCCCGCGCGGCATGCCCGACCCGATGAACAGCCGCACGGCATGATGCCGCTCCGCCGGGTTCGGCGGCGCCTCCACGAGATCACGCAGCAGCATCCAGGTATAGGACGCCACGGTCACGCCGTACCGCCGAGCCTCGTCCCAGAACGTCTCAGGGTCATAGGCACTGGCAAGCGCAAGCCGGGCACCCCCCGCGACAGCACCGCCAAGGCTCATCAGCAGCGCAGAAGGATGCTGCAGCGGCGTGATGCTGTACACGGTGTCGGACGGCGACAGGGCGGCGGACGACGCCGTCCCGAACGCCGACAGCGCCCACCGCCGGTTGGTGATCCGGTGGGCGCGAAGCAGCTCGCCCTCCCCCCGGAACACGACGAATGCGAGATCACCGGCCCGCCCGGGATTCGCCCGGAACCACCCGGGCACCTCGACGCGCTCCGGGTCGATGTCCTCCATGTCCATGAGCGACCCGCGCTCACCGCGCCCGGCACCGCCCAGCAGATGCGCCTCGACGCCCTCCAGCCCCTCCACCCGGGCCGCATGCTCCGGATCGGCGATCACCCGGGTCACCCGGCTGAGCCGCACCTCCGCACCGATATCCCCGTCCGGACGCAGCAGCACCGCGACCGCACCCAGCCGGCTCAACGCGGCCACAAGCGCAAGCGCCGTGGGCCGCGTTCTCATCAGCACACCGACCGAGTCACCCCGCCGCACCCCAACATGAATCAGCCCACGGACAACGGCATCGATCCGGTTCTTGGCAGCGCTATGCGTGTAGGGCCGCCCTTTGTAAAGGAAGAACACCTCATCGGGCATCCGCCGGGCCTGCTCGTCCAAGAGCAGCCCCATGGACATGCGCGTGTCCGACTGGATGCGCTCCAGCCGCGCCAGCCGGGGAAGGTTCTGCGCGGCCTCACCCCCGAGCTGCCGCGTCCCGTGAACGGCCCGCGAGACCGTCCGGTAGGCAGACCGCGCCACGCTCCCGCCCACACCCACCGCAAGCTGAAGCCCATACCCAGCCGCGCCCCCCGGAAGATCGGCAGGCAGGGCCTCCTCATCCCCCGAAACAGGCGCGACGATGTCGGGAAGGCCGCCCTCCCCGGCACGCCATTTCGCCCACTCGGCCACGGCAGGCCACGTCCGCGCGATCGCGAGGCTCCCGACGACGAGCCCGAAATGCCCGGCCCGCAGCGACGCCTCGTACACCTGGGCACGCGGCGCGGCCCGCCGGATCCCCCGGACCATCGGCGGCGGCGCGATCTCGTCGACCTCCCCCACGAACGTCAGCACGGGGCAGGTGATGTCGGCGAGCGTGACGAGCCGGTCGCCGATGACGAACCCGCCGGTGAGCATCCGGTTGTGCTGGACGAACTGCCGGACGAACTCCGCCAGCGCGGGCCCGGGCCACGAGACCCACCCCTCCCGCTCCAGGAACCGCCGCTGCCGCTCTCGAGGCGCGAGCCGCTCCCGATCATGTAGCTGCAGGATGAAATCGACCCGCGACCGCACCGATTTCACCGGACTCAACAGCTGGAATCCGAGCCGCGTCACCCACCCCGGAACCGCGAACCCGCCGAGCACCCAATCGGGAACCCGCCCGACACCCTCGGACGCGAGCCACGCGGGCAGGCCGAACGGCAACGCGACGCTCGTATCGGTCGGGCTCCCGAACGTCACGACCGACTCGATGCCCTCGCTGCGCCGGTACGCCGCCGCCTGGTAGACGAACATGCCCCCTTGCGAATACCCGGCAAGATGAACATCCCGCCCGGTGACCTTCCGGACCCGATCCACCCCATCACTAACGGCCAGCACGTGATCGGTGATGGTCCGCTCAAGCCCGCCCGGCTCCCGCTCAGGCGCCCCGAAGTCGACGACCCAGGGATCGACCCCGGCCTTCCGCAGCACCCGGACGGCACTGACCCGCGAGGAGATGTCGTACACCTCCGCGGTGATCATCAGCGGCGGGACGAGCAGCATCACCGGCCCGCCCCCGTCCTCCGGGAAGTAGTGCCGCAGCCGGTACACCCGCTGCTCGGTCACCACCTCAGACGGAGAGGCGTCCTCGTCGGTGTCGAACCCACCGAACCGGGCGACCTCCAGTGCGTTCTGAGCGGTGGACCCCAGACGGGCACCCAGGCGGAACAACGTCTTCCCAACAGCCGGCATCGTCGACCCTTCGCAGCGTCAACGGCCATGGTGTCCTGTGGTCACGACCTTAAGCAATCAAGGAACGACGCGCGCTCCGTCCATTTCCCCGGCGAGCAGCCGCTCCCACATGTATCTGCGGCGTGGCTTGCCGCTGGACGTCCGCTGGATCAGGCCCGTGCCCACCACGATCGTCAGCTCGACGTCGCCGCCGACCCTCCGGCGCAGCATCTCGCGGATCTCGCCCGTCCACGACTCGTCCAGCGTCTCGGCGAACAGCGCGAGCCCCTTGCGCCCGGCGCCGGGCACCCCGACCACGACGATCCGTCCCTTCCCGAGCCCGCTGGCCTCGGCGATCTTCGCCTCGAGGTCTTCGACGTACACCGACCGCCCGCGGACCTTGATGCTGTCGCCCATCCGCCCGAGAACGAACAGCTGCCCGGCATGGAAGAACCCGGCGTCCCCGGTGAAGACCTTCCCGTCCAGGAACCGGGTCGACTTCCCCTCGGCCCCCGCGTAGTACCCGGGACAAGCAGAGGCGCCCCCCACCACGATCTCCCCGAGGAGCCCTTCGCCGAGCTCCCGCCCGTCGTCGTCCACGATCGCCACGGGCACGCCGGCCTCCGGCGTGCCGCACCCGACGACCCACCCGGCCTTCGCGCCGAGCAACGCGGCCCCGAGCGTGTGCTCCTCAAGAATCTGGATCGGCTCTCCGAACGACAAAGCCTCGGGATCGGGCCGGACCGCCAGCGGGTCACGGCGCTCGGCGTCCATCGTGACGAGCAGGGTCGTCTCCGCCATCCCGAACGCGGGCTTGAACGCGGCCCGGGAGAACCCGAACGGCTCCACGAGCTGCGCGAACACCTCCAGCGCGTGCGGGTCGATGGGCTCGGCGCCGACGATCGCCGTCCGCCACCCGGACAGGTCGACGCCCTCCAGCTGCTCCGGCTTGACCCGCCGAGCGCAGTACGCGTACGCGAACGGCGGCGCCGCGGTATGCGCGGCGTCCGCGAAGCACCGGATCCACCGCGCGGGGTCCCGGATGAAGTGATCGGGCCGCATCAGCCGCAGCGACGCCTGCCGCGCGATCGGCGTCAGGAAGCAGCCGATCAGCCCCATGTCGTGGTAGAGCGGCAGCCACGAGGCGACAGAGTCGTCGTCGGCGAACCCGGCGGCCCGAGCGATGAGCTCGGTGTTCGCCTGCAGATTCTCCCAGGTGACCATCACTCCCCGAGGCGCGCCGCTGGACCCGGAAGTGAACTGCAGCAGGGCCAGCTCCCCGGCCGGCTGCACCGCCGCCTCCTCGCCGACCTGCCGCGGCTGCCAGGGCTCCCCGCTGAGCCCGGCCTGCACCATGGCGCGCGCCGCGTACTCGTTCAGGTCCTTGGACGCGATGACGAGCGTGGGCGCCGCCTGCCGCAGGATCGCCGCGACGTGCGCGACGTAGTCGTCCCCGTCCTGGAACAACGGCGGCGTGATCAGACACACGGTCGCCCCGGCGGCCCACACCGCGAAGTACGTCTCGATACAAACGAAGTCGGTAGGCAGGATGACGCACACGACGTCCCCGGGCCGGACACCTTCCTCGATCAGCGCCCCCGCCGTGCGCCGCGCGGCGGCCGCCAGCTCCCCATAGCTCCGATACTCCCAGCCGTCGTCGGTAGCCAGGTGAACGCCGCGTCCGGTGTTCGGCTCGTCCAGCCAGTCGCGCAGCGCAGATGCCATCCGTGTCCCTTTCACCGACGTGACCCGCCGGTAACTTCATCAGGACGCCGCGCCACAGTCAACCGCGCCGATCAGCAAAGAGACCGCCCGGTCATTTGGAGACGTCCCACAAGGACGCCACCCCCCGCCACCCCAGCAGCACGACTCCGAGGAACACGGATGCCACACCCACGAACAC
>NZ_SMJX01000098.1 GCF_004348535.1 Actinomadura sp. KC216
CCCCGCACGTTCCTGGAGGACGGCGACGAGGTCGCCATCACCGCCACCGCCCCGGGCCCGTCCGGCGCCCGCATCGGGTTCGGTGAGGTGACCGGCCGCGTCCTCCCCGCCCGCTGACCGGCGTTAGAGTCTGGCCTTGTGACACCCGCGAGCCCCGCCCCCACCTTCCGCACCGCGACCCCGGACGACGTCCCGGGCCTCGTCGCCCTCATCGAGTCCGCCTACCGCGGCGACGCCAGCCGCGCCGGCTGGACGACCGAGGCCGACCTCCTCGGCGGCCAGCGCACGGACGCCGACATGGTCCTGGCGGTGGTGAACGACACCTCCGGCCGGATGCTCGTCGCCGAGACCGGCGGCGTCCTCGCCGCGTGCTGCCAGCTCGAGAACCGCGACGGCCACGCCTACTTCGGCACGTTCGCGGTCCGCCCGGACATGCAGGGCGGCGGCCTCGGCAAGCAGGTCCTCGCCGAGGCCGAACGGCTGGCCCGCGACGAGTGGGACGCGGCGGAGATGCGCATGACGGTGATCACCGCCCGCGCGGAGCTGATCGCCTGGTACGTCCGCCGCGGCTACGTCCGGACGGGCGAGCTGTCACCGTTCCCGTACGGCGACGAGCGCTTCGGCCTCCCCAAACGCGACGACCTGCGATTCGAGATCCTCACCAAGAAACTCCGCTGACGACCCGACGCCCTTGACGCCCTGACGCTATTCGCCGGTGGCGCCGTCGGTCAGTTCTCGGATGATGTCGAGCTGCCCCACGTGGCGGGCGTACTCCTGGAGGACGTGGAACAGGATCCAGATCAGCGCCGGGTGGTGCTCGGGCGGGGTGAAGCCGCCGCCGGTGCGGGCCACGTCCTGGAGGTCGGCCGCGGCGACGATCTCGCGGGTGCGTGCGCACTCGTCCAGGAACAGGGCCCTGATCTCCTCCGGTGACTCGTCGGGGCGGGCGTGGAAGGCGCGCGTGTCCGGATCCCGGTCGCCCCGGATGTCGTCCAGCTGCTCGGCGGCGAAGCCCCAGCGGAACCAGCGGCGTTCCACGTAGGCCAGGTGTTTGAGCAGCCCGAGCGGTGTCCAGCCGGACGGGAGGATGCTGGTGCGCAGGTTCTCCTCTGACATGCCGTCCAGCTTCCGCAGCAGGGCGTCGCGGTAGTAGTCGAGGTAGCCGAGCAGTAGCTCGCGAGTGTCGGTCAGCGTGTCCGGCGGCTCTTCGCTCATACGCCGGACGCTAACCCGGGCCGGGCGGCCCCCACGACCGGTTTTCGCCAGTATTTGATGAAATTACGTATTTACGTAGTATCGCCGTCATGGAGGAGCAGGGTCTGCCGGAGCGGGTCACGCGGCTGGAGGAGCGCGTGGCCGGGCTGGAACGCACACGTCCCCACGAGAACGAGACCCCGCGGCGGGACGACGACACGTTCTGGGCCCTGGACACGCTGAAGGACCGCGTCGACGACCCCGGCGCCGTGCTGTTCACCGGCTCGGTGACCCTGCCGGGCGGCGAGCACTACGAATGGCAGCAGGGCCACCCGGTGGACGACCTCCTCGCCGACGACTGGTCGCAGTCGGCCGAGAGGCTGGCGGCGCTGGCGCATCCGGTGCGGCTCCTGCTGCTCCGGGAGATCCTGCACGGCGCCCGGACGACCGCCGAGCTCGCCTCCCTCGATCGGCTCGGCACGACCGGGCAGCTCTACCACCATCTGCGCCAGCTGGTCTCCGCCGGCTGGCTCCGCACCACCGCGCGGGGGCGCTACAGCGTCCCCGGCGAGCGGGTAGTGCCGATTCTCACGATGCTCGCGGCGAGCCGCCGCTGAGCGCTCCCATCGGAGGAAGAAATGCACAGGACAGTGGCACGATTCAGGACTCTCTTCGTCCTGCTCGGGATGGCTCTGGCGCTGACCGCGCCGCTGCACGGTGTGGGCGCGCTGTCGGTGGCGGGGGTCGTCCTGATCGCCCTCGGGGTCGTGCTGATCTTCGTGCCCGGCGGCGCCCCGGGACGCGAGCCCGTCGTCGTGCGCTGCCCGGTGGAAGGGCGGTGGGTGCCCGTCAACAGCCCCGCCGACAAGGTCCCCAGCCACGGGACGCATGAGCTGGGCCAGGCGTACGCGATCGACCTCGTCCACGTGCCCGATCCGGACCACGAATGGCGACCGCTGCGGAAGGGGCCGATCGCGTCCCGGCCGGAGACGTTCCCGGCGTTCGGACGCGACATCACCGCCCCCGCCGACGGCGTCGTCGTCCAGGCGAGCGACCGGCAGCGCGACCACTGGAGCCGCAACTCCCGGCCCGCCCTCGTCTACCTGCTGGTGGAGGGGCTCCTGTTCCGGCCGGTGCTGTCCCTGCTGACCCTGTCGGCGGGACGGTTCGTCATCGGCAACTCCGTCGTGCTGGACCTCGGCGACGGGGTGTACGCGCTGTTCGCGCACCTGCGGCACGGATCGGTACGGGTCAGGAAGGGCGACCGGGTGCGGGCCGGTGACGTGATCGGCCAGGTCGGAAACTCTGGAAACTCGTCCGAGCCGCATCTGCACTTCCATCTGATGGACCGTCCGCGCCCGATGGCCGCCGCCGGGGTGCCGTTCGCGTTCCGCTACGAGAGCGACGGCGAGGTCTGCACCGGCGTGCCGGGCGGGCGCAGGCCGTTCGTCGCCACCACCGACGAGCCCGCCTCCGCCTCCTAACCGGGCCTGCGCCAGTCCGGGTCCCGGCCGGAGACCGCCAGGGCGCGCTCGAACGGCGGCGCGCCCTCACCGGCCGGCACGGCGGCCCCGAAACCGTCGTACTGGCGGTACATCTCCGCGTACCGCTCGACGACCTGGACGAAGAACCGGCCGGTCTCCGGTGAGACGCGATAGTCCTGGCCGGTGGCCTTGGCGACGTCCCAGCCGTGCAGGGCCATCTCAAGGATCATCATCGCGGCGATGTCGGGGGCGGGCGTGCCGTTGATGTCGCCGTCCCAGACGCCCGGGTCGGCCCAGGCGGCGACCGCGCGGTCGAGCTGCGCCGCGTACTCCTCCGGCCAGGCGGTGCCGGCGGTGAAGTCGCGTCCGGTCAGCTCGTCCGGAAGCTCCTTGCGCAGGGCGCGGTGCTCCAGCCCGTGGGACGTGTAGAGCACCAGATGGTTCACCAGCGCCCGGAGGTCGAACTCCGCGCACGGGGTCGGGTCCGACCACCGGTCGTTCGGGACGGCCCGCGCCACGCGGGCGGCCTCGGCGGCGCATTCCTTCATGTACGCGTGCTGTTCGTGCATGGCCCTCACGCTACGGACGCCCGCCGGGCCGCTTCTTGGACAAACGCGCCAAGTACCCTGGTCAGGTGGCGGACTTCGGACGCGGAGTGCTGTATCCCCACGAGCACGCGAGCATCGCGAGGCTGGACCGGCGAGCCCCCTCCACCGACCTCGCGCGCTTCGTGGAGTTCTACTGGCACGTCCGGTGGCGGACGGACGAGCCGTACGAGACGAAGGTGCTCTCGCACCCGAACGTCCACCTCGTCTTCGAGGAGCCCGCCCCGCTGGTGTACGGGGTGGACCGCAGCCTCTTCGTCCGCCGTCTCGCGGGCGAGGGCCAGGTCCTCGGCGTGAAGTTCCGCCCGGGCTGTTTCCGCCCCTTCGCGGACGGGCCCGTCATCGACCTCGCCGACCGCCGGGTCCCCGCCGCTGACGTGTTCGCCCACCGGGTGGACGAGGTCGGCCACGCCGTCCTCCAGAACACCGACCTGGACGCGATGGTGCGCTTGGCCGAGGAGTTCCTGCGGGACGTCCTTCCCGCGCCGGATCCGGTGGCCGAGGAGGTGGCGGCCATGGTCGAGACGATCACCGCCGACCCGGCCCTGTTCCGCGTCGACCAGGCCGCCGGGGCGCTGCACGTCTCCGCCCGCACGCTCCAGCGGCTCTTCGCCGAATACGTGGGCGCGAGCCCCAAATGGGTGCTGCGCCGGGCGCGGCTCCACGAGGCCGCGTCCCGCGCCGACGAGGGCGTCCGCGTCGACTGGGCGGCCCTGGCCGACGACCTCGGCTATTTCGACCAGTCGCACCTGACCCGCGACTTCACGGCCACGGTCGGCGTCTCCCCCGCCCGATATGCCGGTCTAAGCTCCTGACACACAAGGCGATCGTGGAGGTGGAGGACGTGAAGTTCGTCCTGGAGGTCGACATGACCAAGGGCGCCGTGGGGGACGACGCCGTCCGCGAGCTGCAACGGATCCTGCGGTACTGGGGCGGGAACCTGCACTACTACGAGCTGAAGCCGGGCGACGGCTCGGTCATCTACGACTCCGGTTACAGCGAGGTCGGCGCGTGGCGCATCACCTCGGAGGATGCGAAAGAGGCCCCGGAACCGGGATGAGGCGGAAGGCGATGAAGGCCGGGAAGTCCTCCAGTTTCGCGTGGTCCTCGGGATAGCGATCGGCCATTTCGGGGACGGGACGCGGCTCCAGCAGTTCCTCGATGAGAAATCCGGCCTGACGGAACTCGGCGCAGATCGCGGTCAGCGGTCGTCGCCAGGCCCGGATCGGCCAGTCCCGCTCCGGGCTCAACGATTCCTCCACGGGTTCTTCGGTGAAATAGGAACCGCCCAGGCGCACCCAGTCCATGATCGGATGCTCGGTCGACAGGACCAGCGCGCCGGACGGCGCCAGGATCCGGCGGAACTCGCGGAGCAGCGCCACCCGGTCGTCGATGTAGTGCAGCGCCAAGGCGAACACGACCAGGTCGGCGGAGCCGTCCGGTACCCAGGTCAGCGGCTCGGACAGGTCGTGGACGCGCAGGTCGGCGCGGCCCTCGCAGCGGGCGCGCGCGAGGTCGACCAAGGTGGGGCTCACGTCGCAGCCCGTGACGCGGGCGCCGCGGTCCAGCAGCTCGCGGGCGTACAGGCCGGGGCCGCAGGCGGCGTCGAACACGGCGCGTCCGGCGACGTCACCGGCGAGGCCGAGCACGGCGGGACGGTCGTAAAGGGCGTTGTAGGCGCTGTCCTCGGCATGGGCGGCGTATTCGTGGGCGAAACGCTCATACATGCTTCCGATCATCCCAGAGGGATCAACCGGTTTTGTCAGGAGGTCAGCCGATATGAGTCAGGGCATCAGCTCCGCTGGGCCTCGCGTTGAGCGTCTCGTGACTCTTCCGCAATGCGGTCCAGTTGCGCGACGCGTTCCTCATCGCGGGTGAGGTTCGCTCCGGTGGACGGGTCGAAAATGTGAATCCTGGACGTGTCGATCCACAATTCCGCCTCCCGCCCCGGCTTGATCTCGCTGGCCGCGTCCAGCGCCACGACCGCCTGCGTGCGGAGCTGGTCGCTGTCGAGCTCGCGGGACAGGGCGCGGAGCTGCGCGGCCAGATCGGCGGGCGCCTCGTACGGGACGTACGCGTACTGCTCGTTCCCCAGCCATTCGGTCACGTCCACCCTCGCGCGGACGATGCTGCCGTGCGGCCTCTTCTCTTCGGGGACCAGCGACGCGTCCTCGAAATGCTCCGGACGGATCCCGACGAGCACCACGTCGCGGTCCCCGGCGGCCGCGACCTTGCGCTCGTCGTGCACCTCGAACCGGCCGAGCGGGGTGTCGAGGAACGAGCCGTCTACGGACGCGGGCAGGAAGTTCATCGACGGCGACCCGATGAACCCCGCCACGAACAGGTTGACGGGCTCCTCGTACAGCTCGCGCGGGCTGCCGACCTGCTGCAGCACGCCCATGCGCAGCACCGCGACACGGTCGCCGAGCGTCATCGCCTCCGTCTGGTCGTGCGTGACGTACACGGTCGTGACGCCGAGGCGCTTCTGCAACCGGGAAATCTCGGTGCGCATCTGGCCGCGGAGCTTCGCGTCCAGGTTCGACAGCGGCTCGTCGAACAGGAACGCGTCCGCCTGCCGGACGATCGCGCGCCCCATCGCGACGCGCTGCCGCTGCCCGCCGGACAGGTTCGCCGGTTTGCGGTCCAGATGCTCGGTCAGCTCCAGCGTCTCGGCGGTCTCCTTGACGCGGCGGCGCACCTCGTCGTCCGGCTTCTTGGCGAGGCGCAGCGGGAACGCGATGTTCTCGAACACGGTGAGGTGCGGGTACAGCGCATAGTTCTGGAAGACCATCGACAGGTTCCGCTCGCGCGGCGCAACCTTGTTGACGACCTTCTCGCCGATGCGCATCTCGCCGGAGGTGATGTCCTCCAGCCCGACGATCATCCGCAGCAGCGTCGACTTCCCGCAGCCGGACGGGCCGACCAGGATCATGAACTCGCCGTCCCGCACGTCCAGGGACACGTCGTTCACGGCCGGGAAGCCGTCACCGTACTTCTTGACGATGTTCTTCATGCTGATGGCGGCCATGGCTCTCCCTTGGACTCAGCCCTTGACGGCGCCGGACGTCAGCCCGGCCACGATGCGGCGCTGGAACGCCAGGACGACGATGACGACCGGGATCGTGACGACCACGGCGGCCGCGCAGATCGCCGTCGTGGGCTGCTCGAAGTAGGACTCCCCGGTGAAGAACGCCAGCGCCGCCGGCACGGGCCTGGCCCGGTCGGTCGAGGTCAGCGAGATCCCGAAGACGAAATCGTTCCAGCAGAAGAAGAAGGTCAGGATCGCGGCGGTGAACACCCCTGGCGCGGCCAGCGGGACGATCACCTTGCGGAACGCCTGCCAGGACGTGGCGCCGTCCACCTGCGCGGCCTGCTCCATCTCCCACGGGATCTCGCGGAAGAACGCCGACAGCGTCCAGATCGCCAGCGGCAGCGCGAACGAGATGTACGGGATGATCAGGCCCGGCCAGGTGTCGTACAGGCCGATGTTGCGCCACAGGTCGAACAGCGGACCGACCAGCGACACCACCGGGAACATCGCGATCGCCAGCGCGAACGACAGGATCAGCTTCTTGCCGGGGAACTCCAGCCGCGCGATCGCGTACGCGACCAGCGTCGCGAACACCACCCCGACGAACGTCGCGATCAGCGAGATGCCGATCGAGTTGATCAGCGCGGAGGTGAACAGGTCGGTCTTGAAGACCGTCTCGTAGTTGTCCCACGTCCAATCCTGCGGGAAGAACCCCTGGACGTTGCCGATCTCGCTGGGCGTCTTGAACGACAGCATCACGATCCACAGGATCGGGAACGCCGTCCACACCAGGATCAGCAGCGACGCGACGATCCACAGCGTCTTCGAGCGCGCCGACTCCATCACCGATCACCTCGCACCTGGGAAAGATCCACGCGGAACCCCTTGATGAACACGGCCGCGATCAGCACCACCGACAGGAACAGCAGGACGCCGACCGCGTTGCCGAGGCCGAGCGCCGTCCGGGTGATGATCTGCTGGTAGGTGAGGAACGACAGCACCTGGGTCTTCTCCTGGCCCGCCGTCATGATGAACACGTTGTCGAAGATCCGCCACGCGTCGAGCGTGCGGAACAGCACGGCGACGAGGATGGCGGCCTTCATGTTCGGGATCGTGACGCGTCTGAGCCGCTGCCACGCCGTGGCGCCGTCCACCGTCGCCGCCTCCCCCAGGTCCCGCGGCACCTGCGCGAGCCCGGCGAGGAGCAGCAGCGACACGAACGGCGTCGTCTTCCAGATCTCCGACAGGATCACCACGGACAGCGCGGACCAGCGGTCGGAGAACCAGGCGTAGTCGCCGAGCCCGAACCACGAGTTGACGAACCCGGACTGCACGTCGAACGCGTACTTCCACGCGAACGCCGAGATGACCGTGACGATGCCGTAGGGCAGCAGGATCGCGGTCCGGACCGTCCGGCGCCCGAACACCGCCCGGTGCATCACCATCGCGAGCCCGAACCCGATGACCAGCTCCACCCCCACCGTGATCACCGTGATGACCAGGGTCGTGACGACGGTCTGCCAGAACAGGGGGTCGGTCAGCGCGGTCGCGTAGTTGCCGAGGCCGACGAAGCGCCGGTCGTCCGGCGCGGTGAGCCGGTAGCTGAACAGCGACTGGTACAGGGCGCTGCCCAGCGGATACGCCGTGACCAGCAGCATCACGGCCACCGCGGGCGCGGACAGCATGAGCCCGAGCCTGCGCTCCGCCCGCCCCCGGTCGGAGATCTCCGCGCGCTTGGCCGGCCGCTCGCTCTCCGGCGCCGTTTCGACGGTTGTCATCCGAACACCTCCGTTAGAGCCGATGGGGCCTTAGAGCAGCGCCTTGTCGCGCAGGACCTCGCGGATGAACCGGGCGGACTCGCGCGGCGTGGTGTTCGGGTGCACCGACGCGGGCGGGTGCCAGCGGTTCTGGATGGCGCCGGAGACGTCCGCGTAGTACGGCGTGGCCGGACGGGGCGCGGCGGCGGCGATGGAGTCCCGCATCAGCGGGGCCATCGGGAACTCCTTGACGATGTCGGGGTCGTCGAAGATCGCGGGACGGGCGGCGACGTTGCCCTCGTCGAGCATGTACCGCTTCATGTTCGCCGGGGACGTGATGCAGCGGACCGCCTCGATCGCCAGGTCGTCGCGGTGCTTGCCGTACGCGCTGACGCCGATCTCGATGCCGCCGAACGGGGGCTTGCTCTCCTGCCGCGGGTTCACCCGCGGGTAGCGCGCCCAGCCCAGGTCGCTGACGATGTTCTTGTCGATCGCGCCCGCCTCGGCGTCGCCCTTCTCCGCGCGCCAGACGTAGCCCCAGTTCAGCAGGAAGCCGCCGCGCGGGCCGTTGATCGTCGCGCGGGACTGCTCCTCGATGTCGGTCGACAGCGTCGGGCCCGCGGCGGTCGACCTGGCCAGCTTGCCGATGATCGCGGCGGCCTGCCGGCCCGCCGGCGAGTCGATCTCGATGGCGGCCTCGTCGCCCTTCTCCGCGTCGCTGATGATCCGCCCGCCGGCGGACGCGATGAGCGCGTTGATCCACACCATGTAGCCCTCGTACCGGTTGCCCTGCACGCCGATCGTGGTGTTGGTGCGGACGGCCGCGTCGATCAGCTTGTCCCAGGTGAAGTCGGGGGCGTTCGGGTCGATGCCCGCCTTCTGCGCGACCGACTTGCGGTACCAGAGGAGCTGGGTGTTCGCCCAGAACGGCGCCGCGTAGAGCTTGCCCTCCCAGGTGGAGCTCTGCACCGCGGACTCGAACACGCCCTCGGTCAGCGGCCCCGCCTCGCTCTGGGTGAACGGGCGCAGGAACCCGGCGTTCGCGGCCTCCGCCACGAAGACGGGGTCCAGGCTCATGAGGTCGACGCCCGAGTCCTTGGCCGCGAGCCGCCTGATCAGCTGCTCGCGCTGCCCGCTCGCGTCGCTCGGGAGCAGCGCGGTCCTGATCCGGTACTTGCCGCCCGCCGCCTTCGTGCACGCCTCGGCGATCTTCGCCTGGCCGCCGTTGTCCGGGTTGATGTACCAGTTCAGGGTGGTGGTCCCGCCGCCGCCTCCGCAGGCCGTCACCCCTCCGGCCAGCAGTGCCAGCGCGACGCCGGCCCGCAATGGCCCCGCGCGCGAGATGCGCGCGGCTCTTGCGACCTGTCCGAATCGTCCGACTCGTCCGACCATCGGGCCTCCCGAAGCCTCCCACCAGGTGCGACACTTCGCCGGGCCGCGTCCGTGGCGGTTCCGGCTCCATTCGATCACCGGATTCCGTGACTGTCGAGATCCAAAGAGTGATCTAAAGAGACCGTGTCCCGCGCGTAACAATCGCTTCAGTCGTCCCGGCAGGCCCTCTTACCACAGACGGGAGAACTTGATCAACTCCATGGAAAGCGCGAGTTTCTGCGCCCAAAACCGCGGAAGGCAGTTGCTCTTTAATTGCCTCTCTGCGCCGCCTCAGCAGGGGTCATAGATTTAGCCGCGGTAAACGATTCCCTTGATGGTCGTCCGGTCGGAAACGAGGAGCGCGACGTTCGTTCCGGATGGACGGTCAGGAGCACTACAAGAAGGCGCGGAGGACCGCGAACCCCGACCGACCCGCGAGCCCTCCGCGCCTTCGCCCGTGGGGGCGGCCGGCGCGACGGATGCTGCTCAGTACCCTCCGCCCGTCCCGTAACCGCCGCCGTTCCCGTTGCCGTTGCCCGAGCCCGCGCCTGCGCCTGCGCCCGAGCCGGTGACGGCGGCGCGCTTGCCCGCCGGGGTGGTGGCCCACCACACGCCGCCGACGCCCTGGCCGTTCACGTCACCGGGCTGCTCGTCCTTCTCGTAGTAGTACATGGGCCAGCCGTTGATGGTGAGCTGGCACTTGCCGTCGTCCTTGCGCTCGATGAAATCGACCAGCTTCCGGTCGACGCCCTCGACCTTGAGCTTCTTCCAGCTCCTGAAGACGACCGGCGGCCACGCCTTCTTGCACGCGCCGAAGCAGTTCGTGGTGGGCGGCTTGTCGGTGTCCTTGTCGAAGCGGTACATCGTGCGGCCGTTGCCGTCGGTCAGGATGAGGCCGAGCTTCGGGTCGGTCCTGGCCTTGACGATCGTCCAGCCCTTCCAGCGGTCGTCGGTCTTCGGCTTCGGCGGGGCGGCCTTCGTGCCGGTCGGGGACGCGGCGTACCAGGTGCCGCCCACGCCCTGGCCCTTCACGTCGCCGAGGCTCTCGTCCTTGGCGTACCGGTACAGCGGCCATCCGCCGAGCGTGACCTGCCACTTGCCGTCCGGCCGCTTGACCTTGCCGACCAGCGCCTTCTTCACGCCGTCGACCTCCGGCTCCGCCTCGGTCGCCCAGACCGGCGGCCACGCCTTGGCGCATTCGTCCGCGCAGGTGGACGCGGGCGGACGGGCCGTGTCGTTGTCGAACCGGTAGAGCGTCCGGCCGTCCCCGTCGGTCACGACCTTGCCGAGCCGTGTGAAGTTGGCGACCTCCAGCGCGGTCGGTTCGGGCTCCGGTTCCGCGGACGGGTCCGCCGACGGGTCGGCCGGGGCCTGCCCCCCGGTGCCCGCGGCGGCGTTCCGCCGGTTCCCGCCGTTCTCCTGCCCGCATGCGGTGAGCACCAGCCCGGACGCGGTCAGGGCGGCTGCAGCGGGAATCACCCATCGTGGGATCTTCATCGTCGTCGGTCCTCCGTGTCGTCTGGGTCCCGGCTCTGGTTCGAGGTCCCCTACGGCTCCCGGTCGAGCTGCCGCACCGCTCTGCCGGATCGAGGAGCAGTACGGTGAATCCCTCGGAACGGGTTCAACCCCCCGGAACCGGCCGCCCGCGGGCCGGGTCAGATGCACGTTGGTTCCATCGACGGTTCGCGAGGCAGGCAGTAGTGACGACCGGCGACGGCTCCCCCGCGGACGCCCCGATCAACCTGAGCAAGAACCCGCCGCCGCCCGGCCCGGCGAGGAAGGCCGGCCCGGCGTGGATCGTGATCCCGGCGCGCGTGATCGCGCTGATCGTGCTGGTGCCGTTGCGGCTGGTCCACGACCTGATCGTGCTGACCGCCCGGGGCGTCCGGGCGGTGTGGAACGGTCTGATGCGGGCGCCGGGATGGCTCGCCCGGCTCATCGGCCGGATGCTGGGCGCCTTCGGCCTCGCGCTCTACCGCCGGCTCCTCGCCCCTCTCGGACGGCTCCTCCACCTCCTCATCGTCCGGCCGCTGCGGTGGCTCGCCGTCGTCGTGATCCTCGGCTCCCTGCGCTGGTTCGGGCGCGGCACCGGCCGCCTGGCCCGCTGGATCTACCGCCGGCTGATCGCCCCGGTCGGACGCTTCCTCGCCTTCATCGGACGCGGCCTGGCCTGGCTCCTCAATCTGCTCCTGCTCACACCGCTCGGGGCGCTCGGACGCGGCCTGCTCTGGCTGCTGTCCCTCATCGGCCAGGGGTTGGTCCTGCTGGTCAAGGGCATCGGGCTGCTGATCGGCGTGCTCGTGATCATGCCGCTCGTGCTGCTGTGGCGGTACGTCCTGCGCCCGCCGCTGGCCGCCCTCGCCTGGCTCGCCCGGGGCATCTGGCGCGGCCTCGCCTGGCTGGGACGCGGCACCCTCTCCGTCCTCGGCGCGCTCGGCGGCCTGCTCGCGGCCGGGTGGCGCGCGTTCGCGGCGGCGCTCGTGTGGTCGTGGCGGCTGATCGGCCGGTGCCTCGCGTGGCTGGTGCGCGTCCTCATCGTCTTGCCCGCCCGGACGGTGTGGCGGTACCTGCTGGCGCCGGTCGTCGCCGGCTTCGTCGGGACGTGGCGGCTCGCGGCCCGCGTCCTGCGGTGGCTCTGGCGGACGTTCGTCGTCGTCCCGACCCGGGTCCTGATCGTCGCGCCCGCGCGCTGGGTCGGGGCGAGCGTGCTGCGCCCGATCGGCCGCGGCATGCGTGAGACCTGGCGGGTCGGCGTCAGCGAGCCGGTCCGGGCCGCCCGCCGGACGATGCGCGAGGCGGGCCGCGACGTCCGCCTCCAGCTCCGCCGCACCTTCCGCGGACACTGATCACCACCCCGCCGCGGGCGGCTGAGATACTGGCGGGCGATGTACCGACTCCTGTTCGCACTGGTCATCTCCCGGATCCCGGCGGAGACCGTCCACCACCTGACGTTGCGGGCGCTCCGCGCGATCCAGGCCGTGCCCGGAGCCGCACCGCTGCTGCGGCGGCTGTTCGCGCCCCGCGACCCGTCGCTGGCCGTGCGCGCGCTCGGGCTGGACTTCCCGTCCCCGCTCGGCCTCGCCGCCGGATTCGACAAGGACGCCGTCGCCTACGAGGCGCTCGGCGCGTTCGGGTTCGGCCACGTCGAGATCGGCACCGTGACGGGACGCCCGCAGCCCGGCAACCCGCGCCCGCGGCTGTTCCGCCTCGCCCCCGACCGGGCGGTCATCAACCGGATGGGCTTCAACAACGAGGGCTCGGAGGCCGCCGCGCACCGGCTGCGCGCCCGAGCCCTCGGCCGGACGGTCGTCGGCGTCAACATCGGCAAGACCAAGATCGTCCCGGAGGCCGAGGCCGCCGCCGACTACGTGGCGAGCACCGAGCGGCTCGCCCCGCACGCGGACTACCTCGTCGTCAACGTCAGCTCCCCCAACACGCCCGGCCTGCGGAACCTCCAGGCCGTCGAGCACCTCCGCCCGCTGCTGACGGCCGTGCGCGAGGCCGCCGACCGGTCAACGCCCGGCCGCCGCGTCCCGCTGCTCGTCAAGATCGCGCCGGACCTGGCGGACGACGACATCGACGCGGTCGCCGACCTCGCCGTCGACCTCGGCCTGGACGGCATCATCGCGACCAACACCACCATCGCCCGCGACGCCCTGCTCAGCCCGCCCGCCCTGGTGAAGGAGACCGGCGGCCTGTCCGGAGGGCCGCTGAAGGACCGCTCGCTCGACGTCCTGCGCCGCCTACGCGCCCGCACCGGCGACCGGCTCGTGCTGATCTCGGTCGGCGGCGTCGAGACCGCCGATGACGTGTGGGAACGCGTCCGCGCGGGCGCGACCCTCGTCCAGGCGTACACGGGCATGATCTACGGCGGCCCGTTCTGGGCCCACCGCGTCAACCGCGCCCTGTCCCGCCGCCTCCGCGAAAGCGCGTTCCGCACCCTCCCCGAAGCCCGCCGCTGACCGCAGGCCGCTGACCGCGCTAGACCACCGTGAAGAAGCCGTCGGCGATCAGCGCGGGCAGGACGGCGTCGGCATGCGCGCGGACCTGCTCCGGGTCCATGCCGGTGAGCTGCGCGATGGCGTCCAGCAGCGGGTCGAGGGGCAGCGAGCCGTCGCAGACGCCCGCGAGGGCGGCCTCGACCGTCCCGACACCGGCGGCGCGGCGGAGCCGTCCGGTCTGGCGCAGCACGATCCGCTCGGGGTCCTCGGCGCCGGGCGGGCCGATCTGCTCCTGGACGAGACCCGGCGCCGCACTCACCGTCTGTCCACAGGCTGTGGAAAACTCGTCCGCCTTGACGAAGCCGTCAAGGATGTCCGGGACGTAGGCACCGACCGGCTGATCGACGGCGTGCCGCACCTCCTCGACCCGGATGACGCCAGGCCCGCCGCGCCTGAGCGTGATCCAGCCGAACCCGATCCCGGTGACGCCGTTCCGCTCGAAGTGGTCGAGCCACGCCTCGTACCGGGCGCGGTACTCCGGCGTGCCCGCCTCGCAGGAATCCCGGAGCCACAACTCGGCGTATTCCGCCGGATCCTGGACGTCCCGCTGGACGATCCACGCGTCGCACCCGTCCACCCACGACCCGGCGCGCTCCTCCCAGGGAACGCCGTCCACATGCAGCCAATTCGCCAGGAGCTGGCAATATCCGCCCTCGGTGAGGTACTTCGGAGCGTCCGCGACGAGCCGCCGGCAGAAGTCGTCGCCCGGCATGCCGGACTCGCGGTAGGTGAAGCGGCGGTCCCCCGGCGGCGCGACGACGAACGGCGGATTCGACACGATCAGATCGAACCGGCGCCCCCGGACGGGCTCCAGCAGCGACCCCTCCAGGAACTCGACCTCGCCCTCCGGCGCACCGGACAGCGCGACGCTCATCCCGGCGAGATCGAGAGCCCGCGGGTTGACGTCCGTCGCGGTGATGCGCGCGCCCGGATTCCGGCCCGCCACGTGCACCGCCTGGACGCCGCAGCCCGTCCCGACATCGAGCACGTTATCCACAGCCCTGTGGACAACCAGCCGCGCCAGGCTCCCGGACGCGCCGCCCGCACCCACCACATGATCCGCCGCCGGAACGCCCCCGGCCCCCGGCCGCACCTTGAGATCGGACACGACGTACCCGGCATGCCCGCCCCCGTCCGTGACCGCTTCGACCGGCTCGACGCGCAACCGAGCCCGCAGCTCCCCTCCGGACGCCTCCGCCAGGCCCGCCGCGACGAGGTCGTCCGCCCGGATCGACGCCGCGTCCACGGGAACCTGCAACCAGAACAGCCGCGTCAGGGTCTCCAGCGGCGAGCCGCCGCCGGTCGCCCGCAGCGCCGGGACGATCTCGTCCCGCGCGAGCGCACCCCCCGCGACGGGCCCGAGCAGTTCGCGCACCCCGGCGACCGTGTATCCGGCTCCGGTCAGCAGCTCGCGCACACGAAGAAGATCAGCCACCCGCCCATCCTGCCCGCCCGGGGGCCGGGACGGAGGTCAACGCAGATACGCCTCGAGGCCCTTGGCCAGGGACTCGGCGATGCGCTGGCGGAACGGCGCGGTGGACAGCTTGGCCGCGTCGCCCTTGTTCCGCATGTTGCCGCACTCGATGAACACCTTCGGGACGGTCGACAGGTTGAGGCCGCCGAGGTCATCGCGCCGGTCGATGGCGTCCTCGCCGAGGTAGTTGGAGTACGGGAGGCCGGTGCCCGCGCGGTAGGCGTCGCGCAGCGCCTTGCCCAGCTTCGCGGACCGCGGCACCATCGCGGCGTTCCCGCCGACGGCGATCGGCTCGATGATGTGGAACCCGTGCCCGGACGCCGACGAGCCGTCCGCGTGAATGGACAGGGCCGCGTCGGCCTTGAGCCGGTTGCCCAGGGCGGCGCGCTCGGTGATGCAGGGGCCGACGCCCTTGTCGTCCTTGCGCGTCAGCGCGACCTTGGCGCCCTTCGCGCGCAGGAGCTTCGCGAGCCGGTTGGAGACGTCCCAGGTGAAGGCGTGCTCGCCGTACCCGGCCGCGGTGCTGGTGCCGGTCGTGTCGCACGCCTTGCTGCCGTTGCCTATCTTGACCTGCTTGTTGATCTGGGCCGGATGGCGCGCGTTGCCGCCGTTGTGCCCGGGATCGAGGACGATCACCTTGCCGTCCAGCACGGACGAGCCGCCGCCGGACGCCGGGTCCTTCTCGTCCTCCGGGGCGCCCGAAGCCTGCCCGCCCGCGGTCGGCGGGTTCACCGGTCCGCCGTCGCCGCCCGGCGGCACCGCGGAGGCGTCGCACGCGACGAGCGCGCCGAGGCACAGCGCGAGACCGGCGGCCGCGAGACCGCCTCGATGGATGCGCACCGGCGGTTCCTCCGTGATGACTTCGTTACCGATCGGACCCTGACAGTCTGCACACCGTCGAGGGTTCGTCAAACGAAGTCCGGGAAACCCGCCGGATCGGCCCGCACATCGGCCCGCGGATCGGCCGGCCGGTTCACGGGCGGTTCAGGCGAGCGGGTCGTCGTCCTTGCCCAGCAGGGCGGCGAGGGCGCGCGCCTCGTCCGCGTCCAGGCCGAGGACCACGCGGGGACGGCCCCACGGGTGATCGATCGAATGGGCGACGTAGCTGGCCACGGACTCCGAGACCTGCTCGGCCAGCCCCCGCGCGTGCCGCCATTCCGACCACGCGCGTTCCAATTCGCTCGCCGCGTGCTGCGCGCACGACACCAGTTCCGGATCACGCACGACTGAACCCCCTAGTGGACTTTCCCGTGTCCGTCCGGCGGGTCCCGGGTCTCTCCCGGTGGTCTCGCCCGGGCGGCCTCCCCTCTAGGCCACCCGGACCTTCAAGGCCATCCGGACCCACCCGCCGTACGGTGAGTCCCATTAACCCGCCGGGGGCGGGTCGCGGGCCGGTGAATGCGGCAGTCTTGGCCTGCCCCTTACCTACCGCACACCGGTTCTTATCCGACGCACGCAGGCACACCGCCCAACACGCCGCACGCGGCCGCACCCACCGGGCGCACTCGGGCACGGTCGCCCGGCGCGCACAGGCACGGTCACCCGGCGCCCGCGGGCACGCCGGAAGACCGGCCGTCGCCGTCGTGCCGGGCGCAGGGCCGGGCACGCGCGCATGGCCGGGTACGGCCACGGCGGCCGCTGTGGGGTGGGTCGAACCTTGGGAGCGATTCGAGGCGGGGGGTCTAAGCCCTGTGACCGGGGCTCACAGGGTGGGAGCAGGCCCCGTCGTCGAACGGACCACCAGGTGCGGGACGACCAGGTTCTGCCGTGCCACCCGGGACGGGTCGCCGATGCGCGCGGTCAGCATCTCGGCGGCCACCCGTCCCATGTCCCTGCGGGGCTGGTCGACGCTGGTCAGCGAGATGTGCCGGATCGCCGCGAGGTGGGTGTTGTCGTACCCCACGATCGACAGCTCCGTCGGGACTCGCATCTCCAGCTCGTCGGCCGCCGACAGCGCACCGGTCGCGACCAGGTCGTTCGGCGCGAAGATGGCGGTCGGGCGCGGGTCGCGGGTCAGCAGCGCGCGGGCGGCGCGGTAGCCGCCGTCCTCGGTGAAGTCGCCGGGTTCGACCACGATCTCGTCCGCGAGCCCGTGCCGGTGCATCGCCTTCTCGTACCCGTCGCGGCGGTAGCGGGCCGTGGTGGAGCGCGCCCCTTCGATGTGCGCGATCCGCCGGTGCCCGAGCTCGACGAGATGGTCGACGGCGAGGCTCGCGCCGAGTTCGTCGTCGTCCACGACGATGTCGACGCCGACGACGTCGCGCTCACCGACGACCACGACCGGGACGCTGGCCGCGGCCTCCTTGAGCGACTCGGGGACGACGCTGAGCAGCACCAGCCCGTCCACCCGCATCTCCAGGAACGCCTCGACCGCCTCCGCCTCGAACAGCGGATCCCAGCGGCCGCTGCCGACCAGCATCCGCAGGCCGGCGCCGTGCAGGCTCTCCTGGAGCCCGTCGAGGAACTCGGCGAAGAAGGGGTTGTGCAGGTCGGCGACGATCGCGCCGATGAGCCTGGTGCGTCCTTCGACGAGGCTCCGCGCGACGGCGTTCGGGCGGTAGCCCAGCTCGCGCGCTGCCTGCAGGACGGCCTGTCTCCGCCGTTCGCTCACGTGCGGTGACCCTCGCATCACGAGGGAGACGAGTGATTTCGAGACGCCGGCGCGCTCAGCGACGTTGCGGATCGTCGGTTTGGGCGCGGGTACGGCTCTACCCTCGTCGCGTCTGGCGGGAGACTGCTCGGTGCGCGGCCTTGGCACCGCGGCCTGTTCCCGCATGTTCTGCGGGGTATTCGCCTGATCAGCTGACATGGCACTCCGTCCAGGGGGACCTGTGGGACCTGCCTCGACGGCGCGCGGCGGGGTGTGGAACGCGCCGTCCTCCACTCGAGGGGGAGTTGCCATGATGCCGCGCCTTTCCCCCAAACCGCCGCAACAGTGAGTAACGGGCATCCGACAATGGTGGTTCGGGCCTGTGGTGTTCGGTATCACAGTCCGGCCGGAGAGTGATCATGGGCGGCGAAAAGCCCGTTCCGGCCCACTTTGGGGCGGGCATGGGGCCGTCCCGGCTCGGATACGCTGCCCAGGTGGGAGATCGCGCGGTGGCCGGCAAGGCGCGTAGCCGGCAGAGCGGCGGCCGTGGCCGTCGCAGGCTCAGCGTCGACGAACGGCGCGACGAGCTGATCGAGGCGGCGCTGCAACTGTTCAGCACGCGCTCGCCCGAAGACATCTCGATCGACGACGTCGCGGCCAGGGCGGGCGCCTCCCGCGCGCTGGTCTACCACTACTTCGGCGGCAAGTACGAGCTGTACATCGCGGCGCTCGCCAGCGCGGCGAAGAAGCTGTCGGTGCTGCTGGAGCCGCCGACGGAGGGCAAGCCGCTCGACCGGCTGCGGATCTCGCTGCGCCGCTACTTCGACTTCGTGGAGAGCCACGCGGCCGGTTACACAGCGTTGCTGCGCGGTGGCCCGGCCGACCGTTCGGGTGAGGCGGGCGAGATCGTCGACGGCATCCGCCAGCTGCTGCTCGACCGGATCCTGCACTCGCTGGACGTCGAGACGCCGCAGCCGATCCTGCGCATCACGCTGCGGGCCTGGATGGCGGCGGTCGAGACCGCCGGCCTGGACTGGCTGGAGAACCGCGACGTTCCGCGCCCGCAGCTTGAAGGGTTGCTGATCGACCACCTGGTGGTCATGTTCCACGCGGCCGGACGCCACGACCCGGGCACGGGCAGGCTGTTCGACCGCCTGGCCCAGGAAGAGATGGGCTGACCCAAAGAAGAGAATGGGTTGAGCCCCAGGTAGAGACGCGTGTGACCCGGGAAAACCACTGGGTTGACGCCCTCGTCCGAACGGGCTTTTCCGGCCCGGACGCCTCCGCTTTTGGACGCTTTACCCAAGAGTGACGAGCAACGTCCTAAATGGAGACTCTGTCCTCATGTGGACAAAAAGTCACCCATGTCCCAAATTCCGTGCACGTCAGCGGCGCTTTTCGGCCGAGCCGGCCACCCGCTCGCCCTTGGGCCGGGACTGGACGCGCCCGGATCCCAAGGGCGACGCGGGTGAACGCGGCTACAACGGCCATCCCCCCAACGCCATGACCGACCCCGGCCGCCGGAATCGTCCGGCACCGGCACCGGCCATCGCGATTCGCATGCGAAGCCGGGCCCGCACGAGGCGAGAGCCCGAACGCACGCGGCGACGGCGAACCGCCGCCCTACTCCGAGCGCTGCTGCGGGATACCCGCGAGCAGCGCCCGCACCTCCGCCTCGCGGTAGCGGCGATGCCCCCCGAGCGTCCGGATGGACGTGAGCTTTCCCGCCTTCGCCCACCGCGTGACGGTCTTGGGGTCGACGCGGAACATCGTCGCCACCTCCGCCGGCGTCAGCAGGGGCTCGGCCTCTGGCGTACGTGCTGACATGTTTGCGGCCTCTCCTCCGTGGACCGATGACAGCGATCCTGCGATTGATCCTCGCGTGGTCACTGATGTCCCCTATGGCCCGAGTTGGGTCACTATGACATCACAACGTGTAACCTTGCCACCACTCAGCGCAACAAGCAAGTCCCTGGCGGTAGTTGCGTGCAAACATCCCCGCGCGTGCGGGGAGCGGCGTGTATCCGGTGGCCAGCGGGTCACGCTGCGTGATTCTAGCGATACGTATAGTCGTATCGCGCGCGGATTCGGGAAATTTGTTTTAGTTCGCCGCCTCAAGGGCCCGGATGGGCCTCCAGCGGGCAAGGAGCCGCTTGTACATCGCGACGGTCAGCTCGACCTCACCCCGCTCCATCCCGGTGATCGCCACGGCCATCTCGGCCACCGACTCGTCCAGGCTGAGCGTCCGGTCGTCCAGCAGATGGACGAGCCCTCCGTAGTCGAGCTCGACGAGCGCGCGCGGGTGGAAACCGTCCAGCCAGCGGCCGAGCGTGTCCAGCCGGCCCGCGGACAGCAGGTAGACGTCGCCCGTCCCGTCACCGAGGTTCTCCCGGACGACGGGCAGCGCGTGCGCCACCCTCCTGCGCGCCTCGCCCATCGAGGTGACGTAGATGAGCGTACGCGCGGGCGCGGCCGTCGCAGAGCTCTGACCTGGGGCGGGCGGTTCGGCGTGTTCCTCGGACGCGTCGTCGGCCTTGCGGTACCCGGTCCCCGGCGTGCCGAGCATCAGGCACCGCTCCTCGCGCGTGAAGGGCACGAACCAGTCCAGCGGGATGTGCCAGGTACTCGTCAGGATGTGCGGCCGCAGAGGCTTCCCCGTCCGCTTCCACTGCTCGAAGTCGCTCGTCACCCGCTCCGACACCGGCGGCGGGACGAACGCGGCCGCGAGCGCCGCGGCGTGCTCGTCCCGGAAGCGCTCGAAGGCCAGCCATGAGCGCAGCCGCGTCTCCCACGGGCACACGTAGATCATGTCGTCCAAGCGGCGGACGTAGGCGTCCCTGCTCTCGCGTTCCGGGACGACCTCGGGCGGTGAGCCGATCAGCCGGAGCGACGCGGCGCGGTGCTCGACGCCCAGCGCGTGGATCCGCCGCGGACGCCGCCGGGAGTCGGCATAGACCGTCCACAGGGTCCGCGCGGGCTCCGGGAAGGCGGTCACCGGTTCATAAACCCGTAGGTACGCGGCGTACGGAAGCACCATCGCATCGTGACATGAGATTCGGCCGGGCGCGGTGGCATCACGCGCCCTAGGCTGATCTTAGAGACAGAGAGGAGGGCACTACCGTGCCTAATGTCTTCGGGGCGCCCCACAAGGGCACCGAACCCCGTCACGAGCAGGTCGTCTTCTGTCAGGACGAGGCCAGCGGCCTGCGCGCCATCATCGCGATCTACTCAACCGCGCTAGGCCCGTCCCTGGGAGGCACCCGCTTCTACCCCTACGGGACCGAGGAAGAGGCCCTCGCCGACGTGCTGAACCTGTCCCGCGGCATGGCGTACAAGAACGCCCTGGCCGGGCTGGACCTCGGCGGCGGCAAGGCCGTCATCATCGGCGACCCGGCCGTCGACAAGTCCGAGGCCATGCTGAGGGCCTACGGACGGTTCGTCGAGTCGCTGAACGGCCGGTACTACACGGCTTGCGACGTCGGCACGTTCAGCGAGGACATGGACATCGTGGCGCGGGAGAGCCGGTACGTCACCGGCCGTACCGTCGCGCACGGAGGTGCGGGCGACTCGTCGATCCTCACCGCGTTCGGCGTGTTCCAGGGCATGCGTGCCGCAGCCAAGACCGTGTGGGGGGCGCCCACGCTTCGCGGCAAGCGTGTCGGCGTCGAAGGGGTCGGGAAGGTCGGTCACCGGTTGGTCGAGCACCTCCTGGAGGACGGTGCCGACGTCGCCGTCTGCGATGTGAACCAGTCCGCCGTCGACCGGGTCCGGTCGGCGCATCCCGAAGTCGAGGTCGTCGCGGACACGGATGTGATGGTCCGCACCGAACTCGACGTGTACGCGCCGTGCGCGCTCGGTGGCTCCCTGAACGACGACACCGTGCCCGTACTGGCGTCGAAGGTTGTGTGCGGGGCCGCGAACAACCAGCTCGCGCACACCGGTGTCGAAAAGAGCCTTGCCGACCACGGCGTCCTGTACGCGCCCGACTACGTGGTGAACTCCGGCGGTGTGATCCAGGTCGCGGACGAGATCGGCGGGTTCAATTTCGAGCGCGCCAAGGCCCGCGCCACCGGGATCTACGACACCACCTTGAAAATCTTCGCGCTGGCCGCCGACGAGGGCGTCCCGCCGGCCGTGGCGGCCGACCGCCTGGCCGAACGGCGGATGTCGGAGATCGGCAGGCTGCGCGGCATCCTGCTCTGAAACCGGGCTTGCCCGCGGCCACGGGCCGCCGTAGGAGCCCCAGGGGTGTCCCGCGGCGGCCCTTAGCACGACCTCGTGACCACCGGATACACTGTTGTTATAAGCAACAGAAGCGCCGCCACGTTCCGTCCATGTACCGAGCCGGGCGCAAAACGGGTACGGTTGTACCCGTGACTGACGCATGGCTCATCAGGCACCGGTTCGTGTGGTACACGCGCGCGTTGATGGGCCCACGAAAGCCCTGACCATCGAGGGGGTCGAGCCAATGGGTCGCGGCCGAGCCAAGGCCAAGCAGGTAAAGGTTGCCCGACAGCTCAAGTACAACAGCGGCAACACGGACCTCGACCGCCTGAAGAGCGAGCTGGGAGTCAACGAAGCGGGGGACGACTCCTACGACGAACTCGCCGAGAAGTACGCCGACTACGCCGACGATTACGGCACGGACGACCGCAAGGACGGAACCTCCGGTTGACCGGCTGACACCGACGCCACTGCCCGCGCCATCGGGCAGTGGCGTTCGTCATGTGGAGCCTTTGAAAGCACCCGTGAGCCCCGCCGGACGTCCCTTGATACTCGTGTGACCCGTGGGGCCCGAGAACTCCTCAGCGGCCACCTCAGCCCCATCCACGGGTGGTTGTGGAGCGGGGTCGCGGCGAGCGGTGCCGGGCGGGCGTGATAATGATCACGTCGGCCGCGGAACGGTCGCGGATCAGACGAGGGTCGCCTTGCCGGTGCCCGCGGTGATCTCCCCCAGCCGCCAGGCCGGAACGCCACGGGACGCCAGGACGCGGAGAGCCTCGTCGGCGGCGTCCGGTGCGACCACGGCGGCCATGCCGACGCCCATGTTGAACGTCGAGTCCATGGCGGCCTGGGAGACGTCCCCATAGTTCTGGAGGACGCGGAACAGAGCCGGTACCTCCCAGGAGTCGCGGTTCAGCACGGCGTCCATGGTCGGAGGCAGCGAGCGGGCCAGGTTCGCGGCCAGGCCGCCACCCGTGATGTGAGCGAACGCATGCACACCACCCATGCCCGTCAACGCGAGGCAGTCTTGGGCGTAGATGCGGGTGGGGGTGAGAAGTACCTCGCCTAGGGGACGGTCAAGGTCCGCGGGCTGCGAGTCGAGGTCCAGGTCGGTCGTGGCCAGGATGTGCCGGACGAGCGAGTACCCGTTGGAGTGGATCCCGGACGACGCCATCGCCAGGACGGCGTCCCCCACCCGAACGCGGTCGGGGCCCAGCACGTCGTCCGCTTCGACCACGCCCGTCCCGGCGCCGGCGAGGTCGAACTCGTCCGCTTCCAGGAGGCCGGGGTGCTCGGCGGTCTCGCCCCCGACCAGGGCGCAGCCGGCCAGGGCGCAGGCGTCCGCGATACCGCCGACGATGTCGGCGATCCGTTCCGGGACGACCTTCCCGCAGGCGATGTAGTCCGTCATGAACAGCGGTTCGGCACCGCATACGGCGAGGTCGTCGATGACCATGCCGACCAGGTCGTGGCCGACCGTGTCGTAGACGCCGAGGCGGCGCGCCAGGTCGACCTTGGTCCCGACGCCGTCGGTGGACGTGGCCAGCAATGGACGCTTGTAGCGCACGAGAGCCGACGCGTCGAAAAGCCCCGCGAACCCGCTGACGTCGTCCACGACCTCTGGGCGCCGCGCACGCGCCACCCGGGACTTCATCAGCTCGACGGCGCGTTCGCCCGCCGCGATGTCGACCCCGGCGTCCTCGTAGGACGTCATCGGATGACTTCCAGGAGGTGCTTGCCGCGGGCGTCCTGGTCCACCGGGATGGGGTAGACGCCGTCGAAGCACGCCCGGCACAGGTTGTCCTTGGCGATGTGGGACGCGGAGATGAGCTCGTCCAGGGAGATGTATCCGAGCGAGTCGGCGCCGATGGAGTCGCGGATCTCCTCGATCGACAGGTTCCCGGCGATCAGCTCGGCCCGGGTGGCGAAGTCGATGCCGTAGAAGCACGGCCAGGAGACGGGCGGGCTGGAGATCCGCACGTGGACCTCGGCGGCGCCCGCGTCCCGCAGCATCGCGACGATCGCGCGCTGGGTGTTGCCGCGCACGATCGAGTCGTCCACCACGATCAGCCGCTTGCCCTCGATCGCCTCGCGCAGCGGGTTGAGCTTGAGCCGGATGCCGAGCTGGCGGATCGTCTGGGACGGCTGGATGAACGTCCGGCCGACGTAGGAGTTCTTCACCAGCCCCTGGCCGTAGGGGATGCCGGACGCCTCCGCGTAGCCGATCGCGGCGGGGGTGCCGGACTCCGGCGTCGGGATGACCAGGTCGGCCTCGACGGGATGCTCGCGCGCCAGGCGCCGCCCGACCTCCACCCGGGTGGCCTGGACGCTGCGCCCGGCGATCGACGTGTCGGGCCTGGCCAGGTACACGTACTCGAACAGGCAGCCCTTGGGGCGCGGCTCGGCGAACCGCTCGGACCGCACGCCGCCGCCGTCGATCGCGACCAGCTCGCCCGGCTCGATCTCGCGGACGAAGCGGGCGCCGACGATGTCGAGCCCGGCGGTCTCGGACGCCACGACCCAGCCGCCGTCTTCCAGCGAGCCGAGGACGAGCGGGCGGATGCCCTCCGGGTCGCGGGCGGCGTACAGGGTGCCCTCGTCCATGAAGACCAGGGAGTACGCGCCGCGGGTGGCGGGCAGGATCTCCCTGGCCGCCGCCAGGGGGCCGCCCTCGCCGCCGTAGGCGAGCAGGGCCGTCAGCACCTCGGTGTCCGTGGTGGCGGTCAGCATCCCGGGCTCCAGCCGCTTGGCCAGGTCCAGGGTGTTGATGAGGTTGCCGTTGTGGACGAGCGCCAGCCCGCCCGCGTCCGACGACCGGAACGTGGGCTGCGCGTTCTCCCACGTGGGCGAGCCCGTCGTGGAGTAGCGGCAGTGACCCACGGCGATGTGGCCGCGCAGGGTGTTCAGCACCGATTCGTCGAAGACCTGGGCGACGAGGCCCATGTCCTTGAACACGACGATGCGGGAGCCGTCGCTGACGGCGATGCCCGCGGACTCCTGCCCCCGGTGCTGGAGCGCGTACAGGCCGTAATAGGTGAGCTTGCTCACCTCGGCCCTGGACGCCTGGTCCGCGGGGACCCAGACGCCGAAGACCCCGCACGCGTCCTGCGGGGGGCGGTCGGTGGGATCGATGTCGTGGCTCAGACGTCCGTCACGGAGAGGCACGTTGTTCAGTCTAGATGCCTGATTCACCTGCTCCGATCGGCGGTATCTCCTTAACGGACCTTTACCCCGCGGAACCACGGGCATCAGGTGATGCGGGGGAATCTGGTGACCGACACGTGGAGGAACGCATGACGCTGCCCGGGTACCAGACGTATTCGCCACCGGCTCCGCCCAAGCGGAGCACTCTGGCGAGGGCTTCTCAGGTGCTCGGAATCGTTGGCCTCGTGGGCCTCGTGCTATGCCTGGCGGGCGTGATCCCTGCGCTCGTCGGGGTCGTCCTGGGGGCGGTGTCGCTGGTCCGGCGCGACGCTGACCGCCGCCCTGCGATCGTGGGCGTCGTCTGCTCGTCCCTCGCCCTCGCCATAGGCGCCACGATGCTGTTCGTGCTGCTGAGCAAGGCGGCCCAGTGCGGTGACGAGGCGCGGTACCCGGACGACACGTCACGCCGAGACTGCGTCGAACGCGAATTCCCCTTCGCCCAGGCGAACAGGACCCCGTAGGCAAGACCTCATAGGTCACCCGGGCTGGGTGTTCTCCCGGTCGAGGGGCAGCGGAACGTGCGCGGACAGGTCCGCGCGGGAGCCGCTGGCACGGACCCTTCCGGCCGTGACGGCGTCGTCCCAGGCCAACCGGCCCGTCGCCAGACCGATCCAGGCGGCGGCGTCCATCTCCACCACATTCGAGGGTGTACCCCGGGTATGGTGCGGGCCGTCGATGCATTGAACGGCGGCATAAGGAGGAACACGGACCTCCACCGAACGGCCGGGCGCGAGCTCGGCGAGCCGGTCCAGCAGGAACCGCACCGCTCCCATCATGACCGGCCGGGACGGTTCGGTGCTCCCTGCCTCGATACCGGCCAGGACGGTGTCCAGCGCCACGCGACGCAGCTCGGCCGGTTCGTCGGCGCCGGTGTACGGCGCCAGGCCGAACGCGCCGCGCTGGTCGTTCAGAACGGCGAGGGTGAGCGGTTTCCGCGACATCGTCACCGACGCTACAGGGTCGCGGCCAATGGACCGCTCCGGCCCGCGATGGCCCCCCGGCGCCGCGTAGACGGTAAAAAGGACCCGGTGCCAGGCCAGGGGGTGGCCGCGGGAGTGTGAAGGGAACGGGGACGCCGGGGACGCTCCCCGGAGGACACGGAGGTTCGTCAGATGCCCGAGGCGCTGCCCCTGCAGCCGGGTGACCCGCGAAGACTCGGCGCGTTCGAGATCACGGGACGCCTCGGCGTCGGCGAGCAGGGCGCCGTCTTCCTCGGCAGGGACCCGTCCGGCGGCCCCGTCGCCGTGAAGGTCCTGCACGTCCGGCTCAGCGGCGAGCCCGCGGCCAGGACGCGGTTCGCGAACGCGTTCACCTCCGCTAGGAAGGTCTCCGGCTTCTGCACGGCGGCGATCTTGAGCGCCGATGTGGAAGGCGACCGTCCGTATGTGGTGAGCCAGTGGGTGGACGGGCCGTCCCTGCAGCAGCTCGTGGACGAAGAGGGCCCGCGCGGCGGCGCCGTCGTCGAGCGCATGGCCGTCGGTACGGCGATCGCGCTCACGGCCGTTCACCGGGCCGGCGCGCTACACCACAACCTGAAACCCGGAAACGTTCTCCTGGGACGGGACGGGCCGCGCCTAAGCGATTTCGGTATCGCCCACGCGCTGGAGGCAGTGAACGCGTCCTTCAGCGGGCACATCACCGAGGACCCGTCCTACAAGTCGCCCGAACAGCTCAGCGGCACCGGCATCGGCCAGCCCGCGGACGTCTTCGCCTGGGCGTCGACCATCCTGTTCGCCGCCACGGGAGAGCCGCCCTTCGGGGACGGCTCCCCGTCCGAGGTGATGCAGCGGATCGTCTACGACGAGGTCGACCTGTCGAGCGTCCCCGATTCGCTCCGCGAGGTCCTGGCCGACGCCTTCGCCAAGGACCCGGCCCATCGCCCGACGGGCAAGGACGTCCTCCAACGCCTCCTGGACGAGAACGGCCCGCTGATAGGCCGCATGCCGCCCTCGATGGCCGCCGAGGGCCGCGCACTCGCCTTCGGCGCCCCCATGCCGCAGCCCGCCCAGATGGCACCACCGCCGATGCCGCCACGGACGCCCATGGGAGCACCGCCGCGTCCCATGGCCACCGGCCCCGCCGCCCCCACCG
>NZ_SMJX01000099.1 GCF_004348535.1 Actinomadura sp. KC216
CCCAACTCCTGCTACGCCGGCGAACCGGCCAGGGCCAACGCGTCGGTCTTCGGCATCGCCGGCACCTGCACCCTGCGGACCTGGCTCTCCCTCTGGAGCCTGGAGGACTCCCAGACCCGGGCGACGCCGCACCTCGCGCGCATCAAGGAGCCCGCGCTCGTCGTGAACGCGGACATGGACACCGGCGTCTTCCCGAGCGACGCCGACGCGATCCTGCAAGCGCTGGGTTCCGAGGACAAGGAATCCCACGTCATCGCGGGGGACCACTACTTCCGCAGGGATGGCGGCGACGCCGCCCGCGCCGAGCTCGCCGACCTGATCGTCGCCTGGACCACGGCGCGGCTCGCATGACCGGCACATCGGCCGACATCGGGCTGCTCGCCCTGCGGACGGTCTTCGGCCTCTACCTCGCGGGCCACGGGCTGAAGAAGTTCGGCCTGCTGGACGGGCCCGGCCTCGCCCAGACCGCGGCCGTGTTCGAGAAGGGCGGGTTCCGTCCGGGACGTCCCATGGCGACCCTCGCCGGAGTCCTGGAGGTGGCCGGAGGGCTCGCGCTGGTCGCCGGGCTCGCCACCCCGGCCGCCGCCGCGACGGTCGTCGGCGTGGTGCTCGTCGCCGCCTCGCTCCACGTCCCCAACGGCCTGTGGGAGGCCGACAAGGGGGTCGAGCTGCCCGCGCTCTTCGCGGCCGCCGCCCTCACCCTCCTCTACACCGGTCCCGGACGCATCTCGGTCGACCATCCCGCCGGGATCGGCGATCTCGCCGGGCCGGGCCCGTCGACCCTCCTGCTCGCCGTGGTCGCCGCCGCGGTCACGGCCACGCTCATACGCCGCCGATCACAACTGCGAGCCACGGCTTCGCACCCTCAGGAACAGCAGTAACCGAGCCTTTCAGCGGATGACGAGGTACCCCCTGTGAAAACACGACTCGCCTGCCTCTCCCTGGTGGTCACCGCCGCGCTCGCGGGCGCCTGTGCCACCCCCGGAGCGTCGACCAGCAAGGGCGGCGTCAAGGTCGACGCCGGAGTCACCGACGACGAGATCAAGATCGGCCTGTTCAACGGCTACACCGGCCCCGTCGCCGCGGGCGCGATCGCCGGCGCCGCCGGGTTCGACGCGCGGCTGGCGAAGGCCAACGCGGCCGGGGGAGTATGCGGGCGCAAGCTCGTCTCCGTCCGCGCCGACACCAAGTACGACCCGGCCGTGGCGGTGCAGGCGTACCGCGCAAACGTCAAGGACATCGTCATGATCGGGCAGCTGCTCGGCGCGACGAGCATCTACGGGCTGAGCCAGCAGATCGCCCGCGACGACATCGCGACGCTCGCCGCGACGAGCGCCGCCGAGGTGATCAAGCTGGAGAACGTCTACCTGTTCACCACCCCGTTCCCGATGTACGTGATCAACGGGCTGGACTGGGCGAAGAAGGAGCAGGCGGGCTCGGACGGCAAGCTCAAGGTCGGCGTCATCTACCAGGACGACGAGTTCGGCCGGGAGGGCCAGAGGGCGGTCCGCTACGTCGAGGCCAACGACCCCGCCATCGAGGTGGTCGCCGAGGCCGGGTACGACGTGAAGGCGGAGGACCTCACCGCCCAGGTCCTGAAGATGAAGAAGGCCGGCGCCGAGACCGTCTGGATCCACGGGATCGCCTCGAAGACCGGGCCGATCCTCAGCCAGGCGTCCCAGCTCGACTACTCGCCCCAGTGGCTCACCGTCGACTCCGGCTACGAGACCGCGATGGCGAAGCAGCTCGGCCGCCTCGTCGACAAGCTCCACGTGGTGACCAGCAGCGTCCTCTACACCGAGAACGTCCCGGCGATGGCCGAGGTGAAGCAGAACGTCGAGAAGGTCGCGCCCGGCACCAAGCCCGACCAGCTCGTCATCGCGGGCTGGGTGGACGCGTCCGTCGCCGTCGCCGCGCTGGAGAAGGCGTGCAAGGAGAAGGACCTCACCCAGAAGGGCGTGGTGGCGGCCATGGCCGGGCTCAACGTCTCGACCAGCGGGCTCAGCCCCGACCTCAAGTACGGGTCGGGCGACGCCGACAGCCGCATCCCCTCGCGGCAGACCCGGATGAACAAGATCGACCCCAAGACCGGGGTTCCGGTGCCCGTCACCGGCTTCGGCGCCACCGACCTGGCCATGAAGTGGCGGCTCGCCGACGGCGCCAAGAGCTGACGGGCCGGCGAGGCGAACATGGACAACTTCCTCCAGCTGAGCTTCCAGGGCATGGCCCTGGGCTGCATCTACGCGCTCATCGGCCTGGGCTTCGTCATGGTCTTCAAGAGCTCGGGCGTGTTCAACTTCGCGC
Source organism: Actinomadura sp. KC216 (assembly GCF_004348535.1). Classification (GTDB taxonomy): domain Bacteria; phylum Actinomycetota; class Actinomycetes; order Streptosporangiales; family Streptosporangiaceae; genus Spirillospora. The sequence goes on from NZ_SMJX01000099.1 coordinate 2,305, forward strand.
ACCCGGTGTTCGTGATGATCAGCGCCTACATCGTCGCGGCGCTCGTCCCGTACGGGTTCGGGTGGGGCGTCCTGGTCGCGCTGGTGTGCATGGTGGCGCTCGCGATCGTGTGCGAGAAGGTCATCCTGCGCCGCCTGGCGGGACGCTCCCTCTACGTCGTGATCATGGCGACGCTCGGCCTGTCGGTGATGGGGCAGGCGTTCGTGGCGATGGCGTGGGGCGTCAACCCGCGCGGGTCGACCGAGGGCCCGATGGGGCGGGGCGTGCTGCGCATCGGCGGCGTCGCCCTCTCCTGGACGGGCGTCTGGATCATCAGCGTCTCGCTCGTCCTGCTGGCCGCGCTGTGGCTGTTCTTCCAGAAGACCAGGCACGGCCTCGCCCTGCGGGCCGCCGCCGACCACCACGAGGCCGCCCTCGCGCAGGGGATCAACATGCGGTGGGTCCAGACGGTGTCGTGGGGCATCGCCGGGGTGCTGGCGGTCGCGGGCGGGGTCTTCCTTGGAGCGTTCCCGCGCCGCGTGTCCCCGGACATGGTCGACACCGCCCTCGGCGCCCTGCCCGCGCTCGTGATCGGCGGGTTCAACTCGCTGGCGGGCGCGGTCGTCGGCGGCATGGGCGTCGGGCTGATGCTCGTGCTCGGCTCCGGGTACCTGGCGGAGTACGGCGGCGTGCACGTCGTCCTCCCGTACGTGGCGATGCTGCTGGTGCTGACGCTGCGCCCCTCCGGGCTCTTCGGGCACCACGAGGCGGAGCGCATCTGATGGCCCCCACCGTGAAGACCCGTGCCGGCGCGGACGTCATGCCGGCGCCTGCGGGCCGCCCGCGGCACCCTTGGACGTCCCGTACCGCGGGCATCGCGGCGGTGGTCGTGCTGCTGGCCGTCCCGCTGTTCTCCACGCCGCAGTGGCAGGCGATCGCGGTGTTCTCGGCGATCTCCGCGATCGCCGCGCTCGGCCTGCACGTGCTGACCGGGCTGGCCGGGCAGGTCTCGCTCGGCCACTCCGCGTTCGTCGCGGTCGGCGGCTACACCGCCATCTGGCTGGGCGCCGACCAGGGCCTGCCGATCTGGGTGTGGCTGCCGGCGGCGGGCCTGGTCAGCGCGGCGGTCGGGCTGCTCGTCGTCCCGTTCGCCGCCCGGCTGCGCGGGCTCTACCTCGCGGTCGTCACGCTCGCGGTGCTGTTCGTCGCGGAGTGGCTGTGGGACGTCTGGGACGGCCTCACCGGCGGCTCCAAGGGACGGGCCGCGCATCCGGTCGAGCTCTTCGGCCACGACCTGCTCGACGACGTGATCGTCGGCCCGTTCATGCTGACCGGCGACCAGCAGTTCTTCTACCTCGCGTGCGCGGTCCTCGCGGTGGCGGCCGTCGCGGCCCGCAACCTCAGCCGCACCCGGGTCGGCCGCGGCTTCGCGGCGATCCGCGACCGGGACCTGACCGCCGGGGTCGTCGGCGTCCCCGTCGCCCGGATGAAGAGCGCGGCGTTCGGCGTCGCCGCCGCGTACGCCGGCCTCGCGGGCGCGCTGCTCGTCTCCTACCAGACCTACGCGGTCCCCGACCAGTGGGACCTGATGATGTCGGTCGAGCTCCTCGCGATCATCATCATCGGCGGGGTCGGGTCGTTGCGCGGCGCGATCGCGGGCGCGGTCTTCGTCACCGCGATCCCGCAGGTGGTGACGCTGCTGGCGGGCGTCGTCCCGGGGATCAGCACGACGCCGTCGGCGGGCGGCGGCGTGTCGGTCGACGTGCTCGCGAACTGCCTCTACGGGCTCGCGATCGTGGCGGTGCTGGTCTTCGAGCCGCGGGGACTCGCCGGGATCTCCGAACGGGTGCTGAACGCGGCCGGACGGAAGGGGCGGTCACATGCCTGAGAAGAGCGGCACGGCGGGGACGGCGGCGGCGAGCCTGGCCGTCGAGGACCTCACCGTGGGCTACCGGACGGGCGGCGTCGTCATCGAGGGCGTCTCCCTCACGGTGCCCGCAGGGAAGATCGTGGCGCTGGTCGGGCCGAACGGCGCCGGGAAGACCTCGCTGCTGCGCGCGGTCTCCGGACTCCTCAAGGCCCACCAGGGCGTGATCCACCAGGGGCGGGTCAGCCTGGACGGGGACGCCATCACCGGCGCGGACGCGTCCGCCGTCGTCCGGCGCGGGGTGGCACAGGTGCTCGAAGGGCGCCAGGTGTTCCCCAACCTCACCGTCCGCGAGAACCTCCTGACCGGCGCGCACACCCTGCGCCGCGACGACGCCCGCCGCGAGTCGACCTACGACGAGATCCTCGACCTGTTCCCGGTGCTGCGGCAGCGGCTCGGGCAGCGGGCGGGGTTCCTGTCCGGCGGCGAGCAGCAGATGCTCGCGATCGGCCGGGCGCTGATGACCCAGCCGCGGCTGCTCGTCCTGGACGAGCCGAGCCTCGGGCTCGCGCCCCGCATCGTGGAGGAGATCCGCGACGTCGTCCGGGCGATCAACGCCAAGGGCACGACCGTCCTGCTGGTCGAGCAGAACGCGCTGCTGGCGTTCGAGGTCGCCGAGTACGGCTACGTGCTGGAGGGCGGGCGGATCGCGGGCGGCGGGTCCGCCGCCGAGCTCGCCGGCGACGAGCGCGTCGCGCACTACTACCTGGGCGGGCAGAGCGTGAGCGGCCGCCGCGCCCGGCGGACGGCGGAAAGGGCGGGCCGATGACGGCGACCACGGTTCTCGAACTCGAAGGCGTCACCCTCAATTTCAGCGGGGTCAGGTCCCTCGACGGCGTCTCGCTGGACATCAGGGAGGGGGAGACGTTCGGGATCATCGGCCCGAACGGCGCGGGGAAATCGTCGCTCTTCAACTGCGTTTCGGGCGTGTACCGGCCGCAGCAGGGGTCGATCCGCCATCGCGGCCAGGAGATCCGCGGTGCGCGGCCCGACCGCATCAACGCGCGGGGGATCGGGCGGACGTTCCAGAACGTCGAGTCCTTTCCCACCATGACCGTTCTGGAGAGCGTCCTTCTCGGACGCATCAGCAAGCAGCGCGCCGGAGTCCTGCGCGGAATGCTCTGGTACGGATGGGCCGCGCGCGAAGAACGCGAAGGCAGGGCCAAGGCCGAAGAGGTCCTGGAGATGTTCGGCCTCGGCGCGCTCCGCGACACGCGGATGGGCGAGCTTCCCGGCGGGACCCAGCGCCAGGTCGAACTGTGCAGGGCATTGGCGGCCGAGCCGGACGTCCTGCTGCTGGACGAGCCCGTCGCCGGAATGACGCACGACGAGGTCGAGTCCATGGTCGACGCCATCCTCGACGCCAACGAGCGGCTCGGCCTCACCGTCGTGCTGATCGAGCACAACATGGGCGTGGTGATGGACATCTGCGACCGGATCGCCGTCCTCGACTTCGGCCGCCTCGTCGCGGTCGGCACGCCCGCCGAGATAGGCGCGAACCCCGAAGTCCTGGCCGCCTATCTGGGCAGCGCCCAGGCCGAATCCGCGTGAATCAGAAGAAGGAGGATTGCGTGGCGGAGCCCGATCTGTTCGATCTCACCGGCCGCGGCGTGGTCGTCACCGGCGCCTCGTCCGGGCTGGGGAGGCGGTTCGTCCAGTGCCTGGCCGGGCGCGGAGCCCGGGTCGTGGCGGCCGCGCGGCGTACCCGGGAACTCAAGGAACTGGCGGCCGAGCTCGGTGAGGACCGGGTGCTGCCGGTCACGGCCGACGTGACGGTCGAGGCCGACGTGCGCGCCCTCGTCGCCCGCGCGGAGGACTGGGCGGGACGCCTCGACGTGCTGGTGAACAACGCGGGCACGACCCACGTCAAGACCGTCGCCGAGGAGACCACCGACGACTTCCGCCGCGTCCTGGAGGTCAACCTGGTCGGCCTCTACACCTGCGCCCGGTACGCCGGGCTCGCGATGGCCGCCCGGGGCGGGGGCAGCATCGTCAACATCGCGTCCGCGCTGGGGCTCGTCGGGTCCAAGCGCATCCCGCACGGCGGCTACTGCGCCAGCAAGGCGGGGGCCGTCAACCTCACGCGGGAGCTGGCCTCGCAGTGGGCCCGCGACGGCGTGCGCGTGAACGCGATCGCGCCCGGCTACTTCGAGTCGGAGATGAGCCAGGAGCTCTTCGCCACCGAGGAAGGGCGCGCCTACATCCGCCGCACCATCCCGATGGGCCGTGGCGGGCGCGCCGACGAGCTCGACGGAGCGCTCGTCTACCTGGCGTCGGACGCGTCCGCCTACGTCACCGGCAGCGTCCTGTCGGTCGACGGCGGCTGGACGGCGGTGTGAGATGACCCTGTCGGTCCTCACGCTCGACCGTCCGGCGACGCGGAACGCGTTCACCCTCGAATCCATGGCGGCCCTCCAGGAGTCGCTGGAGGAGGGCATGTCCGATCCGCAGGTACGCGCGTTCGTCCTCACCGGATCGGGCGGGACGTTCTGCGCCGGGGTCGACGTCGCCGTCCTGCGGGACGCGACCGTCACCTCGACCCACGACAACCTGAACGCGCTCCACCGCACCGTCCGGACGCTGGCCGCGGGCCGGAAGCCGGTCGTCGCCGCGGTCGAAGGGCACGCGGTCGGCGCGGGCCTGTCCCTGGCGCTGGCCTGCGACCTCGTCGTCGCCGCCGAGGACGCGACGTTCCGCTGCGCCTTCCCGCGCCTCGGGCTGATGGCGGACCTGGGCCTGCTGTGGTCGCTGCCGCGGCGCGTCGGCGACGGCCGGGCCCGCCGGATGCTGATGCTCGACGAGCCGGTGCGCGGGGACGAGGCCGTCGCCATCGGCCTGGCCGACTATCGCGCCGCACCCGGAGAGGCGCTCCGGACCGCCATGGACGTGGCCCGCAGGCTGGCCGAACAGCCGCCCCTGGCCGTGGCCTTCACCAAGGCCATGCTCGCCGGCGGCCACCAAGGACTGGACGCCGTGCTCCGCCAGGAGGCGAGCGACCAGGCATTGCTGCACGGCACCGCGGACTTCCGCGAAGGCGTGCAGGCATTCACCGAACGCCGAGACCCATTGTTCAACGGCCGCTGAGCCGCCCCCTCAGAAAAACAATTCCTGATCTCTTTCGATATGGAGGTACACACGTGCCCGCTCCCGGAATCCACCACGTCGCCTACGCATGCCGCGACCTGGATGCGACCACGCGCTTCTACGAGGAGCTGATGGGGTTCCCGCTCGTCCACACCGAGGTGGCGGCGGGGCCGAAGGGCGGATTCTTCCGCCACACCTTCCACGACACGGGCGACGGCAGCTGCATCGCGTTCTTCGACCTGCACGAGGCGGGGGAGCGGGACGGCTGGAGCTCGGAGATATCCGTCGGCAACAAGCTGCCCCGCTGGGTGAACCACATCGCGTTCAACGTCACCGCCGAGAAGGTGGCCGAGGTGCGCGGGCGGATGCAGGCCGCCGGGGTCGAGCCGTACATGGAGGTCGACCACGACTACCTGCGGTCGCTGTACTACATCGACCCCAACGGGATCATGGTCGAGCTGTGCATCGACACCCCCGGGTTCGAGGCCGACCCGGCGGAGGCGCACCGGCTGCTGACCGCGACCCTCGACGACGTCGACCACAGCCGGCACAAGTCGATGGTGAAATGAAGCAGCCAGTGAAAGCGAGCGCGTTCTCCGTCCCCGAGCACGTGCGGCCGCTGCGGCAGGCCGTGCACCGGTTCATGACCGAGCGCGTCGAGCCCGTCGAGCACGCGCTGGACGCCCGCAGCCCCGAATCGCGCGAGCTGCTCGCGGAACTGCAGACGCAGGCCAAGCGGGAAGGGCTGTGGGCGCTCGGGCACCCGGCGGAGATCGGGGGCGGCGGGATGCCGTTCCTCGACTACGTCTACGTGAACGAGGTCCAGGGCCGCTCCGACTTCGGGCAGTACGCCCTCGGCACCTGGACGCTCCAGGACTCCCTCATGCTCGACCGGCACGCCGAGGGCGAGGTCCGCGACCGCCTCCTCGACCCGCTGGTGCGGGGCGCCATCGGGCCGAGCTTCGCCATGACCGAGCCGGACGTCGCGTCGTCCGACCCGACCCAGCTCCAGACCACGGCCCGGCTGGAGAACGGCGAATGGGTGCTGAACGGCCGGAAATGGTTCATCACCGGCGCCGGTGACGCGGCGTTCACCACGGTCCTGTGCCGGACGGAGCCGGACGGCGCGCCGCCGCACCGCGCGTTCTCGCTGATCGTCGTCCCGGCCGGGACGCCCGGGTTCCGGATCGTCCGCGAGACGCCCGTGCTCGGGATCGAGGGCGGGCACTACGAGCTGTCGCTGACCGACGTCCGCGTCCCCGCCGGGTACCTGCTCGGCGAGCGCGGCGCGGGCTTCGCGATCGCCCAGGAGCGGCTCGGCCCCGGCCGCATCTTCCACTGCATGCGCTGGCTCGGCCAGGCGCAGCGGGCCTTCGAGCTGATGTGCGACCGGCTCAACACCCGGATGCTGAAGGGCGAGAAGCTGGGCGGGCGGCAGCTGATGCAGCAGCACGTGTTCGAGAGCTGGGCGCAGATCCAGTCCTGCCGCCTGCTCACCCTGGACGCCGCCGGGAAGATCGACGGCGGGGGCGGTGCGCGCGTCGAGATCGGCGCGATCAAGGTCGTCGGGGCGCGGATGCTGCACGACGTCATCGACCGGGCCGTCCAGGTGTACGGGGCCGCGGGCCTCACCGACGACACCCCGCTGAGCCGCATGTACCGGGCCGCCCGGTTCGGGCGCATCTACGACGGCGCGGACGAGGTGCACGTGGTCAACGTCGCGCGGCGGCTGCTCCGCGAGTTCGAGCAGGGCGACGGCTGGGACTTCGGAGCGTGAGCGTGCACGGCGAGACGGACACGACCGTGGTGGACGAGCTCGTCCGCCCCGACCTGCTCGGGCCCGCCGTGGCGGAGGCGACCGGCGACGCGCGGTGGTCCGGGCTGTCCGCGACCCTGCTGGCCGGCGGGAAGTCGAACCTGACGTTCCTGCTGACCAGCGCGGCCGGGGAGCTGGTGATGCGCAGGCCGCCGTCCGGCGAGCTGCTGCCCAGCGCGCACGACATGGGACGCGAGGCCCGTGTCCAGCGCGCGCTCGGCTCGTCGCCAGTGCCGGTACCGCGGATCGTCCTCAGCGACGACGGCGAACTCACCGGCTCGCCCTTCTACGTCATGGAGCGCGTCCGGGGCCACGTCATCCGGGACCGCATCCCCGACGGGTACGCCGACGGCCCTGGGCAGCGGGCGGAGCTGGCGTTCGCGCTGGTAGACGCGCTGGCCGCGCTGCACCGCGTCGACCCGAGGTCGGTCGGGCTGGACGGCTTCGGCAGGCCGGACGGCTTCCTCGCCCGGCAGGTCCGGCGCTGGAACGACCAGTGGGCGCGCTCCCGCACCGAGGCCGTGGCGCCCGTCGAGGAGCTCGGCCGCCGCCTCGCCGGGGCGGTGCCCGCCTCGCCGCGCGACTCGATCGTCCACGGAGACTTCCGGCTCGACAACTGCGTGATGGACGAGCACGACCCGGGCACGGTCCGGGCCGTCCTCGACTGGGAGATGTCGACGCTCGGCGACCCGCTGACCGACCTCGCGCTGCTGCTGTTCTACTGGCAGGAGCCGGGCGAGCCGGGGCTGCGGCTGACCCCGGCCGTGACCGCCCTGCCCGGCTTCCCGCCGCGCGCGGAAATCGCCGACCGCTACGCGCGCCGGTCCGGGGTGGAGCTGGCCGACCTGCCCTTCTACGAGGCGCTGGCGCACTTCAAGTGCGCGGTCATCACGCAGGGCATCGCCGTCCGGGTGCGGGCGGGCGCGCTGGCCGGTCAGGAGTTCGGCGAGCTCGAGGACGAGGTCCGCGAGATCGCCGAGCGCGGCCTGCAGCGGCTCGACGCCCGCTGACGCCGGTTTCGAACATTGAAAGTGAAGTCAGATTCCTGCTAAAAACGGGTGACCCGGAGGCGCATTCATGGATGACCGATTCACCGGTTCCTTGGCCGCCATGGCCGATCACTGGGCCCGGGAGGCGCCCGACCGGCCGGCCACCGGCAACGCGGGCGGCGGCGGCCTCACCTTCGGCGCGCTCGCGCGGCGGTCCGCGCAGGTCGCGAACGCGCTGGCCGGCACCGGCGGCCCGGTCGCCTACCTCGGCCGCGACTCCGCCGTCTGGGCCGCGCTCATGGTCGGCGCGAACCGGCTCGGCGTCCCGGCCGTCCCGCTCAACTGGCGGTTGGCGCCGGGCGAGCTGGCCCGCGTCCTCGACCACGCCCGTCCGGGGACGATCGTCAGCGACGCCGCGTACCTGCGCGCGCTCGGCGTGGCGGACGAGGCCGCCGGAGAGAACGTCCTGGTGCTGGGCCGCGACCTGAGCGTCATCGGAGGCTACGAGGCCTGGCTCGACGGGCGGTCCGCGGTCGCCGACCCGCGTCCGGCCGGCCCCGGCGCCGCGACCCTCCTCATCTACACCTCCGGGACGTCGGGGCGGCCGAAGGCGGTGCAGCTGACCAACGGCAACATCGCGGCGAACCTGGCGTCGTCCGCGCCCTGGGAGGTCGGCCCGGGATCGGTGGTGTGCGTCCCCTCGCCGCTGTTCCACGTCTCGGGCACGGGCTGGCTGTTCTACTGCCTGGGCCGGGGCGCCCGGTCGGTCTTCCTCACCGACGCGTCGCCCGAGGGCGTCCTGCGCGTGCTGCAGGACGTCCGGGCCACCCACATGCTGAGCGTCCCGGCCGTCGTCCAGACCCTGGTCCAGAGCCCCGCCATCGCGGACGCCGACCTGGGCAGCCTCAAGACGCTGATCTACGGCGGGTCGCCGATGCCGCCCGCGGTGATCGAGGCGGCGCGGGCGGCGCTCGGCTGCGACCTCGTCCAGAGCTACGGGATGACCGAGGCGTGCGGGCCCATCACGTTCCTCGGCCCCGAGGACCACCGCCGGGGAGGCGCGCGGCTGGCGTCCGCGGGGCGCGCCGCCGACGGTGTGGAGATCCAGATCCGCGACCCCGAGAGCGGGGAGGAACGGCCCGCCGGGGCGACCGGCGAGGTCTGGATGCGCAGCGCCCTGCTCACCCCCGGATACCTCGGCGCGGAGACCGACAACGCCCGCGCCTTCCGCGCCGGGGGCTGGTTCCGCACCGGCGACGCAGGCCACCTGGACGGGGACGGCTACCTGTTCCTGACCGACCGCATCACGGACATGATCATCACCGGCGGCGAGAACGTGTACCCCGTGGAGGTCGAGAACGTCCTGGCCGAGCACCCGGACGTGGCGGAGGCGGCCGTCGTCGGCGTCCCCGATCCGCGCTGGGGCGAGACGGTCGCCGCGATCGTCGTCGCGAAGGAGGGCACCGGGCTCACCGAGCCGGCGCTGATCGCCTTCTGCCGGGAACGGCTCGCGCACTACAAATGCCCGACCCGGGTCGACCTGGTCGGCGAACTGCCCCGCACCCCCAGCGGCAAGGTGCTCAAGCGGCGGCTCCGGGAGCTGGCCGTCCCGCGCGTCTCCGGCGCGCGCTAGCAGAAGGAATGCCTTTGCGTATCGTCGAGATCCGAGAAATGCCCGTTCCGCTGCAAGGGAACGTGGCCAACTCCGTGGTCAGCTTCGCCGACCACACCGTCTCCCTCGTGGCTGTGATCAGTGATGTGCGCAGGAACGGGCGCCCGCTCGCCGGGATCGCGTTCAACTCCATCGGGCGCTTCGCCCAGGGCGGCATCCTGCGCGACCGGATGATCCCGCGGGTGCTCAGCGCCGACCCGGACTCGCTGCTCGAACCCGACACCGGCCTCCTCGACCCGGGACGCGTCCTGAAGCGCGCCATGAAGGACGAGAAGCCCGGCGGCCACGGCGACCGCGCCGCCGCTGCCGCCGCCGTCGAACTCGCCTGCTGGGACCTGCTCGCCAAGCACGCCGGCGAACCGGCCTACGCGCTCATCGCCAAGACGTACGGACGCGCCCCCGAAAGCGACGGCGTCCCCGTCTACGCCGCCGGAGGCTACTACCGTCCCGGCGACGACATCGGCCAGCTGACGGCCGAGCTGCGCGGCTACCGGGACGCCGGATACCCCGCGGTCAAGATCAAGATCGGCGGCCTCCCGCTCGCCGGCGACCTGCGGCGCGTCGAGGCCGCCGTGGAGACGATGGGCGGCGGCGGCGCGGTCGCCGTCGACGCGAACGGGCGGTTCGGCTGGACGCAGGCGCACGCGTACGCCGAGGCCCTCGCCGGCCACGGGCTCCGCTGGTACGAGGAGGCCACGGACCCGCTCGACTTCGACCTGCACCGGAGGCTCGCGGAGGTCTACCCGGGTGCCGTCGCCACCGGCGAGAACCTGTTCTCCGTCCAGGACGTGAAGAACCTGCTGCTGTTCGGCGGGCTCCGCGCCGGCCTGGACGTGTTCCAGATGGACGCCGGGCTCGGCTACGGCCTCACCGAGTACGTGCGGATGATCGAGCTGATGGAGGAGCACGGGTTCGACCGCCGGTCGGCGTTCCCGCACGGCGGGCACCTGATCAACCTCCACATCGTGGCGGGTCTCGGCCTCGGCGGATGCGAGGCCTACCCGGGCGTCTTCCAGCCGTTCGGCGGCTACGGCCCCGGCTGCCGCCTCGCGGACGGCCGGATCCGCCCCGCCGACGACCCTGGATTCGGGCTCGAAGCGAAGCCGGGCCTGGCGGCGGAGATCGCCCGGCTCGTCGGATGAGCGAGGAAAGGGAGACGATGAGAATCGCGGTGGTCGGCTGCGGCGCGATGGGGTCGGTGTACGCCGGACGGCTCGCGTCGGCGGGTCACGACGTCCTCGCCGTCGACAGATGGGCCGCCCATATGTCGGCCATTGCCGAGAACGGGCTGCTGGTGTCCGGACCGGACGGGGAATTCCGGGTCCCGGTACGGGCGCACACCTCCGCCCCCGACGATCCGGTGGACCTCGTCGTCCTCGCGGTGAAGGCGGCCGACGTCGAGACCGCGGCGGCCGGAGCCCGGCCGCTCATCGGGCCCGACACCGTCGTCCTCACCATCCAGAACGGTTTCGGATCGGCCGACGTCGTCGCCGCGGAGCTCGGCGGCGACCGGCTCGCCGTCGGGGTGGCGAGCGGGTTCGGGGCCTCGGTGAAGGGCCCGGGAAACGTCCACCACAACGCGATGCGCGCGCTCCGCTTCGGTGGCTACGGCGCGCTCGACCGCACCGAGGTCGAGCGCATCGCCGCCGCCTGGCGCCTCGGCGGATTCGACGCCCGGGCGGTCACCGACATCGCCGCGATGCAGTGGGAGAAGCTCATCTGCAACGTCGCCTACAGCGCCCCGTGCGCGTTGACCGGGCTGACGGTCGGCGAGGTCATGGACGACGCGCACATGGGCCCGGTCAGCCGCGCGGCGGCCACCGAGGCATGGGACACCGCACGCGCCCTCGGCGTCGCCGTGCCCGCGCCGGACCCGGTCGAGCTGGTCCGCGACTTCGGGGCGCGGATGCCGGCCGCGAAGCCGTCCGCCCTCCTCGACCACGAGGCCCGGCGCGTCAGCGAGATCATGTTCATCAACGGCGCGGTGCCCCGCGAGGCGGCCAAGGCGGGCAGGGAGGCCCCGGTCAACGCCACATTGACGGCCCTGGTCCGCGCCCGCGAAACCGCGTGGCGGGACGACCCGCCGCCCTGACCTCTCGCCACCTCGGAGTTCTTCATCACGCAAGGGCTTTTGTTCCGCCATTCCCGCTCGGGGAATGGCCGTTAACGGCCTTCGCGGGCGGTCTTCACCGGAAGTCGCGGCCATAGACTCGGACGGTGCTTTTCTCCAAACTCGGCGCGGCCGGGGGCGCCGTGATCATTCTCGTGGCGGGGTGCGGGAGTGGCGGCGGCGAAGAGGGCGGTCAGGGGCTGTCGGCCACCCCCGCGCCGCTGAGCTCCGCGCCGCGGGGGCAGGAGTCGCCGGGGGAGTCGCAGCCGCCATCGGTCGGCCCGTCCGCGGAGCCCTGGCAGACTCCCCGGCTCTCGACCGGCAGCGGCGCGTCCCTGGACAACCGTTCCCCCAACAGCGTGTGCCGCCTCATCTCGGCGCCCTATCCGGTCCGGATCGAGAGTTTCCGGGCGCAGACCCTAGGGGGTCCGGAGGCACGGAACGCGGGTGACCTGTCCGAGCCGGCCAGGGCGGCCGCGGCCTTCGCCTCGGTGACCTATGGGGGCGACGCCGGATGCGCCGGGCTGGGGGCTCCCGCCCCGAAAGCGTGCGCGCCGGACACGGTGATCTCCTCCACCGAGAGCTGCGGCGTGGGGCCGCAGTTCCTGTCGTCCGGTTCGCGTCCCGCCCTTCCGGCGAAATACACCGTGAGGGTCACCTGGTCCCTTTCCAAGCTCTGCACGGATACCGCCATCGGCCCCTGCAGAAATGTTCAGGGCGCCCAGCCGGGGCCGGGCCGTCCCGTCCGTGCCACCTGGCAGGCCACCACCGACCTCCCGGCCTGCGTGGAATGGGTGCCCAACTCGGCGGAGCCGTATTTCGGAGAGTCCCAGTTTGGCCAGTGCTGACCGCGGGTCCGACCGGCTGGCCCGGGCGCGGATGAGGGCCGAGCGGCGGCGGCCCGCCGAGGAACCGGCGGCCGACCCCGCCCAGGACTGGACCCAGCGGCTGGCCACGCTGAGCACTTTCGGCCCGCCGACGACGATCATCGCGGGCGTGCTGATCTGGTACGGCTACGTCGCCACGCTGCAGCGTTTCCGGTACTTCGGCGTCGATCTCCAGCTGACCGAACTCGCCAACCAGGATCTGCTGAAGTTCGGCGTCGAGGTGGCCTATCCGGCGGCGGCCCTCCTGCTCCTGATCGTGCTCGTCGCCATGGCCGCGCACGCGCTGATCGGCGCGGTGGTGCTGCCGTCCCGGCCGCGCCTGGCCCGCGGGCTCGGCGCCGCCATCGCCCTGACCGGCCTGGCGCTGCTGGTGCGGGCCCTGGTCGGCCTCCTGTCGACCGACGTGGCGCGGAACGAGACGCCGGGGGTCACCCCGCTGTCGCTGACCGCGTGCGCCCCGCTGCTGGTCTACGGATTCTGGCTGGCCCGCCATGCCGGTTCGCGGGAGCCGGTGATGGACGGCGCCGAACGCGGCGCCCGCCTGGCGGCCATCGCGATCGGCGTGATGGGCCTGTTCTGGGCCGCCAACAGCCTGGCCGGAGAGGTCGGCGTCGCCCGCGCCTACGACGACGCGAAGAACCTCGGGAAACTGCCCGAGGTGGTCCTCTACACCAAGGAGCCGCTGGTCGACGCCCCTCGGGAGACCGAGCACGCCGATTTCGGGGAGAAGGTCGCCTACCGGCACCGCTACCGGAACCTGCGTCTCCTCCTGGCCTCGGGCGGACGGCTCTTCCTCGTCCCGCTCACCTGGAAACCCACCGACTCCACGGCCCGGATCTCCACGTTCGTCATCCCGTACGACGAGAACGTCAGGCTGCAGCTGATCCCGCAGCGGACCGATTAACCGGTGGCGTGCCGGCCGCTCTGCGTCGGATCCTCCGGAAGGATCCCGGCGGCATTGTGCAGAAACGAAACGACCGCCGTGATGACCGCCGCCAGGCAGGCATATCCGAATGTCTGCCAATAGCCGGTGGAAAGCACGACCGTCCCCGCCCCCGCGCTGGGAAAGGCGCTCGCGAGGCCCTGCAAGAGGGTGCGCAGCGCACGCAGGGACGCTGTTCTGAGCTTCGCGCCGAGCGTCGATCCCGGCGATCTGCCGATGAGTGCGCGCTTTACCGCCATTGCCGTGCCTCCCCGAGATGACCGCGGGCGCGGAAATCTGAAGATCATCCGCCGCGGTTTCTCTTTCGAGGATGCAACAGCACGTACACGGGCGCTAACGAAGTGTCCTGTTCCGGCCAGCCGGTGGCCGGGACCGGCTGGCGGCGGCGCCCGCCCCGATCACGGCGGGCGCCGTCACCGGGGTCAGGCGCCGCGGTCGGGCGCGCTCATGTCCCCGGTCCCGGGAGTGCCGCCGGCGAGCCCGTAGCGCAGGTGCACGATGCCGTTGGGGCTGGCCACCGGCGGTTCGAGGAGCGTGACGTTGGTGGGCACGGCGCCACCGTCGAACACCTTCTTCCCGACGCCGAGCACGATGGGGTGCACCCACAGGTCCAGACGGTCGAAGAGCTTCTCGCGCAGGAGCGACTGCACGAGGTTCAGGCTCCCGACGACCTTGATGTTCTCGTGCCGGTCCCGGATCTCCCGCACCGCGGCGGCCAGGTCCCGGCCGAGGTGCGACGACCCGGCCCACGACAGGTCGGGCCTGCCCCGGGAGGCCACGTACTTGGGGACGCTGTTGAACAGCGTCGCGATCTCGTCGTCCTGGCCGCCCTCCTGGTGCGGCCAGTAGGCGGCGAAGATGTCGTAGGTCCGCCGGCCGAGCAGCAGGGCGTCCGTGCCCTCGTAGGCGGCGCCGACCTGCGCCCCGGCGACCTCGTCCAGCAGGGGCGCCTGCCAGCCGCCGAACGGGAACCCCAGCGGGTCCTCGTCGGGGCCGCCGGGCGCCTGCCCGACCAGGTCGAGGGTCGCGAACATCTCGATATGAATGAGGCCCATGCCTTGCTCCCGATTCGTTGGTCGTCCTGGTCGGGAGGTAGACCCGCCGGCCCCGGCGAACTCATCGCCGCGACCGCCGCGGTCACCAGAAGGGGTTCAATCCTGACGCGGTTCGGAGGGTCGGCGCGGGACGTCGGCGCGCGTGGCGCGGACGCCGGCCTGTTGGCTCTCGGTGACAGGATCTTGTTGAGGGCTGCCGGATCCGGAGCCCGCCATTGATGTCCCGGTGCGGCGGCCACTAGCAAAGGCATGCGGTGCAGAGGTCGTCCCACTCCTAGGAAGAGACGGATATGAAGAGAGTCGTTTCGGTCGCCCACCTGGCGGTGCTGGCCACGCTCGGCGGAGCGGCGGGGGTGGTCGGGATCTCGGCGGCCGTCCAGGCCGCCACCGGCGAAGCGCGGCAGGGGCTGACCGCGCAGGTCACGGACGTCGAGGGCAAGGAAGTAGGAAGGCTGACCGTCTCGGGAGCCGGCTGGGGACGCCAGCGCGTGTCGGTCCAGGTGTGGAACCTGCCCGCCGGTTTCCACGGCTTCCACGTGCACGCGGTCGGCAAGTGCGATCCCAAGGCCGTCGACCCCAACACCGGCAAGGTCAGCCCGTTCCTCACCGCCGGCGGCCACCTGGACCTGGGCGGCCCCAACAACCACGGGTCGCACGCCGGTGACCTCCCGAACCTCCAGGTCGGGCAGAACGGGCGAGGCATGGCCGAGACGCTCACCGACCGGTTCCGGACGCAGGACCTCCTGGACTCCGACGGCAGCGCGATCGTCGTCCACGCGCTGCCCGACAACCACGCCAACATTCCGGAGCGGTACGAGTCCGGCGGGAAGAAGGGCCCCGACGCCGACACCCTGAAGGCCGGCGACTCCGGAGGCCGCAGCGCGTGCGGAGTCATCCAGGACCGGGAGCGCTGACCCCGATCGGCCGGCCGGGCTGACGAATCGGTCGCCGCGGTGTCTAGCGTGATGCCATAACGTCGGCGCATACTCGCTGGATGGGCGAGGAGATCGGCGGGGTGGGCGCCGGTGACGCGGCGGCCGCCGACGAGGAGAGCCTGAGCTCCGGGCTGGAGGTGCTCGTCACCGCCCGCGGCCTGGACGAGCTGCAGGAGCGCTACTTCGACTGGGTCGCCGGTCATGTGCCGTCCTTCGCGTACGGCCTCTACCTGTTCGACCAGCGGACCGGCCGGCCGCGGGCGTCGGCGGTGCGCGGGCTCAGCCGGTTCTACGCGCACCGCTACGAGCGGTTCGGCCGGGCCGTCGACCCGGTGCTGCGCGGCGCCGTGGCGGCCCGGCGCGCCTGGGACGACTCCCTGGTCAAGCCGGCTGAGGGCTGGCGGGAGGCGCCGATCGTCCAGGGCCTGTTCCGGCACTACGACATGGCGCACGTGATGTGCGCGCCGCTGATCAGCGGCGGGGAGATCGTCGGGACGATCAACTTCGCCCGCGGCGCGGGCGAGCCCGCCTTCGACGACGGCGACCGGCGCCGGGCGACCACGGCGGCACGGATGTATCAGGCGGCGGTCGCCGCGACGGACCTGGTCACGGCGATCGACGCCGAGCGGGCCGCGTGGTGGGGGGCGCTGGAGGCGTGCGGGCAGGCGATCGTGGTCACCGACCTGGAGCGGGCCGAGCGGCACGCGAACCGGCCCGCGCGGGCGCTGCTCGACGCCGCGGACGGCGCGTGGCCCTCCCTCGACGCGGCGATCGACGGCGGCGAGGCGACCCGGCGGCTCATCGTGCCGGCCACAGGGACCGACAGGGGGACGGACGGCGGGACGGGCGGCGCGACCGACATCACCGTGACCTCGGCGCCCCTGCCGGAGCGTCCCTCGCTGATCGTGTCGATCCTGTCGGCGGAGACCCGCCCGGCGGCGCCGCCGCCCGCGCTGCGCCGCCTCCTCACCGAGCGCGAGGCGGCCATCGCCGAACTCGTCGCCGCCGGGAAGCGCGACCACGAGATCGCCGGGCGGCTGCACATCAGCCCGAACACCGTCAAGCACCACCTCAAGTCGATCTACCAGAAGCTCGGCGTCCACTCCCGGGTGGAGCTGGCGGCCCGGCTGCTGCGCTGATCCCACGTTCGGGTGGCCCGCGCCTTCCCATGAACGGGCGATGTGCCAGGTAGCGGGCGATTTATAGCGTCCCGGGCATGGGATCACACAACAGCGTCACCGAACTCAACGACCTGTTCGTCGAGGCCATGAACGCCGGCGACCTGGACGCCGCGCTCTCCGTGTGGGACGAGAACACGGTCTTCCAGACGGGCCCGGGCACCGAGCCGGCGCGGGGCATGGACCAGCTCCGCGCGGCGCTCTCGGAGTTCCTCGCGCTCAAGCCGCACCTGTCGATCAAGGAGCTGCACCGGGTCGAGGCCGACGACATCGTCCTCGTCGCGCTGCGCTGGAACCTGACCGGGACCGCACCGGACGGGACGCCCGTCGAGATGAGCGCGGTCGACTCCAACGTCTTCCGCCGCCAGGCGGACGGCACCTGGCGCATCGTGATCGACAACCCGTTCCACTCCGTCCACATCGGACTGGAGTCATGACGGCCGTCGGCACCGGCCGGCTCACGATCGACCGGCCCCTGCCCGTGATCATCGGCGGCGAGGCACGGCCGGTCCGGAACGTCCTCCCGGCGGTCGAACCGGCGACCGGGCGGACCTGGGCGCGGATCGCCGACTGCGACGCCGCCGTCGTGGCGGAGGCCGTCACTGCCGCCGCCGACGCGTTCGAGACGTGGCGGACGACGCCGCTCGCCGAGCGGCAGGCCGCGCTGTGGGCCATCGCCGACCGGCTGACCGCCACGGCCGCGGACTGGCCCGCGCTGCTCGCCACCGAGAACGGCCGGGCGATCCGCGAGGCGGGGCTGATCGACGTCCCCACCGCCGCGGAGATCTTCCGGTACTTCGCGGGGATGGCCCGCGGCATCCACGGCGAGGTCGTGCAGGGGGCGCCGGGGTCGTCGCACGTCTACACCACCCGGGAGCCGCTCGGCGTCATCGCCGCGATCGTGCCGTGGAACTCGCCGCTCATCTCCGTCGCCCACAAGCTGGCGCCCGCGCTCGCGGCGGGCAACACGGTCGTGGTCAAGCCGTCGGAGCTGGCGTCGGTGAGCACCGTCCGGTTCGCGGAGGCGATCGCGGACCTGCTGCCGCCGGGCGTCGTCAACGTCGTCACCGGCCTCGGCCCGACCGCGGGCGACGCGCTGGTCAGCGACCCCCGCATCGCCAAGATCAGCTTCACCGGCGGCACGGCGAGCGCGCGGACGATCCTCGCCCGCGCGGGCGCCCGGCTGACGCCCGCGCTCATGGAGCTCGGCGGGAAGGGCTCGCTGATCGTCGGGCCGGACGCCGACCTCGACACCCTCACCGAGGATGTCCTGACCGGCGTGTTCGCCGCCAACGGCGAGGTGTGCTTCGCCGCGTCCCGGCTGCTCGCCCACGCCACCGTGCACGACGAGCTGCTGGACCGGATCACGGCGCGCGCCGACCGGATCCGGGTCGGCGACCCGCTCGACCCGGCGACGCAGCTCGGCCCGCTGATCAGCGTCGAGCACCGGGACCGGGTCGTCCAGGCCGTCGACCGGGCCGTCGCGGAGGGCGCCACGGTGCGCGCCGGGCACCGCGTCCCGGACCTTGACGGCGAGCTCGGCGGTGGCGCTTTCTACCGGCCGACCGTCCTCGCCGACCCGGACGGGAAGACGAGCGCCTCATGCGACGAGTTCTTCGGGCCCGTCCTCACCGTCGAACGCTGGACGGACGAGGACGACGCCGTCGCCCGCGCGAACGCCGTCGCCTACGGCCTCGCCTGCGGCGTGTGGACGGCCGACCTGGCGCGGGCGCACCGCGTCGCCGGGCGCCTCCAGGCCGGGATGGTCTGGGTCAACACCTGGTTCGCCACGCCCCTCGGCCAGCCGCAGGGCGGGATCAAGGCCAGCGGCTACGGCCGCGAGGGCGCCGCGGAGACGGTCCGCGAGTACCAGGCGACGAAGGTCGTCAACGTCAGTCTCGACACGGCGCGTCCCCCCATGTGGGACTGACGCGCCGCACGAACGTGGAGGAACCATGGACTTTGAGCTGGACGAGCAGGGCCGGGCGATGGCCGAGACCGGCAAGCGGCTCGCGGGCGCGCTGGCGGAGCGCGCGGCCGGCGCCGACGAGCGGCGGCTGATCCCGGCGGAGAGCTTCGCCGAGCTGCGCGCGGCGGGCCTGTACGGGGCGGGGTTCCCCGCCGAGCTGGGCGGGCTCGGCGTCCGGTCGACCGCCTGGCTGGCGACCGTCGAGCAGCTCGCGCAGGGCGACGCGTCGACCGCCCTCGGATTCAACATGCACTACGTCGCCACCCGGCTGGCGGGCGAGCTGCCGTCGTTCGACGCGGCGGCGCGCAAGCACGTCGCGTCGCTGGTGATCGACGACGGCGCGCTCATCTCGGCGCCGCTGTCGGAGCCGTCCTCGTCCAGCCTGCTGCCGGGGTCGTTCCTGCCGACGGTGACCGCCGCCCGCACGCCGGACGGCGGCCTGCGCGTGAGCGGGACGAAGATGTTCGCCTCGATCTGGGAGGCGAGCGACTACGCCTTCATGCTCGCCCGCCCCGACTGGTCCGACGACCCGACCCTCGTCATCGCGTTCCTCCTGCCGGTCGCGCAGCCGGAGCACATCGTGGTCGAGGACGTCTGGGACACGCTCGGGATGCGGGCGACGCGCAGCAACAAGGTCGCCATCGACGGCGCGCACGTCCCGGCGGAGCTGGTCCTCGGGCCGATCGACAACTTCGTCGCCAACTGGATCGTCGCGCAGGCCGCGATCACGTGGGGCGGCTACACGGGCTGCTACCTGGGCCTCGCAGAGGCGATGGTGGCCTGGCTCGCGGAGAACCTCGGCACGCGGACGGCGAAGGGGTACGCCCAGCCGATGGGCTACCACCCGACGATCAGCTCGGCGGTCGGGCGCATCGCGACGCACGTCGAGGCCGCGCGGCTGATGATGTACCGGGCCGCGTGGAAGGCCGACACCGAGGGCCCGGGTCTCGGCACCTGCCACGCCTACCTCCAGGCGAAGCTGATGCTCGCGGACGCGATCGGGCGGGTCGTCGAGCTCGGCACCACCGCCGGCGGGCTCAACGCGCTGATGCGCCCCCGCGGCTACGAGCGCATGCTGCGCGACGTGACGACCGCCGCGATCATGCCGCCGAACGCCTACGCCTGCGCCGAGATGGCCGGCCTGATCACGATGGGGCTCGACCCGGCGCAGGCCCCCTCGCTGGCCACGGGCTGACGGGGCGGGTGACCGAGATGCAGCAGGCCGCTGAGGACGTCGCCGCGCTCCGCCGGACCTTCGGGTGCTTCCCGTCGGGCGTGACGGCGGTGTGCGCCCTGATCGACGGGGTGCCCGCCGGGATGGCGGCGAGCTCGTTCACCTCGGTGTCCCTGGCCCCGCCGCTGGTGTCGATCTGCGTCCAGAACACCTCGGCGACCTGGCCGAGGCTGAGGAGCGCGCCGCGGCTCGGGCTGAGCGTGCTCGCCGAAAACCACAACGAGGCCTGCCTGCGCCTGTCCCGCAAGGAGGGCGACCGCTTCGACGGGGTCGACTGGGAGCCGAGGCCGGGCGGCGGGGTGTTCGTCCTCGACGCCGCCGCCTGGCTGGACTGCCGCCCGCACGAGGAGATCCCGGCCGGGGACCACCTGATCGTGCTGCTGGAGGTGCTGGGCCTGCTCGCGAGGCCCGAGACCCCGCCGCTGGTGTTCCACACCAGCCGGTTCCGCCGGCTGGCACCCGTCTGAGGCCGCTTCACACTGGCGCGGGCACCGGATCCCCCTCCGGTGCCCGCGCCTTCTTGTGCGTGCGGCGGGTTCAGACGTCCCGAGCGCTCAGCAGCCTGGTCACCTGGCGTCCCGCCGTGTCCAGCAGGCCCGCGAAGCGCTCGGTCCTGGCGGGGGCGACCGGGCCGGTGACCGACAGCGCCGCGACGGTGGCGCCGGTCGCGCCCGCCAGCGGGACGGCGACGCTCATGTACCCGATGCGGGCCTGCTCGTACTCGACCGCGTACCCGAGCTCGCGGGCGCGCTTCAGCTCCTGCTCCAGCAGGCCGGGCGCGACCGTCGTGCGCGGGGTCGTGCGGGCGAGCGGCGCGGCGACGACCTCGTCGAGCAGGCCGCGCGGCCCGAAGGCGAGGAGGGCCTTGCCGGTGGCGGTGCAGTGCAGCGGCATGCGCCCGGCCACCCGGGACGGGCGGCCGACCTGCCGGTGCCCGGAGACCTTCTCCAGGTAGAGGACCTCCAGCCCGTCGGCGACGGCGAGATGGACGGTCTGCCCGGTGGCCTGCAGCAGGTCCTCCATGAACGGCCGGGCGAGGTCGCGCAGGATGCGCTGCCGCGGGACCCGCTGGCCGATCTCGAACAGCCGCATGCCCAGCCGGTACTTGCCGTGCCGCCGCTCCAGGAACCCCCAGCGCACCAGCTCCTGGCTGAGCCGGTGCACCGACGCCTTCGCCAGCCCGGTCCGCCGCGCCAGCTCCGTGAGGCCGAGGTCCTCGTCGTCGAGGCCGAACGCCTCCAGGATCAGCCGGGTCTTGCCCAGCACGCTCCCGGTCTCGGGGGGCGACTCCGATACGGCTCCCATCAACCGATGGTTCACCTGGGAAAACGCCCCTGTCAACGGGTGAAGTCCGCTCACCGGACCGGCCCCGCGCGGCTCCGCGGGCGGCCGCGGCGGCGGCGCGGCGCTCCGGGGCGGCGTGCACCCGCACACGGCCGGGGCCCGCGATGACCGGAATTGCCGCTCGGCGTCCTCAACGGCCCGTTCGCGGCCCATTTCGTCCCTCCCGCAGTTCGTCCGCGCGATGCGACAGGGATGGCCGTCAACGAATGGCAAAGTATCGCGTTCCAATGGCCAGGACGACCTTACTCTTCTGGATTCGGAAAGGGTGCGTCAGTACTGTCATCGCTGGGTTGTTTCGCGTCGCGCGCGTCGCAATTCAGGCATTCATGTGCGGAATCACTTATCCGGCCGAAGCGGAGGTCGCGATGCCGGTTCAACTGTCCTATCCCGGCGTTTATGTCGAGGAGGGGTCCAGCGGCGTCCGCACCATCACCGGCGTCGCCACCTCGATCACCGCCTTCGTCGGCCGGGCCCGGCGCGGGCCGACCGACCAGGACGGCCCGGTGACGGTCACCAGCTGGGCCGACTACGAACGGACCTTCGGCGGGCTGTGGGAGCACGCCCCGATGTCGTACGCGGTGCGCGACTTCTTCCTCAACGGGGGCGCGCAGGCGATCGTCGTCCGGCTGTTCAAGCCCAAGGGCACCGACCGCACGGCGGCCGACGTCAAACTCGCCCCCGAGACGGGAAGCGGCGACTACGTGCTGACCGCCCGGTACCCGGGGACGTGGGGCAACCGGCTGCGGGCACGGGTCGACCACGACACCCGGGACGGCACGGCCGACGCGTTCAACCTCCTCGTCCGCGACGACGAGACCGAGGTCGTCGAGGAGTTCCGGAACGTCTCGGTGGACCTCGACAGCCCCCGCCGCGTGGACCGGGTGCTGGAGAACGAGTCCAGGCTCGTCACGGGCGCCGACCTGACCGCAGCGTCGAAGCGGCCCGCGGCGCACGCCGCGCCCGACGAGGCGAATCCGCTGTGGAAGGACAACCCGACCAACACCAAGGTCGCGCAGGCCGAACAGGTCCCGCACGACGGCGAGGTGCCGAAGGCGGCCGAGTACACGGCCGCCGGCAAGCGGGGCATCCGGGCGCTGGAGAAGGCCGACCTGTTCAACATGCTGTGCCTGCCGCCCTACACGCTCGACCCGGACGGCGGCGTGGCCGGGGCGGTGGAGACGTCCGTCATCACCGCCGCCGCCGGGTACTGCGAGCAGCGGCGCGCCGTCCTCCTCGTCGACCCGAGGTGGACCGGCAAGGACGCCGCCGTCGCCGCCGCGGCCGACTTCGCGACCAGCGCCGGCACCCGGAGCAAGAACGCCGCGGTGTTCTTCCCGCGGCTCCTGCAGGTCAACCCGCTGCGCGGCGGCCAGATCGAGCCGTTCGCGCCCTGCGGGACGGTCGCCGGGGTGATCGCGCGCACCGACGCGCAGCGCGGGGTGTGGAAGGCGCCGGCCGGGCTGGAGGCCGGGCTCGCCGGCCTCTCCGGCCTGGAGGTGCCGCTCACCGACGCCGAGAACGGCCAGCTCAACCCGCTCGGGGTCAACTGCCTGCGCACCATGCCCGCCGCCGGCCCGGTGGTGTGGGGGGCCCGGACCATGGACGGCGCCGACCGGCGCGCCTCCGAATGGAAGTACCTCCCGGTGCGGCGGACGGCCCTGTTCCTCGAAGAAAGCCTCTACCGGGGTCTCCAATGGGTGGTGTTCGAGCCCAACGACGAGCCGCTGTGGGCGCAGATAAGGCTCAATGTCGGCGCGTTCCTGCACGATCTCTTCCGGCAGGGCGCGTTCCAGGGGGTGACGCCCCAGGAGGCGTACTTCGTCAAATGCGACAAGGAGACGACGCAGCAGAGCGATATCAACAACGGCGTGGTGAACATCGCCGTCGGGTTCGCGCCGCTCAAACCGGCCGAGTTCGTCGTGATCAAGGTGCAGCAGCTCGCCGGCCAGATCGCGGTATAGCGGTATCGCGGCATAGAGGGGTTGACAGGAAGATGGCGCAGTTCACGGTGAACCCGCAGCGCTTCGATCCGTACAAGAACTTCAAATTCCGGGTCCGCTGGGACGGCCGCTACGTGGCCGGGGTCAGCAAGGTCGGCGCGCTCAAGCGCACGACCGAGGCGGTCGAGCACCGCGAGGGCGGCGACCCGTCGACGTCGCGGAAGTCGCCCGGCCGCACCAAGTACGAGCCGATCACGCTGGAACGCGGCGTCACCCACGACACCGAGTTCGAGAAGTGGGCCGGCCGGGTCTGGAACTACGGCTCCGGCCTCGGCATGGAGACGTCGCTGAAGAATTTCCGCAAGGACATCACCATCGAGGTCTACAACGAGGCCGGGCAGCTGGTGCTCGCCTACAAGGTCTACCGGGCGTGGGTCTCCGCCTACCAGGCGCTTCCCGAGCTGGACGCCAACGCCAACGCGGTCGCGATCCAGACCCTCACGCTGGAGCACGAGGGCTGGGAGCGGGACTACGAGGTCGCCGAGCCGTTTGAGCCCGCCTTCACCGAGCCCGCGGTCTGATCCGCCGTGGTCGCCCTCGCCCCAGCGGCGCTCCTCGCCGCCTGGGAACAGGTGCGGGAGCTGCCGCCGCCGCACCGCCCGGCGGCGCTGCTGCGCGCCTTCGGCGCGCCGCCGCAGACGTCGGTGGGACGGCGGGACGCGGCGCTGCTCGACGCCTTCGCCGAGAACTTCGGGCCGTCCCTGGAGGGCCTCGCCCGCTGCCCCGGCTGCGGCACGGAGGTCGAGCTGAGCGTGTCGGTCGCGGAACTGACCGCGGGCATGCCGCCGGCGCGGCCCGTCGAGCCCCTGGACGTCGGCGGGCGGACCCTGCACTGGCGGCTTCCCGACGACGGCGACCTGGTCGCGGCGGCGCAGGCCGGCTCCCCGGAACGGGGCGCGCTCGTGCTGCTGTCGCGATGCGTCCCGGACGGCGGGCGGCCCCTGGACGCGCAGGAGCGGGTCGCGCTCGCGGAGTGCGTCGAGGCCGCGGACCCGTTCGCCGACATCACGTTCACGCTCACCTGCCCCGGCTGCGCGACCGTCTGGGACTCCCCGCTCGATCCGGCCGAGTTCTTGTGGGCGCGGTTCGCCGCGCGGGCGCGCCGCCTGCTGGGAGAGGTGGACGAGCTGGCGCGCGCCTACGGCTGGCCGGAGCGGGAGATCCTCGCCCTGCCGCAGGCGCGGCGCGACTCCTACCTGGAGCTGGTGCGCCGTGGCTGACGTGTTCACCCGGCTCGCGCGGCGGGCGATCGGCGACGAGCCGGGGTTCCGCCCGAAGCTGCCCGCACGGTTCGAGACCACCGCGGCCTTCACCGATACCGCCACCTGGCCCCCTGGCCACCAC
>NZ_SMJX01000009.1 GCF_004348535.1 Actinomadura sp. KC216
CTGCGGACGGGCGGGGTGCCGAGTTGAGTATTGGAAGGTGGTCGACGCGGAGGCTGTCGACCCGCCAGGCCATGGGAAAGGGGTTCCGTCCTTCCAGGATCCCGGGTGCGGGGCGGATGTCGTCCCGCCGGGCGAGGCGCAGCATTTTCGCGGTGACGGAGAGCGCGGGTTCGAGCAGGCAGTCTGCAGGGGTGACGGCGACGCCGACCAAGGTGACGTGCTGGTAGCTCAGCAGGAGTTGCAGTGCGGCGAGATCGTCGAGGCCGCCGTCGTGGTCGAGGTAGACCAGGGTCATATGTGTCCTTCCGGTGATATGCGGAGGGGGACGGAGCGCGGTCAAGGTCCGTGGAGGAACCGCTCCAGCACGTTCCTCGTGATGGCGGCCACGTTGTTGCGGCCGTGGTTCCACGTGACGCTGGCGTTCCAGGTGATGGATCCGACGGAGAACACCGCCCCGCCGCCGGGCAGGCTGCGCAGGGTCATGTCCGCTCGTACGGCGTCCGAGGCATCGGCGTCCCCAGAGTCGATGGCGTCCCCAAGGTCGGCGGAGCCGGCTTCGAGGAAGAACGGGGGGTGACGGCCCGCCGACGTGGCGAGCCGCACCGTGTCCGGGTGCCGCGGGTCGGGGCGGAAGCCGTCGATCTCGTCGCCCGCCGCGCCCTGCAGGGCGTGGCCGAACTCGCCGACGACCTCGTCGGGAACGCCGGCGAAGACGAAGGCGGCGGCCGTGCCGTAGGACGCGGGCAGCCGCCGGTAGCCGCTCGCGCGCGGCCAGCCCTGTGCGGCGAAGGCGACCCCGAGAAGGTGGTGGGGTGGTCGGCCGCGCAGCGACCAGAGGCCACCCGGCCGTCCATTGGCGACCATGGTGGCCTCCCCCTCCGGGGCGCTCCACCAGCCGCCGTCGCCGCGGCGCCGGACCTCGATCCGGTGCGGCGCGCCTGCCGCGCGCGCCGCGACCCAGTAGAAGCCGTTGCCGCCGAGGTACATCAGCCGGCCGCCGGTCCGGGTGAAGGCGGTGACCGCGTCGTGCATCTCCTCGCTGACGTATTCGGGATGGCCGCCGGTGATGAGGACGCGGTAACCGGACAGCAGTTCGGCGCCATGGTCGTGCAGGTCCTCGTCGGAGGTCACGTCGACCTGGTGGCCGGTGCGCCGCAGCCAGCGCAGGAACCGCAGATCGGCCGGGTAGTGGCGGTGGGCTCCGGTCAGCCACCAGCGGTAGTCAGGATCGATGCTGAGGATCGGCCGCAGCCGTGAACTGTAGACGGCGGCCGTGCCGTCGGCCCGTCTGTCGTAGAGAGAGGCGCCGAGCCGTTCGTTGGTGTTCAGGTAGGTGTTGTCGTCGTCCAGGACGACGGGGTGGTCGCTGACGGTCTGATAGTCGCCGAAGAATGACTCCTCGGAGCGTTGACGGTGGTTGGCGTAGGCCAGGTAGGTGAAGGTGGGGAGGAGCAGCAGCGCCCTGGCCGGTCGCCGGTCGCCGGCGGAGCCGGGTGCCGGTCGTTGTTCAGGTGACGGGCTGACGATGAGCGGCAGGTCGAGGCGGTCATGAGCGGTCGCGACGCGTACGCCGAGGACTCCGCTGCCCTGCAGCGCGCCGACCCGTACCCGGGCGACGAGCGGCCAACCGGCGTCGTCGAGATCGTCGGAGCTCAGGTGGAGCGCGCCGCCGGCGCCGCCGCCGTGGCCGCGCAGGCCATCGGCCGGATGGTTGAGGATGAAGAGGCGCGGCCGGGCGGCGGCCGCCCGCGCGTTCCCGTGCGTGACGCCGGGATGACCCGCACTCTCCGCGGCGGTCCCGGCGGCGATGTCGGCGAAGTTCCACCCGGCGATGGTCGCCGCGTCCCCGGCGAGGAGCGCGGCCGGGCCTGGTTCGGCGCGGGCGTACCGTTCGGCCTCCTCCCGCCGGAGTACTCGGCCGAGGATGACGAGGTCCTCGATCCGGCCGTTGAACGTGTCCGACGGCGCGGCGCCCGCCGTCGCACGCGCGCCTATGGTGACCTCCCAACGGGAGACGGCTCCGGCGGGACGCTCCGGTCCGGTGGCCACTGCCCGTCGGGTGCCGCCCTGCTCGTCGGTAAGCAGCAGTTCCGCTCCGCGAGCGGTACGAACGAGGGTCAGCAGATACCAGGTGCCGGCGTCGAGCCGGATCCCGGTTTCGGTGGCGTGCCCGGCGACGTCGATGACGGCGCCGCCCCGGCCGTCCAGGCTCCAGCGGGTGTGACCGAGCGGCGCCGCGCCCGGCTGGTCGGGGTGTTCGACCAGCTCGGCCAAGGTCTGCCGGCGTCCGGGTACAGCATTCTCCGTTCGCAGCCACATCAGCAGGCTGATGTCGTCGCCGGCGTGTCCCCAGACGCCGGTCCGCATGTACGAGCCCGTGGGCAGCACGGCATCGGTGAGCGTCCGCGTGCGGTGATCTACCTCGGCCCGCGCCGGCCGGTCGCCTCCGTCCAGCGTGATCGGTTCGACGGTGAACGGCGCCGCGACGGGGGCGGCGGCCCCGGCCCGCGGCCGATCAACGAGCAGCGCGGCGTGTACGCCGACGAGTTCTCCGGGCGCGGCCGTCCACGTCGACAGGTAGCCCGCCAGCCGGCCCCCGGCCGTCATCGGTCGACCTCCCTTCGGCGGTAGGGGATCCCGTTGGCCGCGGGCATCTTGAGCCGGCGCGCGGAGACCACCAGGACGACGAGAGTGACCGCGTACGGCGTCGCGTACACCAACTGCGGCGGAACCCGGTCGACGAGGCCGAACAACACGATCCCCGCCACCCCCACGCCGAGCGAGGACAGGGACGCTCGGTACCGCCCGCGCAGCAGCAGACCTCCGGCCAGCACCAGGAGCGCCAGTCCGGTGAGGAGGATGAGGCCGCGCACCGCGCCGGACTCCCGAAGCTGAAGCGCGTCGGAGTACCCGAAGAGCAGGGAGCCGGTGGCCGTACCGCCCACCCGCCAGTTACCGAAGATCATGGCGGCCAGCCCGAGGTAGCCCCGGCCGGCGGTCTGCCCTTCCCGGTAGAGGCCGCTGGCCACCGTCACCAGGAAGGCGCCCCCGAGACCCGCGAGCGCGCCGGAGATGACGACCGCGACGTATTTGACGCGGTAGACGGCGACGCCCAAGCTGTCGGCCGCCGCCGGGTTCTCGCCGATGAACCGCAACCGGAGCCCGAACGGCGTGCGCCACAGCACCAGCCAGGTCCCGGCGAACAGGACGACTGCTAGCAGGGTGAACCAGGAGACGTCGGCCACGACACCGCGCAGCAGGCCGGCCATCTCGGACAGCATGAACAGATCGCCGCGTTCGACCGCACCGAGCAGGTCGGGGCTGTCCCATTCGCCGACGCGGCCGCCCGCCAGCACGGGGACGGTGAAGGAGCCGATCGCGCCGCGCACCGGTGGAGACTGGGTCGACCCGGCCTGCGGCAGGTTCGACCAGTTGACCGTCGACAGGTAACGGACGAGGCCGGGTGCCAGGAGGTTGATCGCGACGCCGGATATCACCTGGTCGACACCGAAGGTGACCGTGGCGACGGCGTGCAGGAGACCACCGAGCGCGCCGCCGACGGCTCCGGCGACGACCCCCGGCCATACGCCGTGGGCCACGCCGACCCAGGCGGCGCTCCACGTGCCGAGGATCATCATGCCCTCCAGGCCGAGGTTGGCGACACCGGCGCGTTCGCTCCACAACGCGCCCAGGGCGGCGAGCCCGATCGGCACGGCCAGCCGCAGCGCGGCTCCGACCAGCCCCGAACCGGTCATGGACGGCACCCCGGCCATCTGGTGGGCCGTGGCGACGATGAGCAGGCCGATCGCCGCCAGGCTGAGCATGCGCGGCATCGGGACGACGCGGAACCACGCCGCTGCGCCGCGCCGGGCGACGGCCGTCACAGCGCCACCGCCCGCTCGGCTGGGCGCGCGGAGTCCGCCGACCGGGCACGGACCAGCCGCGCGGCCTGCCGCGCGGTGCTCCGCTTGACGACCTCGTACGCGATCACCACTGACAGCACGATGACTCCCTGCATGATGGTCGCGATCTCCTTGGGGATGCCGTCCAGGTCGAGGATCTGCGCGCTGCGTTCCAGGAGGCCGAACAGCAGCGCCGCCGCCGCGATGCCCGCGGGCCGGTTGCGGCCGAGCAGGGCGACGGCGATGCCGGTGAAGCCGATGCCGGCCGGGAAGTCGAGCCCGTAGCTGTGGGACTGGCCGAGCAGATACGGCAGCCCGGCGAGCCCGGCGAGGCCGCCCGATAGCAGCATGGTGATGACGACCATGCGGCGCGGATCGATGCCGTTGGCCTCGGCGGCCGGTGCGTTGAGGCCGGTGGCGCGCAGCTGGTAGCCGTACCACGTTCTCGTCAGCAGGTAGTGCACCCCGGCGCCGATGACGAGCGCGATGCCCAGGAAGCCCCAGAGCGCGACGGTCGGCGGCAGCGACAGCCCGAGCGCCCCGGCGAGCGAGTTCAGGGACGGCATCCGCGCGCTCTCGGGCAGGGGCCGGGTCGCGGTGCCGGTGCTCGCGCCCGCCGTGGACGCGAGGTGGTTGGCCAGCAGGTACGCGGCGATGGCGACGGCGATGTAGTTGAGCATCAGGGTGGAGATGACCTCGTTGACGCCGCGGGCGACCTTGAGCCATCCGGCCAGGCCCGCCCAGGCCGCGCCGACCGCCGCGGCGATCACCACGATGAAGGCGATGTGCAGCGCGCCCGGCGGGTGGACGACGGCGCCTAGCGCCGCGCCGGACAGCGCCCCGAGTTGGTACTGCCCTTCGACACCGATGTTGAACAGCTTCATGCGGAACCCGACGGCGACGGCGAGCCCGGCGAGGAAGTACGGCACGGCGCGGTTGAGCGCGGAGACGATCGACTCGGGGGTCCGCGCGTAGTCGATCATCATGGCGAAGGTGGGCAACGGCGGATGCCCCGACAGGCCGAGCACCAACGCGGCGATGGCCGTCGCCAGCAGCGCCGCCGACACCGGGGCGGCGGCGCTCAGCGCGACGCGCCGGGTCACGCCGCTCACCGCCGGTCCCCGTCGCCGTTCCCGGGGACGTGACCGGGGCTCCCAGGGACGTGACCGGGGCCGGCGGCGCCGTCACCAGCGGCGCTTGCACCGGGTGGACCACTTCCGGCGTCAATGGTGTCAACGACGTCGACGGCTGTTCCACCACCGGAAGCGGCAACGGCGCCGGTGGGCTGGAGTTCGTCGTCGGGACGGCCCGTCATCAGCGAGCCCAGCCGCCGAGGTGTGAGCCGGTCCGCCGGGATCGGATCGCTGATGCGACCCGAGAACGCGACGTAGATCGTGTCGGAGAGGGCGATGAGCTCCTCCAGATCCGCGGACACCAGCAGAACGGCGAGCCCTTGGTCCCGGGCGTCCCGCAAGTGCTGCCACAGCTGAGCCTGGGCCCCGACGTCGACGCCACGGGTGGGGTGGGCGGCCAGCAGGGCCTTCGGACGCGTCGACATCTCGCGGCCGAAGACGAACTTCTGCTGGTTCCCTCCGGACAGGGCGTAGGCGGGCGTGGCCGGGCCGGGCGCCTTCACCCCGTAGGTGCGCAGGACCGCCTCGGTGGCGTGCTGGACGGCCCGCCGATCGATCCGCCAGGGCTTGAACGCCGCCCGCAGCCGCTCGTTGCCGAGCAGCAGGTTCTCCCACAGCGCCGCGCCCAGCAGCATTCCGTGCCGCTGGCGGTCCGCGGCGATGGACGCCAGCCCGAGCCGGCGCCGTTCGACGACGCCGAGCATCGTGATGTCCCGCTCGTCCAGCAAGATGGTGCCCGCCCGCACCGGCAGGAGGCCGAGTACGGCGTCCAGTACCTCGTTCTGTCCGTTGCCCTCGATACCGGCCAAGCCCACGATCTCCCCCGCGTGCACGGTCAGCGACGCCTTCTCGACCGGCGACCGGCCGTCCGCCGTGACGGTGAGGTCGTGCAGTCGTAGTCCGACCGTGTCCCGGGGCGCGGTGCCGCGTGCCGGAACGGCGGGCAGCCGCCCGCCGACCATCATTTCGGCGAGGAGGGCCTTCGTCGCGTCCGCGCGATCGACGGTGCCGACCACCTGCCCGGCGCGCATGACGGTGATCCGGTCCGCGGCGGCCAGCACCTCGTCAAGCTTGTGAGAGATGAACAGCACGGATATCCCGCGCTCGCGGAGGCTCCGCAGGCTGTCAAGCAGCCGGTCCACCTCGTCCGGCACCAGGACGGCCGTCGGCTCGTCGAGAATGATCACCTTGGCGTCCCGGTACAGCACCTTGATGATCTCCACGCGCTGCCGCTCACCGACCCCGAGGTCGCCCACGGCGCGATCGGGGTCCACCGAGAGCCCGTGGGAATCGCCGATCCGGGTGATCCAGGCGCGCGCGGACGCCCGGTCCAGCAGCCCCCGGCGCCGGATCTCGGCGCCGAGGACCACGTTCTCCCAGACCAGCAGATTGTCGGCGAGCATGAAGTGCTGATGGACCAGGCCGATGCCGGCGGCGATCGCGGCCCGGGGCGTGGCGAACCGCACCTGTCGGCCGGCCATGCTCAGGGTCCCCCGGTCAGGCCGCTCCTCGCCGTAGAGGATCTTCATCAGCGTGGACTTCCCGGCGCCGTTCTCTCCGACGATCGCGTGGATCTCGCGGGCTCGTACGGTCAGGGACACGTCGTCGTTGGCCAGCACGCCGGGATACCGCCTGCTGATGTTCGCGGCCTGCAACACCGCGGCTGCCGCGCTGTTCATGGCGTGGTCGGCACCGTGATCTGGCCGGCGATGATCTGTTTCTTGAGCGCTTCCAGCCGGGGTTCGACGTCGTCGATGAACCCGCCGGACGTCGAATAGCCGACGCCGTTCTCCGCCAGGCCGAACCGGACGCTGCCCGACTGCGGCCGTCCGTCCGCGTAGTCCTTCACGAACTTCGACACGGCCACGTCCAGGCTCTTCACTGCGCTGCTGAGCACATGGGGCTTCTGTGCGGCCTCCACGGTGTGGTACTGATCGCTGTCGACGCCGATGGCCCATTTGCCCGCGGCGACCGCGGCCTGGAAGACCCCGCGTCCCGACGCGCCGCTGGCGTGGTACACGACGTCGGCGCCGCCGTCGTACATGCCCTTGGCGGCCTCCTTCGCCTTGTCCGGGGAGGAGAACCCGGAGAAGTCCGGGGGCTGCGTCAGGTACTTGACGTCGACCTTGATACGCGGGTCGATCTTGCGGGCACCGGCCTCGTACCCCGCCTGGAACTTCTGCTGCGGCGGCGTCTGCACCCCGGCCACGAATCCGATGTGGCCGGTCTTGCTCTTCAGGGCGGCGGCGGCGCCGACGAGATAGGACGCCTGCTCCTCGCTGAAGACCAGCCCGGTCACATTCGGTGCCTTCACGGAGTCGTCGTCGATGACGGCGAACCGGGTCTTCGGGTAGGCGGAGGCGAGCTTCTTGACCGGGTCCTGGAAGAGAAAGCCGACGCAGATGATCGGGTTGTGGCCGGATTCCGCGAGCAGCCGGAGCAGCTCTTGGCGGTCGGTTCCGCCGGCATTGGGGCTGAGTTCCTTCACCTGGATGCCGAGCTCTCGCTTCAGCGAGTCGATGCCCGCGCCGACGCCGTCGTTGTACGACTTGTCTCCGCGGCCACCGATGTCGTACACCACCCCGACCTTGACCGTCGACTGCTTCTTGCCGGCCGAGGCGGGCCCGGTGCCGGATGTCGCGGCAGAGCCGCCGGAACCGCCGCATCCGGCGAGCACCACGGCCATGAGCATGGCGACCGCCGCCGCCCCCGCCGTTCGAAGTCTGGGCATGAGCCCTCCTCAGATCTTGTACGGCGTCCGCATTCGTCTTTGCCGACCGGAACGCGGCGACCGGTGGCCGCACGCTACACAGATAACTGGCAACTGGCAAGCACTTGTCTGTTAAGCGGAGATCCTGCGATGATCCGGCGATGCGATCTCAATCACCGGGCAGCCGGCCCGCACCGGCGCCCCTGCCGTCCGACAAGATCAAGGCCCTGCCGAAGGTGCTGCTCCATGATCATCTGGACGGTGGCCTCCGGCCGGAGACCGTTCTCGACCTCGCGGCCGAGGCGGGTGTACCGCTGCCGGTCAGCGGGCCCCGCCTCCTCGCCCAGTGGTTCGCCGACAACGCCAACTCCGGGAGCCTGGCGTCCTACCTCAACGGATTCCGCTACACCTACGGCTTCATGCAGAGTGTCGCCACCGTGGAACGCGTCGCCTACGAAGCCGTGGAGGATCTCGCCGCCGACGGCGTGATCTACGCGGAGGTCCGCTTCGCACCGCAGATGCACGTGGCGGCCGGCCTCACGATGCTCGGCGCACTCCGCGCCGCGGCGCACGGCCTGCGGGCCGGAGTCGCCGCCGTCCGGGCCGACGGCGGCGACATCGACGTCCGCCTCATCGCCTGCGTGGAGCGAGACCTGCCGATCGACGACGACACGATGGACGCCGCCATCGCCGCGTGGGAGCAGGGCCTGATCGTCGCCGTCGACCTGGTGGGCCCGGAACTGGGCCACCCGGCCGCGGCCCACGCCGAGCAGTTCGAACGCGCCTTCCAGGCCGGCGTGCCCGCGACGATCCACGCGGGCGAGGCGGACGGCACCGAATCGATCCGGCAGGCGATCGAGCTCCTGCACGCTAAGCGCATCGGACACGGTGTCACGCTGGGACGGGAGCTGACCGAGGGCGCCGAACCAGTCGACGGAACCGTCGCGAAGCTGGTGGCCGACTTGGGCATCACGGTCGAGTGCTGCCCTTCGTCCAACGCGCACACCGGCGGCGTCGAGACGGTGCGCGACCATCCGATCGCCATGATGACCCGCTGCGGGATCAAGACGACGATCAACACCGACAACCGGCTCATGAGCCGGACGAGCCTGAGCCAGGAGACGACCCTGCTCAACACCGAACTGAACGTCGGCTTCCACGAGCTCCGCGATTACAACATCCGGGCCGCGGAGGCCGCGTTCCTCCCCGCTCGGGAGCGCGACCGGCTCATCACTCGCATCACCCGGTTCCAGCCCTAGCGCCGTCCGCCCGGGCTCGTCCGCCTGGCCGCGCTTGCCGACCAGATCGCCCTCACCACCCAGCGCCGCCGCGCGCGGTGACGCAGGAGGAGTTGGCGGCGCAGGCGCTCGCCGAGGCGGTGGCGGCCGCCGATGTGGCGCTCGGGCAGGTCACCGGGTGATGCGAGGGGATCGGCCGGGACGTCGCCGTGCGGGCCGGTCAGGGCGAAGCAGATGCGCGTTCGGACGCGGGGTATCTGCGGGCGGTCGCGGCACGGGGGCGGCTGGCCGATGCGGTCCGCAAGCTCCAGGGGGCGGCCGAGGAGTTCCGGCAGGCCCGAGGCCCCGCCCCGTCGGGCGGCTGAACGAGAGCTCCGCCCCGTTCACGGCCGGGCAAGCCGCCGCGGTGAGAAGGGGGAACGCAACGGTGGGAGGATCCCAGGGTGACGGCGAGCAGCAGTGACATCGAGAAGGCGGCCGGTGTGCTGCGCGCGGGCGGTTTGGTGGCCTTCCCGACCGAGACCGTCTACGGTCTGGGCGCCGACGCCACCGACAGCGCCGCGGTCGCGCGTACCTTCACCGTCAAGGGGCGTCCGCCGTCCCACCCGTTGATCGTCCACATCGGCGGCGCCCAGCACCTGGACCAGTGGGTCGCCGAGGTGCCCGCGACCGCGCGCCTGCTGGCCGAACGCTTCTGGCCGGGACCACTCACGCTGGTGCTAAGGCGCGATCCCCGGGTGCCTCTGGAAGCGACCGGTGGTCTGGAGACGGTGGCCGTGCGGGTACCCGACCACCCCGTCGCACTCGCGCTGCTGTCGGCCTTCGGCGGCGGTCTCACGGCCCCCTCAGCCAACCGCTTCGGCTCGGTCAGCCCCACCACGGCCGGCCACGTCCGTGCCGAGCTTGGGGATGCCGTCGATTTCGTGCTGGACGGCGGCCCCTGCCAGGTCGGCGTCGAGTCCACCATCCTCGACCTCACCGGCCTCGACACCACAGGTGACACCACGGGCGGGGCCCCGAGCATCCTGCGGCCCGGCGGAGTGACGCGCGAAGACCTCGAAACGGTACTGGGGCGCCCGCTCGCGGTCCCGTCGACCAGCCGCGTCCGGGTGCCCGGCCAGTATCCCTCCCACTACGCGCCGCGGGCGCGGGTCGTCCTGGTCGAGCCCGAGAAGGTCATCGCCGAAGCCGAACTCGCGCAGGAGTTGGGGCACCGGGTGGGCGTGCTCGTTCCCCCCTCCTTCACCGGCACCCCCTCCTTCACAGAGCGTGCGGTCAGGGCGCACGCCGTGGTTTCCCTCCCCGGCTCGATGGCCGCCTACGCGCGCGGGCTGTACGCCTTCTTGCGCGAGCTCGACGAGCAGGGGTGCGACCTCATCGTCGCCTCCTTACCAGTGGAGGAGGGGCTGGGGCTGGATCGCCAACCGGCTCCGCCGGGCCGCGGGGCCCCGCCCGTCCGCGTGACCGGTCGGAGCGGCACCGACACCGTTCGCGGCCCGACCTTGGCTTCCTGCCGGAGCGCCCGCCGGATGAGATCGCCCATTTTGCCCGCCGCACCCAAACACGCGCTACTGCTCCACGCCGTATCGCGCTCGGTCCGGCAGCCGCCCCCTCTTCTCAGGTCAGGTAGAGGGCGGGGCCGTTGGTGCCGGTCTCCAGCCAGCGCACGGCGCTGTGCACGTCGGACATCAAGTAGACGCCGTGGACAATGCCGGTCGTGGTGAAGACGCGGTGGACACGGTCCTGCAATCCGGCAGCGATCAGGCTGATGCCGCGAGAGCCAGCGCGCATGTCGGCCCGGGCGAAGGCGTTCAGGCCACTGGAGTCGCAAAAATGCACGCCGGACATGTCCACGATGACCGCCAGCCGGGTCGCTTCGATCGCCCGGCCGAGATGCTCGGCCAGCACCGGATGGGTGAGAGTGTCGACCGATCCTGCGGCGGCGACCACGGCATAGCCGTCCAGGTCGGACATCTCGACGGTCAGGGCGGAATCAGCGCTCACCGCAGGCCACCGGATGCCCTCGCCAGCGACCAGCGCGGACCAGCCGGGGAATCAGCGGCGGGGCCGGGACGGCCCGGGGCGGCCGGCCCCGCCTGGTCGTGTTCGATGAACACGAGGATGAGCGCGTCGACGCGCTGGACAGCCTCAATGTAATAGCGGAACGGCCCGCAGCGAACTCCACGTGAACACCCCCTTGGGGGACCAGCGGCGCGTTCAACAACGATTTCAGGCAGTGAACCGCCCTGGCGTGCAAGGTGACACACCATGCCGACCTGGGCCGGGACAGCGCCACTTCCCGACCCCAGGGTTCAGGAATATCTCGACGCATACTCTGACCTGATCTCGGCCCACCCCACGTGACCGAAGGTCACCGTCAGGCGCGAAGAAGTCCCCGGATCACGCAACAGCCTCCACGCGATCCTATGCTCCGACAACGAAAACCCTACGAAGAAAGTCGTTGACGGGTCAGCACAGAAGAGAACCCAACTTCGCCGCCCACTCAGCATAAGGAATCACACACATCAACCAACTGACTCAGCCCGCATCACACCCACCGCGAAGATCACAGGTTAATGCCGCAACGGCGCTCAGGTGGCCTCCGCGTTGAGTGAAGTGGCCCGCCACTTTGGGTCGCGTCCCGATAGGGCCACCGCGCGGTCCAGGACCGAGGTGCTGGCCGTCGGCACCGGACGCTCGTACCAGTCATCAGCCCGCTTGGCGTCCTGTTCGTGTTCGAGCCACCGCAGCACCGTGGCCGCGACCTCATCGGGGAACCTCGGGACCTGCCGCGTCGCGGCGGCCAGATCCCAGCTGTGCAGAACGATCTCCTGCATAAGGTGCGCGGCCAGCGCGCGCAGGTCATATTCCGGACACGGCGTGCGGTCGGTGAGCTGTGTCGAGTTCACGCCGCGGGCAAGCCGTGCGGCCTCCTGCGCAGCTATAGCGAGTTGCTCGCAGATGTCTGCCATGCCGTCGGGTTACCGCGGCGGCGGATAATAAACGCAGGCACCCGACGCGCGGCTAAGTGCCGTTGCGGTACTCACCGCCAAAGCTCACGGTGCCGGGCGTTCACGGTGCTGGGCGTTCACGGTGCTGGGCGTTCACGGTGCTGGGCGTTCACGATGCCGAAGCGATAGGCACGCCCAAGCCACGGGCAGCGACCAGACGCGCCGTGCCATCAGCGATGGCCGTAGCACAACCCCACCGACCACAAGCGGCATGTGCGGACGGCTGTCGCTTGAGCAGCTGTGGGGTGGACGGGACGGCCCTGTCAGTCGCGTCCAGCATGACGTTTTCGGCATGGGTTGTTGCAGTGGTGCCGGTTGGCGCCTTGGTCTGGAACGGGGTGCTCGTCGTTCCCGGTTGTCAGGCGCTGAGGTTGTGGTGGAGGAAGTCGGCGGTCGCCTGGGCGGCCTGGCTGACGTGTGGTTCTCTGTCATAGAGGTCGATGTGCTGGTCGACGTCCATCCAGAGGATCTCCTTGTCGCCCGGCTTGCGTCTGTAGAGCTCCCGAGCCAGCTCGGGCGAGCAGTAGGCGTCGGTCCTTCCATGGACGATCAGTAGCGGGGTGGCGGCCAGAAGGCTCGCCGCGCCGAGAGCGTCGAAGGTCATCAGGGAGTGGAGCGATCCTCTGGTGACTTCGTTGCGCCAGTACGGCGAGGCGGACCGGGCCGTGCCGTAATAGGCGTATGGCTCATCGCCCACCATCGCGGCCTCGCCGTCATCGGGCGCCACGGCGGGTATGTACTCGTCGTACCGGTCCAGGAAGCCGCCGAGTGCAGACCGGTAGGAGTCGACGCCCATGGCCTGGGCGATCCGAGCCGGGCTGTTGTAGGCTCCCGCGATTCCTGCCACGGCCCTCACGCGGGAGTCCGTGGCGGCGGCAAGCACCGCATAGCCGCCGCCGAGGCAGATACCGACCACGCCGATCTGGGCCGGACGCACCTCGGGCCGGCCGGCCAGCACGCCGACCGCGGCCCTGAGGTCGGCCAGCTTTCCCTGACCGTCCTCATGCTGGCGGCGTCCGCCGCTCTCCCCGAAGCCCCGGTGGTCGAAGGCGAGCGTGACGAGCCCGGCATGCGCGAGCAGCTCGGCGTAGGTGCGGAGGACTTGCTCTTTCACCCCGGTGAAGGGGCCGGTGAGCGCGACGGCGGGTCGCGGATCCTCGGTGTCCGGGAACCGGAGCTCGCCCACCAGCTCGATGCGTTCGCTGCTGAAGGTGATTCGTTCCGTTTTCACAGCGGCCATGAGCCCTCCCGGGCGTCGATTGAAGGTCAGGCGGCGAGTTCGGCGGCAACGGCGTCCGCACCCAGGCCGACGAGCCAGTTCAGGGGCGCCTCCGGCAGGAAACGGGTCATGGTCTGTGTCAGCTCCAGCTTCTGCGCCTCGCTCAGACTCGGTGCACCGGCAGCCAAGTGTCCCACCGCCTCCCGGTACATGAGCAGGTACTGCCGCTGACGGGTCAGCAGGCCCAGGTCGCCGGGCGCGCCGTGTCCCGGATACAGCGGCACCCCGGCCAGCTCGTCCACCAGCCGGTCGAGCGTCTCCAGCCACGCACCGGAATGACCGTCCGCCGTGTAGGAGTGCACGCCGTCGAAAGCCAGGTCGCCTATGAAGGCGTTCCGCTTCTCGCCGGCCTCGACGAGGAGATAGGAGTCGGCATGGCTCTCAGCGGCTCCGACGTCGTGCACCTGGACTCGCAGTCCGGCGACGTCGACGGTGCCGCCGCCGTCCAGCAGATGGTCCGGCACCCGGAACCGGTCCGGCCACTCGTCGCCGTAGGTGGGCTGCCACTGCTCCCGCTTGGCAGCTGCGGTCTGCTCGATCACCTTGGCGACCGATGTCGTCGCATAGACCGGTACTCCCTCGCCGACCGCATAGGGCAGCCCGTTGAAGTGATCCGGGTGGGGATGCGTCACGAACGCCGCGACCAGCGGCTTGCGCAACGCCACGACCCGCGCGGCCAGTGCCCGCGCGTCGGACACCAGCAACCCGGCATCGACAAGGACCACGCCGTCCGCCGTCTCCAGCAGATAGCTGTTGACGAAGATCCCGGGCTCTGCCGCCGTGTACGTGTGGACCCTAAGCTCTGTCATGACTGGGACA
The DNA here is from genome assembly GCF_004348535.1 of Actinomadura sp. KC216. Classification (GTDB taxonomy): domain Bacteria; phylum Actinomycetota; class Actinomycetes; order Streptosporangiales; family Streptosporangiaceae; genus Spirillospora. The sequence continues at coordinate 14,093 of NZ_SMJX01000009.1, forward strand.
CTAGGCACCCTGATCTTGAACCGGCCAGAAGGCACTTTGAAGTGCCCTCCACACGGGAGCCCCCTTGGCATTGGTGATACCCGACGTCCTGGAAGAAAGCTGCGCGACCCGTCAGGCGCTGGAGCGACTGGCGGCCAAGTGGCGGATCCTGCTGATCTACGCGCTGCTCGCCGGACCGCAGCGGCACGCCGAACTGCGCCGCAGGCTACCCGGCATCACGCAAAAGGTCCTGACCGAGACCCTGCGGAACATGGAACGTGACGAGCTGGTCGAACGACGGGTGCTCAAAGACACCGCCCCACAGCATGTCGAGTACGCCCTGACCGCACTCGGCAAAACCCTCCAGCAGCCGCTAGCCGCCATCTGCACCTGGGCGCTGGAGCACCCCAGCGCCACACTCAACGAATGACATCCGCACATCGGCATGAGCGGACGTTGTCACCCGTCCGCCATGCGCAGGTGTGCAGACAGTGAGCCGTGCTAATCGAGAGCCCGACCACGTGGCACGACTACAAGATCCAACGCGCGGCGAGTGCGGCACGGGCACCATCTCCACTCTCAGGATGACCGAGTTCCTGCGCGACTGTCCCACTCGAGGGCAGGCCAGGCGTCGGGGTGCGGCCGACCCGTCATCAAGCAGCGGAGTGCGCTCAGCTCACCGGACACCCACCGCCCGCTCGAGGACCGAACCACACGTGCCTGAAGTGAGCCGTGCCTTCGCCCCTCCCCTGCGCCGAACCGATACTCCGCCAACCGTCGGCGGTGACGTCGGGGACGGCCTAGAGCAGCACGCCGCCGTCGCAGCGGAATCGTGTCGACTGGCCGCGCTCCCACCGACTACACGGAACCCCTGGCAAGATCAAGACCCAAGTTGAGAGCACAGCAGCCGGACGCACGAAGCCCGGACCGGCGGGCCCTGCCACCACGTCCGGGGCCCGCCTGAAGCCGCGACCGCGACCTTTCACGCACAGGCTCCACACACGCGCCGAACCTTGTCGGCGGTCCGCGAGGAGCGTCCAGTGATGGCACCGTGATGGCACAAACGGCGCCCTTCTGCGCCCCACGAGACCCAACGAGCCCACACGAAGGACCCCCGCGCAGCCACGCTGACCTTGCCAAACCCACCATGGCCAACCTGGGCCCCACGACCGAGGTCACTCTCCTAAAGCGGGTGCCGCAGGTTCGAATCCTGCCGGAGGCGCCCCAAAGTGCAGCACAACATGCACCTACTTACACGCACGGCAATGGTCCCCCCGTCGCGTGCTGACATAAGCGGCGCTAAGCCGCCTCCAACATGCCGCAGATACGGGTTCGACAGAGCGTGCGACCCCAGCCGCTCCCCGACCGACGAACACCACCGACATGGACGGGCCACCACCCCGCGAACCCGACCAGCGCGGCGTCATCGAGATCGGCGCCAGCCCCCGCGCCACCCTCGGCCTCGCCGCCACCGCCCGCGCCCTCGCCCTCATCTCCGGACGCGACTACCCCAAAAACGCCCCTACACCCTTGCAGAACGGCCCTGCCGTGGTGTGGGGTCACTCGGCGGCCACGTCTACGGCTCAACCGGTTGGAAGGGTTACGGTCCTTTGATGAGCTGGTTGAGCGATACCCGGAACGCCTACGACGCCCTCGCGGTCGGCTATGCCGACGAGACCCGCGACCTGCTCGACAGGCTGCTCCACGTTCGCGCGGGGGTGGTGCTGTTCGCCGACCTGGTTCGCGCGATCGGCGGCGGACCCGTCGCCGATGTGGGCTGCGGGCCGGGGCACACCACCGCCCTGCTGCGGGAGCTGGGCGCGGACGCGTTCGGCATCGACCTGTCCCCCGCGATGATCGAGATCGCCCGCCGCGAGCACCCCGGCGCGCGGTTCGAGGTCGGCTCCATGACCGCCCTGGACCTCGCCGACGCCTCTCTGACCGGTGCGCTCGCCTGGTGGTCGCTGATCTACATCCCCGACGAGGCGGTTCCGGGCGTACTCGACCAGTTCCACCGAGTCCTACGACCCGGCGGAGTACTGGCCGTGGGTTTCCACGTCGGGGACGAATCAAAGCTCGAGACCAGTGGGGACGGCGACCAGCCCGTCCAGGCGTATGTGCACTACCGCCAACCGTCCCGCGTGGCCGACTGGCTCCGCGAGGCGGGCTTCACCCTAGAGGCACAGCACCTGCTGAACCCCGACGAGCCAAAGCCAGGCGCAATCCTGTTCGCCCGCCGCCCCACGGCCCCACCCCAGTAGCCTCCGGCGGCAGGCTTGCCCGCCACCTGCTGGTCAGCGCGCCCGACCAGAGGCAGAAGAGTGTGTTCTTTGTTGTCGGTTGTTGAGCAGTTCCAGGGCGGGGGCACGCGGTGGCGGTGGTTAGCCGGTGGTCTTGTGGGCTTGAGCATGGCCTAGCGCTGCATGACGATGCTGGCGTCGGCCCGGGGAGGCCGATCAGTGCGGGGAGCCCCCGGGTTCGGTGAGGCCTTTGATGAGAGCGCCGTCGCCGGCGCGGTTGCGGCTACAGCCTGTCCCATGACTGTGCAGACCGGGTCGAGTGAAACGTTGAACTGGCTCTGGCCGCCGGGCCGTTTCAGGTAAATCACCGGCTGCCGTGCCACGCGCAGCGCGGCCTCCTGCCCGTGGTCGTCGGCGTCCAGCGTGAGCGCCGGGTCCGGGCACGCGCTCAGCCCGGCGCCCGTCCACGCGTCTCCGCCGCCGATGAAGACCGGGGCGGCGTCGCCACGGTGCCGGGTACTCGGCGGCGGGCTGGTCGGCGGTGGATCAGTGCGTCGTAGCGGGCCCCCGAGCGGCCGGTTCGTGGCAGAGTGGCGGGATGCCTGGCGCGCGATACGGGATGGATGCGCCCTACGGGTTCGGCTTCATGGGCCTGGTCGTGCTGGGGTTCTGGGTGACCGGGCTGGTGATGACGGCCACCGCCGACCTAGCCGCCGCGCTGCCCGCGCTGGTCTCCGGCACCCTACTGGCGGGATGCCTGGCCCTGAGCCTGCACACCACACTGCGCGGCAAGTTCCTGGTCTGGCGGGACGTGCTGGACGAGCTGGACCTGCGTGGCGACGAACGGCTGCTCGACCTCGGCTGCGGACGCGGCGCCGTCCTGCTGGCCGCCGCCCGGCGCCTCCCCCAGGGCCGGGCGGTCGGCGTGGACCTGTGGCGCGGGCTGCAGCAGTCCGGCAACACCCCGGCGGCGACCCTGCGCAACGCCCGCGCCGAAGGCGTCGCCGACCGCGTTCACGTGCACGGGGGCGACCTGCGCAGACTCCCCTACGCGGAGGCAAGCTTCGACCTGGTGGTGTCCAGCATGACGGTGCACACCATCTTCGGCCCGGACGCCCGCGCCCAAGCGATCACCGAGGCCTACCGGGTGCTGCGGCCGGGCGGCCGCCTGCTGATCGCCGACCTGGCGCGGACCCCCCGCCAGTACGCTGCGGTGCTGGCCCGGCTGAACGCCCAGGACATCGGCGTGCGCGACCTCGGCTGGCGCGCGTGGTGGGGCAGTCCATGGGTCCCGACCCGCCTGCTCACCGCCCGCAAACCAGCGTCCGACGAGCACCATCGATTACAGTGAGTAGCCAGACGCGCCGCCGCGGACGGTGTGTTCCACGGGGTTCCGGCAGGTCATCCTCCGTCTCATCGGCAGGAGCACCATCACCGTCATCGCGGTGTCGGCCAAGCCGCGGGCCACCGCCCCCGGTTGGCCGCCGACACCATCACCCATCTCACCCCTGTGATTCACGATCCTGGTCGGCGGACATGTCGTCATCCGTTCCCTGGTCAGGACCGGGCTCCGGGCGATTCCGGTCTCCGGATCCTCCACCAGATGACCGGGCAGCCCCACAACGACCCGTTCGGCCCAGGTCGCGGCAGCCAGACGTGCCTTCAGCGGCGGCGGCGCGAGCCTCCCACCAGCAAACCCGGCCCTAACCAAGACGGCCACCAGTGGCACGGCCAGAAACCGGCGCGGCGCATGATCCATACCGGGCTTCACGCACGCGGCACCTCTCCGTCAAGGAAATCTCTAACGGCAGCACCCGAGATCACGCTCTTCCGCGCCGACCGGCTCGGCCACGTGGGCCGATCGAGAACTGGTGGAGCTTCGCGGCAGGCATCTCGGGTTCCTGTCCCAGCACGCCGATTTCGCGCGGCGGTCGACCGAGGCTCTGGCTTCGCCCTCGATGCAGAGGAGGACGAACGCGAGCATGGTCGAACTGAGGCGCGGTCGAAGCGAGACCACTCCCGGCGACGCCGGGACCCCGGCCGCGCAGGGGCCGGTGAGCGTGTTCTTGCCGGGAGCGGACGCAGGTCCCGACCTCAGATATGACCAGGTCGAACGCGGCGACAGCCTCGTGAACAGCTCACCGGCCACATCGGGCCGGTGTACGCGGTGGCCGTAAGCCAGGTAGAGGGCCAGACGGTCACCGTCACCGGCAGCGACGAACGGACGGTGCGGGTATGGGACGCGGATAGCCTCACACTGAGTGATTCCGTCCACAGGGGAAGGCTTTCTGGCGGCCGGATTCAAACCTCCTGCGTTGTATCCGCCTCTGTCCGATACTCGGCGAGGCTTTCGGCGGCACGCCCCGCGAGAGCGGACGGGCCCGGCGTCTCTGCGACCTTGACAGGTCGCCGTGCGGCCCGCACCAATCCCGCTGCGGGCCCGCCGGCGATCACATGTGTCAGTCGGGCGTGTCGCTTTCCGTTGTCACCCGGCGCTGCTGGAGCTGGGCGTTGATGCGTTGTGCTTCGGCGAGTTGGTCTTCGAGGATGATGATGCGGCAGGCCGCGTCCAGGGCGGTTCCCTCGTTGACCAGGTCTCGGACGCGCTGGGCGAGGCGGAGCTGGTAGCGGGAATAGCGGCGGTGTCCGCCTGCCGAGCGTTGCGGGACGAACAGTCTGGGGGCGTCCAGGCTGCGCAGGAACGCGGGTGTGACGCCGAGCATGTCGGCGGCGCGGCCCATGCTGTAGGCGGGGTAGTCCTCGTCGTCCAGCTTGTCGTCCAGCTCGACGGCCGGGGCGGCGCCGGGCAGGTCGTCGGCGGTATCGCCGGTGTCGCCCAGGCCGTTCTGCACCGCGCGGGACGGGGCGGCCTGCGGGTCCTGGTGTTCGGTGTGGCTGCCGGTCCGAGCCGGCCGGGTTGGGTTCACAAAACCTTCCGTACTGCGTGCTTCTCAGAGTTCGGGTCCGCGGGTGGGAACATGACGGAGCCCCGGCGCCAAACCGCGGGCGCCGGGGCCTTGAGGTACAACACCATGTGTCCGGCGCCAGGGCCGGTCGTCGTGCACGCCGCCCGCCTGTGGCGGGGGCGCCGGGATCGCGGATGCGTGACCGCTAACCGTTTCGGATTCTTGGCTGCGGTACCCGCGCGGCGTGACTGGAGCCTGCGACGGGCGATCCCGATGGTGCCGAGTCCTCCTTCCGTGTTCTCCTACCTGCGTTCTTTCCTTCACTTGCATTCGTGCTACCGGCGGCCCGTTGGCCGCCGGGGCGCAGCCGTCTGCCGGAGTCCCTTGCACTGCGTTGACTCCGGCACGCCCGGCTTGCGCCATCCACCTCACCGGGCAGTTCGTCATCTGCCACGTTTCATGGACTTGTTCTTCGTCGATGACAGGAACACTACCTCATCTCGCCGCGAATATCTACCTCGATCACTAGAGGTTTTCGAGACTGGAGAGGTGACTTCTTCCGCCAGGCCGGTGCGGGCGTGTGGACGTGCTGGTCCAGGCCGCTGCAATGCAAGATCCGGCGGCACGTTCCCGGGCGCCAGGCGATGACCGGGGTCGCCGTGGCGGGCACGGACCGCGTATCAGATCGCCACCAGGGCGCTCAGGGCGACGGCGTCGCAAAGCCCACCCGGTCTAGGTCCAGCACCAGCCGAGGCGAACCGGCCTCCAACGGTCAGTGGCTCTGCGGAGATGGACGGCGGGCGCGCTCCCGCTGAGTGGTGGCGGTCCAGGGCCGGGCGGAGCAGGTGTGTCAGGACGGTCCACAGCACGGTGACCAGCAGGTCGGCCGGATTGCAGGGCAGCGGGTGGTGACTGTCGAAGGTGACTTCCGCCGTTCCCCCGCTCAGCCGGGCCGCGAACCGCGATCGCGTCGAGGCCGTGGACGGCCGGTTCCGCCCGGCCGTTCGAGGAGCGGACCGGTTCCGGTACGGCCGTGCCGCGGTTCCGTCTGCCGTCAGGCCAGTTGGAGGGCTGCCCGACCGGAGTCAGGGCGTGAAAGTCGTTCGTGTGGCTAGGCGCTTCAACTTCACGCCTTGGGCTCGTGCTGGTAGCGCGGAGCACCGGGGCGACGGCTAACGGTCGGTTAGCGCGTTGGGTGGCGAACTCGATTGTGCGTGTCATCGGCTTGCCGCCGACGTTGGCAGGGGTTGCCGGGGTCACTTGCGGCGGGTTCCCTTTGGTGGGCTTTCCGGCTTTGGGGCGATCTTGGGTCGCGCCAGGCGGAAGTGGAGGGTGTCGCCGGGGACGAGTTGGGCTGCAGCCGGGAGGCTCGCTGTCGTGACGACGGCGATGACGGGGTAGCCGCCTGTTGTGGGGTGGTCGTTGAGGAAAAGGATCGGCAGGCCGGTGGGCGGCACCTGAAGCGCGCCGGTCATCATGGGTTCTGAGGGCAGCTCGGTGGTTATGCGCCGGGGCAGGGCGGGGCCGCGGAGTCTGATGCCGATTCGGTTGGCTTCGCTGGTGACCGCGTAGTCGGCGCTGGTCAGCATGGTCATGGCCCCTGGCGTGAACCAGTCGTCGCGGGGGCCTGGGACGATATCCAGCGTCGGTGCCGGTGCGGGCCCGGGGACGGGTGCGATATCCACGTTGAGCGTGGCCGCGGTCGATGGTCCGAGCGGCAGTTTCGTGCCGCTTCGCAGGGGCGGTGGGCCGAGTCCGGACATCAGGTCTGTTGACCGGCTGCCCAGTACGGGAGGAATGTCGATGCCGCCGGAGATCGCCAGGTACGTGCGCAGGCCGCGGCCCAGTGGGCGCTCGAGTCGCAGCATCTGGCCTGGCCGAGCGTAGTGGGGGGCGTTCGCCGCCAGGGGCGTGTCGTCCAGTCGCGCGTGCAGTTCGGCCCCGGTGAGCGCCAGCCAGTGTCCGGCGGTGAACTCGGCGATGAGGCCGCCGAGGGTGATCTCCAGGCCGGCGGTGTTCTCGGGGTTACCGACCAGGCGGTTGGCCAGCTTCAGTGCGGGGGGATCGGCTGCTCCGGAGGGTGGCACGCCGAGCGACGCGTGGCCGGTTCGGCCGAGGTCCTGCACCAGTGTCAGTGTGCCGGGTTGGTGTATGAGCAGTTCTCGGCGTGCCGTTCTCGGGTTCATCGGATCGGGTCGAATTGGACGGTGGTGCCGGGGGTGAGTAGTGCAGGGGGGCGTCGTTCCACATCCCACAGTGCCGAGTCGGTGGTGCCGAGCAGGTGCCAGCCGCCCGGTGATGAGCTCGGATAGACGCCCGTGTATTCGCTCGCCATGGCCAGGGAGCCCGCCGGGACGCGGGTGCGCGGGCTGTCTCGTCGGGGAAGGTGGAGCGCGGGGTCGAGGCCGGTGAGGTAGGCGAATCCTGGTACGAGGCCGAGGAACGCGGTCGTGTAGGTGCGGCGGCTGTGCCTGGCGATCACCTCTTCGATGGACATGCCGCACCGTGCTGCGACTTCTGCCAGATCGGCGCCGTCGTAGCGCACCGGCAACCTGACGGTTCTCTCCGTCAGCTGTGTCGCGACCGTGCTCATCGGCTTCCGGGCGCGCTGCACGGCGGTGGTCAGGGCTCGGCTTCGGCCCTGTTCGGCGATCAGCAGCAGGGTCCGGGCTCCGGGCACCACGTCGGCGATGCCTTCCACGGGGTGACGCGTCAGGTCGGCGTGGATGCGCCGGACGGACTCTGGACCGTCCAGATCGAGGAGTACGGCGCGGTCTCCGACCGGGCGGGCGGCGCAGATCACGGGGTCGTGGTTCATCTCCGTGTCTGCAGGCGGTGGTAGCCGACGGCGGCGCGGGCGTCCCGCAGGGTCGCGCCTTTCACGACCTGTTCCCGGATGGCCTGCTCCGCTCGGGTGATGTCCAGGGCGTGCCGCAGCACCTCTTCGGCCCTGGAGGCGGGGACGGCGAGTACTCCGTCGGCGTCCCCGACGAGCAGGTCGCCCGGCTCTACGCGGACTCCGCCGCAGTTGACGGGCTGCTGGACCGCCTCGACCTGGACGCGGTCCTTGCCCGTGCGCATCCACCGGTGCCGAGTGAAGATCGGATAGTCCGTCTCCAGGGCGATGTCGGTGTCGCGGCAGGTTCCGTTGACGACCGTGCCGCCGAGCCGTCTGCGGTGCGCGGTCAGCGTGAGCAGATCGCCCCAGACGGTGACGTCCGCGCGTCCCTGGTTGTCGAGTACGACGACGGAGCCCGGCGGTACCTCGTCGATGTAATCGCCGACCGTGCCCGCGTCCTGGCCGACCGGCCCGTACCGGACCGTGAAGGCCGGGCCGAGGAGCCGGAAGGACGGCCGGAGCGGCGCGATCGCGGGGATCTGCCCGGCGATCCCGGCACGATCGAGCGCGTCGGAGACCGTGCTGGTGCCGAGATCGCGCCATTCGCGCTCGTCGATGGTCATCTAGTTCTCGCTTCCCAGTTCCGACCACAGATAGGCGGCCGCCTCGGCGCCCTTGAGGAGCAGCGGCATCTCGGTCTTCTCGTTCGGCCCGTGGTAGTTGTCATCGGGAAGGGTGACCACCAGGAAGACGACGGCGGCGTCCAGCACCTCGGCCAGGGTGGCGGAAGGGCCGGATCCGCCCTCGCGCGTGTAGAGCACCTGGCGGTCGAAGGCCCGCCCGAGAGACCGGGTCACCGCTCCCACGGCCGGGTGGTCGAGCGGAGTGAGACAGGGCTTGGTCCCCTCCCCGAAGAACTCCACCTTGGCGGCGATGCCCGGCGGGGCCTGTTCTCCCAGCCAGCGGCGGAAGGACTCCCGCACCTCGGCCGGTTCCTGGTTCGCGACCAGGCGGAAGGAGACCTTGGCGTGGGCTTCCCGCGGGATGATCGTCTTTATGCCGGGGCCGGTGTGGCCGCCCCACATGCCGTTGATCTCGGCGGTCGGCCGGGCCCACACGCGTTCGAGAGTGGTGAAGCCTTCTTCGCCGTGTCCCGCGCGGGACCGGGCGGTGGACAGCCATTCCCGTTCGTCGAAGGGAAGCTTGGCGAACAGGTCGCGTTCGGTGTCGGTGAGTTCGACGACGCGGTCGTAGAAGCCGGGGAGGGTCACCCGGGATCGGTGGTCGTGCAGCCCGCCCAGTGCCCGGCACAGTTCGGTGAGCGGGTTGGGGATCGCGCCGCCGAAGGAACCGGAATGCACGTCGTCGGCGGGCCCGCGGAAGGTGACCTGGGCGGCGAGCATGCCGCGCATACCGGTGCAGGTGGTCGGGACGTCGGCCGACCACATGGCGGAGTCGGCGTTGACCACCACGTCGCACGCCAGCCGGTCGGCGTGCCGCCGTACCAGTGCTTCGAAGTGCGGCGACCCGGCCTCCTCTTCGCCCTCGATGAGCAGCTTCAGGGTGACGGCGGGCGCCGTCAGGCCGGTCGCCGCCAGGTGCGCGCGGACCCCGAGCGCGTGGAAGAGCACCTGGCCCTTGTCGTCGGAGGCGCCCCGCGCGTACATGCGGTCTCCGACGACCGTCGGTGTGAAGGGCGGCGTGTCCCACGCTTCCACCGGCTCGACCGGTTGGACGTCATGGTGCCCATAGATCAGAACCGTCTGGGCCGACGGAAAGGCGGAGGGCCACTCGGCGTACACGGCCGGATGGCCGCCGGTGGGCCATATCTCCACGATCGGGAAGCCCGCCCGCCGCAGGGCGGAGGCGAGCCACTCCGCCGACCGCCGGACGTCGCCGGCGTGGTCCGGGTCGCTGGAAATGGAGGGAATCGCAAGCCATTCCGCGAGCTCGGCGAAGAACACTTCGCTGCCCGCCGCTATATAGGAACGCACGGCCTCAGGTGCTGTCACGGTCGTCGGGTCCTTTCGTGGCGGTGTGGGATCGCGCCTGGATGGCGCCCTCGTAGGCGGCGCCCATGACCTGGCTCATCGCGACGCCGTCCTGAACGGCCGCCGCCATGGCGGCCTCCTTCTCGGCGAGCCTCTCGGCGGTGCCGAGGACCCTCCCGGCCATCGACGCGGGGACGATCACAACGCCGGAGCCGTCTGCGCGGACCAGGTCGCCGGGGGTCACCGTGACGCCCTGGACGTCGATCCGGCAGTTCCAGGCGCGTTCCACGACCGTTCCGCGAGCCGACCGCGGCGTGGCGGCGGCGGCGTGCACGGCGAGGCCCAGTTCGCGGATCTCGTCGACATCGCGTACCGCGCCGTCGACCACGATTCCGGCGACCCCGGCCCGCACCGCGCCCCGGCTGAGGATTCCGCCCCAGCCCGCCACGGTGGTCACCCCGTGGTGGGCCACGACGATGACGGTGCCGGGGACGGCGGCGTCCAGGGCGGCGGTGCCGAGATGGCGGGCGGACGCCGTCGCGGGACCTGCGGGGCCCAGATCGACGGTGATGGCGCGGCCGGCGAAGGAGCGGCCCGCGGTGACGGGGGCGAGGCCGGACAGCGCGCCCGGGATCGCCTCGGCGGCGAGCGCATCGCTGAGCAGGCAGGTGTCCAGCCGGGACAGCCTGCCGACCTGGTGGTCGGTCATGCCGGGAGCCCGTAGATGTCGAGGGTGGTCTCGCCGGCTTCGAGCCGCTCGATGATCGCGGCCTCGTCGAGGTCCCGGCGCCGTGCGGCCTCGACGGCCTCGACGGCGGCGTCCGCCGGGACGATCACGACGCCGTCGGCGTCGCCCACCACCAGGTCGCCTGGACGGACCAGGACGTCGCCGAGCACGACGGGCACGGCGAGCGCCCCGCCGCGTGCCGGGTCCTTGCCCGTCCCGCGGATGCGGGCGCCGCTGCTGAAGACGGGGAAGTCCAGCGAGGCCAGTACGGCGGTGTCCCGGACGCCGCCGTCGATGACGAGGCCGGCCAGGCCCTTCGCCCGTGCGGCGCGGGTCATGATCTCGCCCCAGTAGCCGAACTCGGTCAGGCCGCCGGTCTCGGCGACCATGACCGAGCCGGGTGGAGCGGCCGCGATCGCCCGGTGGAGCCACAGGTTGTCGCCTCCGGGGCAGCGCACCGGATAGGCGGGACCGTGGACCCGCATCCGGGGCGTCACGGGACGGAGCCTGCCGGGCAGCGCCCCGATGCCTCCTCCCGCCTCGTGTATCGAGGCGGCTCCGGGAACCTTGGACGTGGTCATGTTGCCTTCCAAACGGTATGGCGCCAGCCGCGGGGGTCGTCGGCACGGCCGAACTGGAGGTCGAGCAGGCGCTGTCTGATGGCGAGGGTCACGGGACCGGGCCTGCCGTCGCCGATGACGGTGTCTCCGGTCGCGTCGCGGATGCTTCCGATGGGCGCGACCGCGACCGCAGTCCCGCAGGCGAACGCCTCGCGGATGTCGCCGTCACGCGCCCCGTCCCGCCACCGTTCGATCGCGATCGGTGCCTCCCGGACGGTCATGCCGGCGTCACGGGCGAGGTCGATGACCGAGCCGCGGGTCACCCCGGCCAGCAGGCTGTCGCTCAGCGGAGGCGTGAGCAGGACGTCCCGGCCCTCCTCCCGGGCGACGAGGAAGAGGTTCATCGCCCCGAGCTCCTCGACGAACCGGCGCCGCTCGGGGTCGAGCCAGACCACCTGGTCGCAGCCGCGCTCGCGGGCGAGTTTCTGGGCGAGCAGGCCGGCGCCGTAGTTGCCGGCGAACTTGGCCGCGCCGGTGCCTCCGCGCGCCGCCCGCACCTGGTCGCGTTCGACCCAGACGCGCAGCGCCCGGATCCCGCCGTCGAAGTACGCGCCCGCGGGGCTCGCGAAGAGAACGAAGAGGTAGGTGCCGGAGGCGGCGGCGACGACCGCCCGGTCGGTGGCGATCATGAGCGGCCGCAGGTAGAGGGTTCTGTCCGCACCGTCCGGCACCCATGCGTGGTCGGCCTCCAGCAGGGCGCCGAGGCTTGCCAGGAACGCGGCCCGCGGCAGCGGTGGCATGGCGATGCGCGCGGCGGAGGCCGCGAACCGGGCGGCGTTCAGTTCCGGCCGGAACAGGGCCACCGATCCGTCGGGCTGCCGGTAGGCCTTCAGTCCCTCGAAAACGGCCTGCCCGTAATGCAGCGCCGATGTCGCCGGAGAGAGCGGCAGGTCCTGGAAGGGGCCGACGGTGAAGCCATGCCAGCCCGCCTCCTCGGTGTAACGGGCCGTCACCATGTGGTCGGTGAACGTCCGCCCGAAAACGGGAGCGGCCAGGACGGCGTCCCGTTGTGACGGCGGACGCGGTGTCACGGGCAGACGCTGGAATTCGAGGGCATCGCCAGGCGGGGTCTCGCCAGGCGGGGCATCGCCAAGCGAGGCAGGCGGCACGCTCATGGGTGCTCCCCTGTTTCGTGAAACGTTCGCAGGGTCACGCCTTCTGCCTGTAGAGCGGCGCCGACCTTGGCGAGCAGGTCGACCGCCCCGGCCGTGTCACCGTGCAGGCAAAGGGAGTCGGGGTCGACGTCCAGTACCGTCCCGTCGATGGCCTGGACGGTTCCGTCGCGCGCCAACCGCCGGACACGGCGCAGGATCGCCTCCTCGCCGCGCAGCACCGCTCCCGGCCGGGACCGGGGGACGAGGGTCCCGTCGGGAGCGTAGGCGCGGTCCAGGAACGCCTCCCTGGCCACCGTGAGCCCCCGGCGACGAGCCTGCCTTTCGAGCGCGGAACCGTGCCACGCCATGACGATCAGCCGTGGATCCACGGACTCCACCGCGGCCGCCACGGCCTCGGCCGCCCGATCGTCCTTCCAGGCCAGGTTGCCCAGTGCCCCGTGCGGTTTGACGTGCCGCAGCCGGGTTCCATGGCGATGGCAGAACGCCTGCACCGCCCCGATCTGGTACACGACGTCGGTGATGATCTCTTCGGGGCCCAGGGCCATCATGCGCCGCCCGAATCCCACCCGGTCGGGGAAGCCGGGATGCGCGCCGACCCCCACCCGGTGCTCGGCGGCCATGGCCACCGCCGCGTCCAGGGTGCGCGGGTCACCGGCGTGGAATCCGCAGGCGATGTTCGCGGAGGTGATGTGGGGGATGACGTCGACGTCCCCTTCGAGGGTGTAGCGGCCGTACCCCTCCCCCAGATCGGCGTTCAGATCGATGGACCGTGGTGTCGTACCCGGCATCGGCTACTCCGCGCCCTCGGTCGGCCAGGCGGGCAGGTCGATGCCGTGCAACCCGGCGTAGGACGCGACCGGCGGCGGGCTCCATCCTTCGAGCAGCCCGGCGTCCGGCCGGTACACCTCGACCGCGAGCGGCCTGCAGACCTCCAGCGGATCGCGGGCGTCCGGGCCCCACAGCGGGATCGACAGGTCGCCCGCCGGGCAGGTGGACAGCGCGCACAGCAGGTCCTGCTCGGCGAAGAACTCGAAGAAGTCCCCGGGCTTCGCGGGCGAGGCCTTCATGAAGTACCGGTCCTCATCGTTGAGGCCGGTGCACTGGAAGATGTTGAGCACGTCGTGGACGTCGAACTCGGTCAGCCCGTAGGGGAGCACGGCACGGACGAGGTTCGAATGGCAGTGGAAGTCGAAGTCCTCGTCGCTGAGGATGCGGTTCACATACGGGTCGCAGCGTGAGCCGAGCAGGTCGTGCACCCGCCCGCCGTCGTCGTCGACTCCGTAGGACTCCAGCGTGTCGTTAGTGATCGTCAGCAGCGGGCGCAGGTAGGGAAGCGTGGACCACAGCCGGTCGTACCTCGTCACGTGGGCGCTCTGCAGCTGGCGGGTTCGCGCCGCCCACAGCCGCTCCCGCGGGTTGTGGCGGTTCCACACGTTGAAGTCGCCGACCTGCGGGCCCTCGGGAGTGATCACACGGCACAGGTGACCGGCCGGGACCTCCCACGCGCGTCCGGAACGGATCGGGATGACGAACTCTTCCACCGGCTTGCGCTCGTCCGTCCGTTCGGCCAGGCGGTCGTAGAAGGCCGTGTCGACGTCCAGGATGCTGCCGGCCTTCGGCTGGTAGGCGGCGGGAGGGTGGCTCATCGGATACCTCTCGATCGTGGAGTGCGGGACGGCCGGGGACGGGCCGTCTCGAGGTCGGGGACGGTCAGGCCGTGCGCGCACGCCGGAGCGTGTCGAGCGTCTGGCTTTCGGAGTCGTCGAGGTAGACCAGCAACGCGCCGACTCCCTGCGTCCGGTGGCCCGTGCGCAGCAGGTCGAGGAGCTCGCGATCGCGGACGGCCCACGAGCGCTGGAAGAGTTCCTCGTCCTGCGTCTCGCCCCAGGCCAGGCGGAGCTGGGCGAGGAGGGAGTGAAAGAAGTCGTCGAGCCGGCGGCTGCCCAGCAGGGCGATCAGCGCCTGGTGAAAGCGCAGGCTCGCGGTGCTCGCGGCCGCCCAGGCGCGCTCCCGTTCGGCCCGCTCCCCGGCGATGACCGCCGCCTCCATGTCGGCGAACTGCTCGTCCTCCACCAGAGCGCTGGCTGTGGCCGCCTGGACCTCCAGGGCCCTTCGCGCCCGGTAGATGTCACGCACGTCCGCCGCCGTGAGCCGCCTGACCGCCGCCCCCCGGTTCGGGACCAGCGCCACGAGCCCCTCCAACGACAGCTGGCGCAGGCCCTCCCGCAGGGTGTTGCGGGAGACCTGCAGGTCGGTCGCGAGTGATACCTCCCGCAGGGGCGAGCCGGGCGGCAGCTCGCCTTCCAGGATCCTGTCGCGCAGCAGGCCGGCGATCCGTTCGGCGGCGCTGGGCGCCTCCGTCTCGGCGGTATCGAGTGACATGCCGGGAAGACTAGTCCACAGATTGCTCAACAATCAAGCGGAGGGCGTTAGGCCCAAGCTCGTACTATCTCGAAGTTCCCGAGCTAGATGCTGTTTCGACCCCGACTATTGACGTCAGATTGTTGAGCAATCTAAGGTCCTCCTGACTTCGGCGGCGCTCGCCTGCCGGAACCACCGATGGGAGGAACCATGACCACTCCCGACCCCCTCACCTCGCCGGCCACCGCGGCGGGGCCGGCTTCGAACGTCATCGACGACGCCCCGCTGACCGCGTTCCACCGCAAGCTCACGATGTTCTGCTCGGGTGGACCGTTCCTGGACGGCTTCGCACTCGGCGTCATCGGCTTCGCGCTTCCGCAGATCGCCGACCAGTGGCAGCTCAGCGGAACATGGCAGGGGATCCTGGCCGTGGCCCCCCTGCTCGGCGTCCCGGCCGTCATCGGGGTGGGCTACCTGACCGACCTGCTCGGACGACGCATCATGTACGTGGCCGACATCGCCGCGATCACACTGCTGTGCGTCGCGCAGTTCTTCGTCACCGGTCCCGTGCAACTGCTGGTCCTGCGCGTGCTGCTCGGCATCGCGATCGGCGCCGACTACCCCATCGCCTCGTCGCTGCTGGCCGAGTTCGCCCCCCGCAAGGCCAGAGCGAAGCTGATCGGCCTGCAAACGATCATGTGGACGGCCGGCAACGCCGCCGCCTATCTCGTCGGCGCGGCGCTGCTGCAACTCGGAACGGAGGCGTGGCGATGGATCCTGCTGTCCCCCGCCGTGATCGGCGCCCTGCTGGCCATACTGCGCATCGGCACACCCGAATCACCACGCTGGCTCATCAGCAAGGGCAGGACGGACGAGGCGCTCAGCGTCGTACAGAAGGTCTACGGACCGCACGCAACCCTTGACGGCATCGGCGAGGAGTCCACCCCGACCAGCCTCAAGCTGATCTTCCGGTCGCCCTACTTCAAGAGAACGATCTTCGTCGGAACCTTCTGGGCGTGCTCGATAACCCCCGTCTACGCGATCTACGCGTTCGCCCCCAAGCTGCTGGAGGCATTCGACCTCAGCGGGCAGGGCGCGGTGGACGTCGGTTCCGTGCTGGTCGGGGTGTTCTTCCTCGTCGGAACCATCTTCGCCACCGTGGTCTCCGACCGGCTGCCCAGAAGAACACTGCTGATCTGGCCCTTCATGATCGCGAGTGCCGCCCTGCTCGCACTCGGCGCCTTCGCCGATGCCACGGCGATCGTCGTGGTGGTGCTGTTCGCGGTGTACGCCATGGCGATCGGCGGCCCGACGATCCTGCAATGGATCTACCCGAACGAGATCTTCCCCACCGAGATCCGCGCCACGGCCTTCAGCATCGGCCTGTCGATCAGCCGGGTCGGCACCATCCTCGGAACCTTCGCCGTCCCCCTCCTCCTGGACCACACCGGAATCTCCGGCACGATGATCATCGTGGGTGTCATCAGCGCCGTGGGCGCGGTGTGCTCCCTGGTCATGGCCCCGGAAACGCACGGGCGGCCACTCACCGAATCCGCGGCACCCCGCCCTCGGGACAACCCGGCCGCCTGACCGGTCGAGAGGCGACCACACGGCCACCGACGTATCCCGGGTGACACCGGACGATTCGGCCCGGCCCCGACACTCAGCCGGGGCCGGGCCTCGACGGTGTCCCGGCCCCGGGGCTCCCCCGTCTCAGCCGATCAGCAGGCCGAGTGCCGCGGTGTACCGGAAGCGTCGATCGAGTGGGTTGTGCTCAGGTGACTCCGGTGGTGAGGCCCGCGTGGAAGGCGGTGTCGGTCGCGGTGTCTCCCAGGGCGGTGCGGATCTGCTGCTCGCAGGCGCTGCGGGCGTTCATGAGCTGGGGTGAGCCCAGTTGGGAGCGGCCGTAGGTGAGTTGCCACAGGCACTCTCCGGCGCCGAGGAGGTGCGCGGCCGCTTCGAGCCGGCCCAGGGCGGCGGTGGCCATGGCCAAGGCGTCCAGGGCGAGGGCCATGCCCCAGCTGTCGCCGAGCCGGCGGACGTTCTCGAAGGCGGCGCGGGCGTGGAGCTCGGCGGAGTCGAGCCGGCCGGTGTTGAGGTCGGCGAGGGCCTGGACGTAGTGGCCCCAGGAGAGGAACTTGGCCTCATCGCGGCGGCCGCCTTCGTCGCGGATCTCCTGGGCCATGGCGGCGGCCTCGGCGAACGAGCCCGTGATGACCAGGGTGAGCGAGAGGACGGCCTGTACCTGGATCCACGTGACCTCGTGGATGCCGCCCCGTTCGGGCCGGGCGTCGATGGCCGAGAGCATGCCGATGCCCCGCTCGTGGTCGCCCTGGAGGGCGTGGCGGGCGCCGTCGAGGTAGTCGGCGGCGACGGCGGCCTCCGTGGTGAGGTGGCGGGACGCGCGGCAGATGTCGATGCAGAGCTGGAGGCTGGGGAAGTCGCCTTGGGCGAGCAGGACGCAGCCGTACGCCCAGGCGGCCCGGACGCGCAGCGGGCCCGGTTCCGTGTCGTGGGCGAGAGCCCGCTCCAGGTACTCGCGGCCTTCGCGCAGATGGCCGCAGGAGAACCAGAGGAACCACAGGGCGCCGGCCATCTCCGTCGCGGCGGAGCCGGGCTCGGCCAGGCAGGTTTCGAGGGCGAGCCGGACCTCGGCGATGTCGTCGGTGATCCGCCGGCACCAGGTGACCTGCTCGGCCCATGTCCAGTGGGGGTACGCCTGCCGGGCCTGGGAGAGGTAGCGGTCACGATGCCGGCGGCGGATGGCGTGGTCTTCGCCGAGGTGCGCGAGCCAGGTGGTCCCGTACTCGCGGATGGTGTCGAGGAAGCGGTAGCGGGAGCCGTCCTTGAGGAGGATGGATTTGTCGACCAGCGCGTCCAGGACGCTCGGCAGGTCGATGGAGCTGAGGGGTCCTCCGACGCAGACGGCCCGGGCGGCGTCCGCGGTGAACGAGCCGGCGAAGACCGAGGCGCGTGCCCACAGCAGCCGTTCGGCGGGCGCGCACAGTTCGTGGCTCCAGCCGATGGCGGCCTTGAGGGTGTCATGGCGGGTGGGGGCATCGGACGTCGTCCGGGCGAGGGCGTCGAACCGGGCCTCAAGACGGGCCGCGATATCGTCGATGGTGTGCTCGCGGACGAGCGCGGCGGCCAGTTCCAGTGCCAGGGGAAGGCCGTCGAGCCGGTGGCAGATCCGGGCGATCGTGCGGCGGCCCGCGGCGGTCACCGCGAATCCGGGTACGGCCGCGGAGGCCCGCTGGGTGAACAGGTCGGCGGCGTCCCGGCACGGCTCGTCCGCCGCTGTCGGGAACGGCGCGATCGTGATCAGCGACTCTCCCCTGACCCGCAGGCTCTGCCGGCTGACGGCGACGATGCGCAGGTGCTCGGTGCCCTGCAGCAGGGCCGTCACCAGCAGGGCGCAGGAGTCGACCAGATGCTCGCAGGTGTCGAGGATCAGCAGGCAGCGCCGGTCGGCCAGATGGTCGGCGAGCACGTCGATCATCGGCCGGGTGGTCTGGTCCTGCAGTCGCAGTTCCATGCCCACGGCGTGGGGCAGCAGCGCGCCGTCCCGTACCGGGGACAGCCGGACCAGCCAGACGCCGTCGGGAAAGCGTGCGCGCAGCGCGTCACCGGCCTGAAGGACCGTGCGGGTCTTGCCGACACCGCCCACTCCGGTCACGGTCACCAGGCGGTTCGTGCGCAGCCGGTCACCGATCTCGGCGAGTTCCGTGGCTCGGCCGACGAAACCGGGCGGCACCGGCGGGAGGTTTCCCGGGCACCCACCAATGTCACTCTTCATGATCTCTCCGTGACTCTCGGTGCAGGACGGGGATCCTACATCGGCGGACGCGCCCGATAGTTCACTTTTCGCATATGCATCGCTACTAGCGGCTATCGTCGAGGGTCCGTCCGTTTCCGCGAAGACGAGGCCGCACATGCCACGCTTCAGCTGCAGGGCCAGATCGGTCGCGGCTGCCGCAGTGGTCATGGCCGGTTCGGCGGCCATACCGCTCACCCCGCTGCGGGGCCTGCTCGCGGGCGTCACGGCCGTCGCGGTCGTCCTCCTAGCCGTGGGCGTGCTGGCCGTCCGCCACTACGTCCGGATGCGGAGCGAGCTGTCCGGCCTGCGCCAGATCAGCGACGTCGTCCAGGACGCGCTGCTGCGCCCGGTGCCCGAGCGCTGCGGTCCGTTACGGGTGCACGCGCGGTACAGCGCGGCGGAGTCCGGGGCCCGGGTCGGCGGCGACCTCTACGAGGTGGTGTCGACGCCGTTCGGTGTGCGCGCCATCATCGGCGACGTGTCCGGGCACGGGCTCGCGGCGGTGCAGATGGCCTCCGACGTGCTCGGCGCGTTCCGCGCGCTGGCCCCGCATGAGCCCCGGCTCGAAGGAATCGGGCGACGGCTCGACTCCTTCGTCGCCACCCGGGTGGGAGAGTTCTCCGAGAAGTTCGTGACCGCGGTCCTCGTCGAGATCCACGCCGACACCGAGACGGCCGAGCTGTTCAGCTACGGCCATCCATGCCCCCTGCTCCTGGGCGCCGGGAAGCCGCAGCCGCTCGACGACTCCAACACGGTGCTGCCGCTCGGCCTGCTCGGGCTCGCGGACGACTGGTGCCCACCGGCGACGGTCCCGTTCCGCCCGGGCGACAGGCTCGTCCTCTACACCGACGGCGCGATCGAGACGTGCGACGAGCACGGGCTCGCCTACCCCTTCGAGCAGCGGGTCGCGGACCTGCTGGCCGCCGATTCCGGCGAGCTCCTCGATCGGTTGCTCGAGGAATTGAGAACGCACCCCGGCGGTCAGGACCACGACGACATAGCCCTGCTGGTCCTCGAACATGAGAAGGCGCCGTCCAGCGGCACACCGGACACCGAACAGGTGAATGCCGAGCCGGGCGGCTCGCGCTGACGGAGCGCACCCACATGAATGGCGTCGCCGCAACAACAACCTCACCATGCCGGGGTATCGATCGGAGAGGTCATCAACGCGCGCAGGAATCAGCCCTTCATTGCAAAGAATGCGCGCCGCCCTTGCCGTGCGCGCAAAAAAGCGTTCGCTTCGGCCGGACGGTCTGAGGCAGCATAGGAGCGCGGCGGCATGGAGGGTGGGTGGCCGGGTGCCTGTGCTCGGAGTACGAGGTGGCTCCAAGAAAGGCCGGTCACCCCGGCAGCGAGCGGTTCTGCTGGCCCTGCGCTATTACTGCACCGTGCTGCGCCGCGAGTGGCGGTTCTCGCTTCCCGGGTTGACGCTGCCGGCGTTCGGGAACATCTGCCTCTTCTACCTGACACCGCTGGCCGTCGCCGCGCTGGTGGGGCATCTGGCCGACGGCGGTGAAAGCGACTTCGACGCGCTCTTACCCTATGTTCTCGGCTTCGCCGGGCTGGGGCTGGCGGGTGAGGCCCTGTGGCGCGTGGGGTTGCATTTCCTCAACCGGGTGAACGGGCGAGGCATCGAATCGCTCGGCATCGACGGCATGGACGCGTTGCTCGCCAAGGACGCCGCGTTCTTCCACAACAATTTCGCCGGTGCGCTGACCAAACGGGTACTGAGCTTCTCCGGCGGCTTCGAGAACTTCGGCGACACGCTCACCTTCTCGGTCGTGGCCAACCTGATCCCGCTGTCCTTCGCCTCGGTGATCCTGTGGCGGTACCACCCGCTCCTGGTCGTCGTCCTCGTGGGGCTGATCGTCCTCACCGGCTTCATCGTGGCGCCGCTCATCCGCCGCCGGCAGCATCTGGTGGACGAGCGCGAGGCAGCCAAGGTGCGGGTGTCGGGCCACGTCGCCGACGTGATGACCAACATGGAGTCGGTCCGCGCGTTCGCCGCCGAGAGGCGGGAGGCCGCCGAGTTCCGGGACCGGATCGCCGAGCAGCACCGCCTGGCGCTGCGCTCCTGGGATTACGCCAACATGCGGGTCGACACGATCGTCGCTCCGATGTCGATCCTCACCAGCGCCCTGGGGCTGCTCGTCGCGGTGGCGCTTCGCGGCGGGCTCGGCGTGGAGGCCATCGTGGTGACGTTCTCCTACTACACCCACGCGACCCGGATCATGTTCGAGTTCAACCAGATCTACCGGCGGTTGGAGAGCACGCTCACCGAGAGCGCGCAGTTCACCGAGCTGCTCCTGGAGCCGCCGACGGTCGTGGACCCGCCCGACCCGCAGCCGCTGCGCCCGGCAGACGCCGCGGTCCGCTTCGAGCGGGTGCGTTTCGCGCACGGCGGCGGCCCGCCCCTGTTCGAGGGGCTGGACTTGGAGATCCCGAGCGGCGCCAAGATCGGCCTGGTGGGCCGGTCCGGCGGCGGCAAGACCACCCTCACCCGGTTGCTGCTGCGTCTCATGGACGTCGACGGCGGCCGGATCCTCATCGGCGGCCAGGACATCGCGCGGCTGCGGCAGAGCGACCTGCGCGGCCTGGTCGCCTACGTCCCGCAGGAACCCGCGATGTTCCACCGGTCGGTGCGCGACAACATCGGCTTCGCCCGGCCGGGCGCCACCGAGGCCGAGATCCTCCAGGCCGCGCGGGCGGCGCATGTCACCGAGTTCGTCGAGGGCCTTCCGGACGGGTTCGACACGCTGGTCGGCGAGCGCGGCGTCAAGCTGTCGGGCGGTCAGCGGCAGCGCGTCGCCCTCGCCCGCGCGATCCTCCGGGACGCCCCGATCCTGCTCCTGGACGAGGCGACCAGCGCCTTGGACTCCGAAAGCGAGCTTCTCGTCCAGGAGGCGCTGTGGCACCTCATGCGCGACCGCACCGCGCTGGTCGTCGCGCACCGCCTGAGCACGGTCGTCCGCATGGACCGTCTCATCGTCCTCGACCGTGGCCGCATCCTCGAAGACGGCTCCCACCGGGAACTCCTCCAGGCCGAGGGGCCCTATGCCCGTCTCTGGCGCCACCAGTCCGGCGGGTTCCTGACCGACGACGCCGCTCTGGACACCCGGCACGCGGCGATGCGTGAGCACAGGCCGCAGTCGGCGACCGGCTGACGATCAGTCGGCGTCCGTGGCGGCCAGTACGGCCACGGTCCGGCGGTCTGGGCGGAGGGCGGCAATGCCCACGTCCAGCGCCGGGATGATCCGCATATGCCAGTCCGAGGTGTAGAAGAGCCAGACGCACCGGTCGGCGGCCTCTTCGATGGCCGCGACGTCGAGCTCCTGGACTTCGGACAGCGCGGCGAGCGACTCCCAGGACGCGCGGCGCGCGTACGCGCCGTGCATGCCCGGCCCGTACGCGCCGCCGCCGGCCGCCGCGCCGAAGAGCCTGCGCAGGACGGCCGCGGTGGTCACCCTGCGCACGCCGGTCACGGTCGGGCCGATGCTCGCCGCCGGGAGGGCGCCGAGCAGCGACGAGCCGAACTCGCCGGCGGTGATGGGGCGTCCGAGCCGGAACAGGCGGGCCTCGATGTCCTCCGCGTCGGCCGTCCAGTCGCGGAAGGCGGTGCACGCCCGCGGCGCCTCGGGCCAGCCGCCCGCCTCCGCCGCGATGTCGAGGCCGGGAGGTCCGGGCGCCTCCGGGGCGCCGTCGCCGGGCAGGCGCCATGCGGGCTTCGGGGGCTAGGGGTACGCGGTCAGGGCGTGCTCGCGCTCCGCGGGGGCCGGGCGCAGCGGCAGGTCCGCGAGCGGATGCCCGGCCGCCCGCAGCCGCTCGGCGAACCCCGCCGCGGACGTCGCGTCATGACGCAGCGCCGTCTCCTGCATCGAGCCGGGCGATGACCGCCCCTTCTGCTGATCATCTGTCCAGGATGCCCGGGACGCCGGTCACGGCAAAGGGATATCCCCGGTTGCCGCGGCTACTCCAGGCCGATCACCGGGGGCGCCGCCGGGCCGGGCTCGGGCAGCCACCGGTTGATCGAGACCTCGGCCCGGCCGTCGTACGGCCCGCCGCCGATCACCGGGGGCGCGACCTCGGACGTCTCCTCGGCGCGGGGCGCGGCGGGCTGCGGTACCGGCGGCACCGGCGGCACCGGCGGCACCGGCGGGACCTGGACGCCCGGACGGGGCGGCCCCTCCGGCGGGTCGATCCCGCCGAAGGGCAGGTCGACGGCGAGGTGGGCGGGATATCCGTCGGCGACGTCGCGGTACCAGGCCGTCAGGTCGTCGAAGGCACGGGCGAGGCGGTCGTCGCGGTCGCGGTTGGGGACGAGCGCCCGCCCGGAGGGCAGGTCGCCGAGCACCTGCTCCAGCGCCTCGGCCGTGTGCCGCTCGACGACCTCCAGGGCGCCGGTGAACACCGCGAGGCCGGTGGTGGTCGCGTGGATGCGGCGCAGCTTGCCCTGGGCGTGCAGGGAGGCCCGGTCGCTCCAGGCGTCCG
Organism: Actinomadura sp. KC216; assembly: GCF_004348535.1. Lineage (GTDB taxonomy): Bacteria > Actinomycetota > Actinomycetes > Streptosporangiales > Streptosporangiaceae > Spirillospora. The sequence continues at coordinate 37,176 of NZ_SMJX01000009.1, forward strand.
CGAGCCGGTGGGCCTGGGCGAACAGCGTGTCGCCCAGGGTGTGCAAGGTCCTGGTGGCGGTGTAGAGCTCCCGGGAGGTGGCGTGATGGGCCTCCCAGGCCCGGACCTCCTTGAGCGGGCGCAACCACATCGCGATCAGCTGGGGCATGTACCGGTCGGCGGATTCGGGCATGGGACGGTCGCGGGGCAGCGTCAGCTGCGTCAGGACAGGTCGTCCCGCCGGAGGAACGTCCACGCGCGGGCCCGGCACCGGCCGGTACGGCGCCGGGCCGGGCGGCGGGGAGGCGCCGAGCCGCGGCCACACCGAGCCGGTGGACGACAGCTCGCGCCGCCATACCTCGGTGTCGGAGAACGAAGCGAGGATTCTGCGGACCGTCTCCAGCGTCTCCGCCTCGGCCAGGCGGTAGTTCTCCGAGACCCGGGCCAGCCGGGCGACGGCGTGCCACAGGTTGCGGTCGATCGCGGCCAGCACCGCGCCAGCGCTCCCGCGCGCCGACAGGTAGCGCCCGTTCAGGCTCACCGCGGTGTGCCACGTGCCGAAGTAGGCGGGCGACTGCGCGCTCACCGGCACCCTGGTGGCCTGGGCCGCGCGCCCGAGGGCGGCCAGCGTGCCGCGCTCGTCGGACAGGCTCCGGATCACCTCGGCCATCTGCGCGGGCAGATGCACGAAGTGGCCGGGCCGCGCGGCGGGTTCCGGCCAATCATGGCGGTATTCGAGCATCACGGTTGATCATTTCCGGGGGCCGATCATTGGTTCAGAGTACCTTAGCCATGCTGGGACGAATATGGCATCCGGCACTCTAAGATACGTCCATGCCAATGCCTTTACTTCCGGCCGAACTCGCCCTTCTCCAGCACATTGAGTCCGGACACCCAACTGTTTTCCGACCTAATGGGGCATTTCGGAATGAGAGCGGCGGCGCGGGCGATGTCGTGAAGGCGGACTTCCTGCGCGATCTGCTGCTGGGGCGCAACTACCTGGAGCCTCCTCCGCAGCCGGGAGTGATCCTCAGCGGCGTCCGGCTGGCAGGCACCCTGGACCTCCGAGGGGCGGAACTGCCGGTCGGCCTCTTCCTGGAGTCCTGCACGGCCGAGCAGCCGATCAAGATCAGTCATGCGCGGCTCCCCAGGCTCGTATTGACGCGCTCCAAGCTCGCCGGATTAGAGGCCAACGACGCGCGCATCGACAATGGCCTGGACGCCCGCCTGATCTCCTGCGCCGGGCCGGTGGAATTGCACGGAACCCGCATCGGCGGGCAGACCAATTTCACCGGCGCCGTGATCGATGCCGGCACGCGGGTCGCGCTGCTGGCCGATGACCTGCGCTCCGACGGGGACGTGCTGCTGCGCGCGGGCTTCCGCGCGGCGGGCGGCGCCGGGGCGGTGCGGCTGGTCGGCGCGACCGTCGAGGGCAACCTCGACCTCGTCGGCGCCGAGATCACCGGCGCCGGCGGCGCGGCGCTGCTGGCCGAGCGCGCCGACGTCGGCGGGAACCTGCTGCTGCGCGAGCTGCGGGCGCGGGGCCGCGGGGACGGCCGCCGCGCGGGCACCGCCGAGGCCGCCGTGGTCGTGCTGCGGGGCGCCACCGTCCGCGGCCAGCTCAGCCTGGAGGACGCCGACCTGGCCGGGGAGGGGATGTGCGCGCTCGCCGCCGAGGGCGTCCGGGCCGAGACGGACGTCTTCCTCGTCCGCATGACGGCCACCGGCGCCCATCCCGACGGTGTCGTGTGGCTCACCGGCGCCGAGATCGGCGGGAGCCTGGTCTGCGACGGCGCCACCGTGACCGGCGGGGCGGGGGCGCCCGCCGTCGACCTCCGCATGGTGACGCTCGGCCGCACGCTCAGCATGCGGCCCGACCTGGCCGGGACGTCCGGACGCGACCTCGTCGCCCTCGACGGGCTCACCTACCGGATGGTCCCGCACGGCATGACGTGCGCCGAATGGATCGCCTTCCTGCGCGAACGGGCCATCTACGCGGCGCAGCCCTACCGGCAGCTCGCCGACGTCTACACCGCCGCCGGGTGGGACGAGGACGCCCGCCGTGTGCTCATCGCCCAGCAGGACGACCTGCTGGCCGGCGGGCGCAGGCTGTCGCGCGCCGAACGGCTGCGCCTGCACGTCCTGCGCATCGTGCTCGGCTACGGCTACCAGACCTGGCGCGCCCTGGCCGGCCTGGCCCTGACCGTCGCCGCGACCGTGGTCCTGACCGTGGTGGCGGCGCAGACGACCGGCGCCGTCCAGGTGCCCGCACGGCCCGGCACCGCCCCGGCCGCCAGGTCGGAGGTGCAGCACTGCCAGTTCGTCGACCAGGTGGGGCTGGGGATCGAGCTGGCCATCCCGGTCCTCAGCACGACGCGGCGGACACGGTGCAACCTCGTCGCGTCCTCCGACCGGGAACAGTGGATCGTGGCGGCCGGATGGGTGCCGCAGTTCCTGGGATGGGCGTTCGCCACGCTGTTCGTGGCGGGCTACACGAAGCTGATCCGCCGCACCTGACCCGGCACCCGACGACCGCGGCGGCTCGTCAGCCGGAGAGGCGCGAGCGCAAAGGATGCGCAAGCCGGTGGGCGCGCCGGTTCTGAGCGAGAGAACATGCCTGGGCTCGGCCACCGTCGCGTGCAGCGCCGGGGCCGGGTCGCGTGTCCTTGGGTGTGAGGAGGTGCATCGTGCCGGACGACGAGCTGGCCCGGTTCGACGATTTCGTGTCGAGCCGGCTGCCCGCGCTCTACCGATACGCCTGCGCGCTCACGGGTAACCGGCACGACGCCGAGGACCTCGTCCAGGAGGCCCTGGCCAGGACGGGCGCCGGGTGGCGGCGGGTGCGGCGCAAGGACGACCCGGAGGGCTACGTCCGCATGGCCATGGTGCGGCTCATGCTCAACAAGCGGCGGCGCGACCGGGAGCGGTTGATGGCCGACCCGCCCGACCGGGCCGCCGATGACCAGCGTCTCGACGGTGTGACCGCGCTGGCCGCGACGCAGGCGGCGCTGGCGGGGCTGCCGAGGGGGATGCGGGCCGTGCTCATGCTGCGCTACGTCGACGGGTTCAGCGACGAGCAGATCGCCGACGTGCTCGGATGCAGCGCGAGCACGGTGCGGAGCCAGGCGTGCCGCGCGCTCGCCAAACTGCGGGCCGCGGCCGACACGCAGGAGGAACCACATGGATGAGTTCGAGCGGAGGCTCGGGGATCTGCTGACCGCGCCGTTCAAGGACGAGGAGCCGCCGGCGTCGCTGCAGGGCCGGATCATGCGGAGCGCGGCGGCGGCCCGCCACCGGAGGGTGGCGGCCGGAGGCGTGGTGGTCGCCGCGGTCGCGGGGCTCGGTCCGGTTGCGGTCATGCAGGCCGCCCCGGAGCGGTCCCCCGCCGATGACCCGGCGACCGTGACGGCGACCGATCTGGGCGCCGTGGTCGAGCGCGGCACGATCGTGCGGATTCCGCGAGACCTGCCGGGCCGATCGCCGTTCGAGGCGATGGCCGTGAACAAGGACGGCACCGTTCTCGGCGCTCCCCAGGCGGGCGCGGACGGGAATGACGCACGGTCCACCGGAATCTGGCGCGCGGGCCCCGCTGGCGGCCGTCCCGCACTCGTCACCGAGACCGCGCCCGGTACACGCGCCTATCTGTGGGCGATGGCGGCCGGAGACGCCGGTTACCTGTGGCCCGACGGTGAGCGGCTCGCCTGCCGGGGACCCGCCGGTGCGGGGCCGTCCCGGACCCTCGACGCGGCCTGGGGCGGACGAGACCGGTTCTTCGCCGACGGCCCGGCATTCGTCTGGGGCCGCAACGCCGACGCTCTGCGGGTGGCGACCGCCTGTGGTGGCGAGACAAGGACCTATCCGGTCGGCGGAACGTTGGAGGGCTTCTCCTTCCCTTACGCGATCGTCCGGACGGGAGCCGGCCTCCGACAGGTCGATGTGCGGGACGGCGCCGCCCGTGACCTCGTCCGGCTGGCGGCATCGGCGGACCCGGTCCTCGCTGCGAGTCCGCGCCTGATCGCCTGGGCGGACGGCGGCGCCCTCAGGGTGCTCGACAGGGGCACCGGCACCTCGCGCCAGGCCGTCCGGGCGCTGCCGCACGCGGCGGACCCCGCCTATGCGGGCCGCCTCACCGCCGGTGACCGGGTCGTCGCCTACACGGCCGCGCATCAGGACGAGGACGTGGCGGAGTCGGTGGTCCTCGACGTCCGGACCGGCCGTGAGGTCAGGCTCCACGGGGAGGTGCGGGCGGCGGGCGGCTGGTTGCTGTGGCGGGAGGGCGCCGACTACCGGCTCGCCCGAGTCCGGTCGTGACCGCCGCCGGCCGGTTCGGTGACGGCCCCCGAATCGAGGGGCCTCATCCCGTGGTCAGTGCGACGGTCGGGGAAAGGCGGGCGGCGCGCAGGGCCGGGTAGAGGCCGGCGAGCGCGCCGATGAGGAGGGTGGCGGCGAGACCGCCGGCCAGTGCCCAGGGCGGGATCACCGGCGGCAGGTCCCGGGCGGTCGCGTACGCGGTCGTCACCACGGCGCCCGCGGCGGCTCCGGCCAGCCCTCCCAGGCCGGACAGCAGGAGCGACTCGGTCAGGAACTGCAGCCGGATCTGCCCCCGGGTGACGCCCAGCGAGCGCCGCAGACCGATCTCGCCGCGCCGCTCCAGCACCGAGATCACCATCGTGTTGGCGACGCCGACACCGCCCACCAGCAGCGCGATCGCGCCGACCCCAAGCAGCAGGTCGGTGAAGGCCCTGGCCGCCAGCCCGTCGGACGGCCGGCTCACCGTGACCTGCTCGGGGTTGCGCGGGTCGGCGGTCCGGGCCAGCACCGCGCGGACGTCCTCGACGGTGTCGCCCGCGGACCGCTCGTAGATCGTGGTCGGGTGCCCGTCGAAGCCGAGGAGCCGCTGCGCCACCGGCCAGCCGACGAGCGCGGCGCGGTCCACGCCGGGGGGCTTGAACTCGGCCGGCGACAGCGGGATGGGTTCCCCGGCACGCCACACCTCGTGCGCGTCCTCGTCGAGCTCGATGTCGGCGAACACCAGCCGGGCGGGCCGCTCGGCGCGGCCGTCCCGGAAGCGGCGCAGTACCGCCTCGATGCGGGCCACGACCTCCTCCAGGCTGAACGGCTTGGTGACGTAGTCGTCCCCGCCCAGGCGCAGGCCGCGGACCCGGTCCTGCACCGCGTCCCGGGCGGTGAGGTACAGCACCGGCGTCCGGTCGCCGCCCGACCGGAGCCGCCGGACGACGTCGAAGCCGTCCAGGTCGGGGAGCATCACGTCGAGCACGATGAGGTCCGGGCGGTGGCGCTGCGCGGCCTGGACGGCGGCGGTCCCGGACGTGGCCGTCAGCACGGCGAACCCGCTGTGGCCCAGGCTCACCGACAGCAGTTCGAGGATGTCGGGCTCGTCCTCGACCACGAGGAGGCGTGCGGTCATGGGCCCACGGTGCCCGCCCTAACTGAAGACTTGCCGAAAGCCGCCATGCTTCCGTGCGGGACGTTTAGCGATCTTGGGGGGTGTACATATCAGGGCAAAGTGCACCAGTGGCATCAGAACCGGTGCGGTTCTCGGCCCGGGGAGCGACCAGCGTGGCTGACGCACGGCGAGACGGCCCGCACGAATGGCCGGAGACGCTCGACGTCGCGTCCCTGCTGGGACGGGGATGGCGGCCGACGCCCTTCCGCGAGTTCGTCCTCAAGGTGCACAGCCGCTGCAACCTGTCGTGCGACTACTGCTACATGTACGAGATGGCCGACCAGGGCTGGCGGCGCCAGCCGCGCAGGATGGCCAGGCCGACCGTGGACCGGGTGGCGGAACGCATCGCCGAGCACGCACGCGCCAAGCTCCTGGACCAGGTGGACGTGACCCTGCACGGGGGCGAACCCCTGCTCGCCGGCCTCGACCACCTGCGCTACACGATCGAGAAGGTGCGGGACGCGTGCGCGCCGGATGTCGAGGTCCGCTTCCACGTCCAGACCAACGGCGTCCTGCTCGACCGGCCGTTCCTCGACCTCTTTCTTGAGCACGGCGTGCGGGTGGGCGTCAGCCTGGACGGCGACGAAGAGGGCCACGACCGGCATCGCCGGGCGAGCAACGGGCACGGCAGCTTCCAGTCCGTGCAGGCGGGCCTTGAGCGGCTCTGCGACGAGCGCTACCGGCGGCTGTTCAGCGGCCTGCTGTGCACGGTCGAGCTGCGGAACGACCCGGTGCGGACGTACGAGGCGATGCTCGGTTTCGAGCCGCCCGCCATCGACTTCCTCTTGCCGCACGGAAACTGGGACGCGCCTCCACCCGGACGGCCGCCGGATACCTCCACGCCTTACGGCGACTGGCTCGTCGCCGCGTTCGACCGCTGGTACAGGTCGCGGGAGAAGCACACGAGGGTGCGGCTGTTCGACGACATCATGATGCTGCTGCTCGGGCGGCCCGCCGGGAGCGAGGCGGTGGGGCTCTCCGCCATCGCCGTCGCGGTGGTGGAGACGAACGGGCGGATCGAGCAGGTCGACTCGCTCAAGTCCGCGTACGAGGGCGCGTCCGCGACCGTGCTGCACGTGTCCCGCGACCCGTTCGAGGCCGCGCTGCTGCTGCCGCCGATCGCCGCCCGGCAGATCAGGGGCCTGGCGCTGGCCGAGCAGTGCCGGGCGTGCCGGCTGCGGCTCGTCTGCGGTGCCGGGCACTACGTGCACCGGTACCGGAGCGGAAGCGGCTTCCGCAATCCGTCGGTGTACTGCCATGACCTCCAGCGCCTGATCACCCACGTGCACGCCGAGGTCTCCCGGGAGGTCGCCACGATCCGCGCCCGCCGCGACGCCTCGACCACGGCGACCGCCGAGGCCGCCGCGAAAGCCGCGACCGCGGCGACCGCCTGAACGCCCATCCGGCACGCGTCGGGATCAGATCGGCGGCGGGTCGAAGTCGGCGTCCAGGTGGCGGCCCTCCATGAAGACGACGGCGTCCGGGTGATTCAGGGTGAGCGTTCGCCGGTAGGTCTCCAGGGTAGCGTCCTTCAGTTCGGTCGCCTCCTCCGTCCGTCCGGCGGCCATGAGGTCGGCCGAGAGGTTGGCGGCGCCGGTCAGGGTGAGCGGGTAGTGGTCCTCGAACAGCGCGCGCAGCCGCCGCAGGGTGTCCTCGCCGAGGCTGCAGGCCGCGTCGAACTCGCCGAGCGCGGCCAGGTCGCTGGCCAGGTTGAGCGCCGTGGTCAGCGTGTAGTCGTGGTCGCGGCCGAGCCGCGCGTCCAGCGCGGCGAGCGCCCGCTCGTTCAGCTTCCGCGCCGCCTCCGCGTCGCCCTGGACGCGCCGCAGGATGGCCAGGTTGGTCAGGCACGCCGCGGTGAAGGGGTGCGTCTCCGGGAAGATCTCCGCGTACCGGGCGGCCGAGTCGGCCGCCAGCTCCGTCGCCTCCTCCAGCCGGCCCGACGTGCGCCAGAGGTTGGACAGGCACACGGCGGCGGCGAGCGTGTCGGGGGACTTCAGCCCGTACAGCCGGACGCACCGCTCCTGCACCTGCGCCGCCAGCTCCTCGGCCCGCTCGAAGTCGCCGTACCTGCGCAGCGCGACGGACAGGTCCTTCCCGATGCGGAGCGTCCAGTTGTGCTCGGGGCCGATCGCCTCCTGCGCGATGGCGTAGGCGTCCTCGCCGAGGTCGCACGCCTCCGAGAAGTCCCCGCACAGCCGGACGGCCCTGCCGAGCCCGTTCAGCGCGCTGAGCATGCTGGCCTTGACGATCGCGGGCCCCTGCCGCCGCCACCCGGAGTACGCCCGGTTGTGCAGCTCCCGCGCCTTCCTGTAGTTGCTCACGAGGCCGTAGTCGAGAGCGAGGTTGTTCATGGCGCGGATGGTTCCGACATGGTCCGGGCCGTATTTGTCCTCGAAGCGGCGTACCGCGTCCTCGTCGCGCCGCAGCGCCTCGCGGAAGTCGCCGAGCGCCCTCAGGTCGGCGGCCGAGCCGCGCAGCGCGAACAGGGTGATGTCCTCGCTGGGGCCGAGCGTCTTCTCGGCGGTGCTGAGGACCTCGGCGTTGAGCTCGGTGACCTCGTCGTATCTGCCCAGTTCCCGCAGGGTGTTGGTGTGTTCGAACTTCGCGCGGATGACGTCGGGATGCTCGGGCCCGGACGCGGCGCTCCAGGTGTCGATGAGGCCCTTCGCGACGCTGGTCGCGGACGTGTAGTTGGCCGAGTTCCACAGGTAGCGCAGCATCCGGATGGCGAAGGCGCGGACTTCGGATACGCGGCAGTCGGCGACCGCCGCGGGACCCAGATGCCCCACGAGACCGGCGTACTTCGGCCAGTTCGACTCGTCGTTGGGGTCGCCCAGCTCGTAGGCGGCCAGGAGGAGATGCACCTCGTGCTGGTTGCGCTTGCGCTCTTCCGGGGACAGCTCGTCCTGCACCAGCTTCTGGACCAGGCGGTGGATCTGAATCGTCCGCCCCGGTATGTCCAGGCGGGCCAGCGCGTACCTCCCCAGCTCACCGAACGCGCGCCCCAGCCGGATGGTGTCGTCGAGCAGTCCGGCCATCTCGGGACGCAGCCCCGCCGGCGCCGCGCTGAGGACCTCCCTGGGAATGGGTTCGGAGCCGAAGAACGCGCAGACCCGCAGCAGGTCCACCGCCTCCGGGAGGCTGTCGCTGAGGTTCGCGACCGAGACGCTCCACGCGGCCGTCATCGGCACCGGGTACTCGACGGGCCGCCCCTGGGAGAGCAGCTGGCTGGTGCGGTCGGCCAGCTGCTCCAGGTACTCCGGCACGGTCATGCCGCGCTCGAACAGCAGCGCGCCGGCCTGTTCCAGGGCCAACGGCAGGTCGCCCAGCTGCTCGGCGAGGCGGTCGGCGTCCTCGGGGCTGATGGAGTCGCGCACCCGCTTGGTGAGGAACTCGATGCTCTCGTCGCGGCGGAACACCTCCACGGGGACCGCGTCGACCAGGCTGGCCCAGCGGTGGTTGCGGGACGTGATCAGCACGTGCCCGGGGTCCTGCGGGAGGATGTCGTACAGGTCTTCCGGCTGGTCGGCGTTGTCGAAGACGAGGAGCCACTTGTCGTAGGGGGTGCCGCGGCGCAGCGCGTCCAGGACGTTCTTCGCCGCCTCCTCGACCCCGGTCACGCTCGCCGGCGACAGCCCGAGGTGGGGCGCGAGGTCGGCGAGCACGGCCTTCACCAGGTACTGCTGGTCGGCCGGAATCCACCAGACGACGTCGTAGGTGTGCCGGTAGCGGTAGACGTACTCCACGGCCGTCAGCGTCTTCCCGACGCCGCCCAGGCCGTGCAGCGCGTGCGGCTGCGGGACCACGGCGGTCATCCGCCCGGTGATCCCCTCGCGCAGGGTCGCCAGGAGCTCTTCCCTGCCGGTGAAATTCCTGTTGCGTGGCGGAACGTGTCCCCAGACCGGCGGGACGCGCGACTCCGGCGTTCCGGCGACTCCCTTTTCTCCGGCCACTAGATCCGCCTCCGACTCACGTGCGGGCGCTGCCTTTCGGCAAGTCTAGATCCGGCACGACATGGCAGGCTACGGTGAATGGAAAACGCCACACCGGAATGTCCTGGAAACGTGTCACGTGACACGTTCCTAATTCGGCGGACCGGAAACAATGTTTCGTTCTGGACGTAGGAGAAGGCGGCCGGACGGGGCTATATTGGGACGACGGCCCGAGCCGGGCAGCCGATCCACAAGGAGGGATCATGCCGCCACTCACCATCGATACCCAAGGAATCACGCCTGACCTCCTCCAGTCGGATGACAATCCGATTCTCACGGACGCGATCCAGGAAGTGATCAATCCGACCCGTACGGCGGCGGCCGACGCCACGGGTTGGAACAACGGCTTCTAGTGCACGGGCGGCCGGCCGGCGGGAGACCGCATCCGGACGATTTCCCGCCGCCGGCCTCTCACCATGTGACCAGGAAATGAGCGCCAACGCCCCATTCGTCGGCCCGCGCCCGTTCGACACGGCGGACGCGGCGATCTTCCTGGGCCGCGCCGATGAGGCCGCCGCCCTGGCGGACGCCTGGCGCGGCAACCGGCTCACGGTGCTGCACGGCCCGGCGGGTGTCGGCAAGACCTCGCTGCTGAGCGCCGGCGTCCTGCCGAGGCTCGGTCCCGGCCCGGACGGCGGCGCCGAGGTGCTCCCGATCGGGCGCCCGGCGTTCACCGGCGACTTCCCGCTGGCCGCGCTCCCGGACCTCAACCGCTTCACGTTCGCGGTCCTGGCGTCCTGGTTCCCCGGCGAGCCGCCGACCCGGATCTCGGGCTCGTCGATCGCCGGGCTGCTCCGCCGGAGATCCCCCGGCGACCGCCCCGGCCGGGCCGGTGGCGAAGGGCCGTCCGGGCGGCCGCTGCTCGCCGCGGTCGACCACGCGGACCTGCTCTTCCCAGTGGACGGTGAACGGGCGCGGCATGCCGCGCGGTTCGCCGAGGAGCTGGTCGCGGCGCTCGCCGACTGCCCGCGCCTGCGCCTGCTCATCGCGGTCCGCACCGAGAACGTCGAGGAGCTGCTGGAGCTGCTGGCCCGGGCCGGGCTGCCTCCCTCCGCCGCGTCCCGGTTCCCGCTCCGCCCATTCGACCCGGACGCCGCCGTCCGCACGGTCAGCGGGCCCCTGGCCGGCACCGGCCACCCGCTCGCGGCGAGCGCCCGGCGGCTGGTCGACGACCTCGGCGGGGCCGAGCCCGGAGCCGAGCCCGGGAGCGATCACGGTATCGATCCCGCGCTCCTGCAGATCGTCTGCCGCCGCCTCTGGGACGAGTCCGCGTCCGGAACCGGGCCGCCGATCGCGCACCTGCCCGAACTCGTCGACCGGATCCTCCGCGACCACTGCCTCGGTGCCCTGGCGGCGACGGCGACCGACCATGGGAAGTACCCCGGCACGCTCACGGAATGGTTCAGGAACGAGTTCGGCCACCGCCCCGGCGCGGCCCGCGAAGGCGGCGGGCGGGGAGCGGATGAGCCGTCCGGTTCGGTGATGGCCGCTCTGCTGGACGCGCGGCTGCTGTACGCGGAAGGACGTCCGGGCAGGCGCCGTTACCGCCTGCGGCAGGGCAGGCTCCGACCGGTGGTCCGGCGGCTCGACCCCGACGCCGCGGCGGCCGCGCGCGAGCGTCCCCGGCGGCTGGACGAGGCGGAGGCGGCGTTCACCGTCCGCGACCTCGGATCCGCCCGGAACCGCGCCCGCGCCGTGACCGAGGCGGCCACCGACGACCGGGAACGCGCGGCCGCCGAATGCCTGCTGGGCACCATCGCCTACGAGCACGGCGAGCAGCGTCTCGCCATCGAGCACTACGAGACCGCGGCCCGGGCGTACGGCGCGTTCGGGGACGCCGCGCACGTGGGCATGCTGCTCGCCGCGGTCGGCCGGTTGAAGATCGGCGACGGGCCGTCCGAGGCGGTGAACCGGCTGCGCGCCGCGCTGACCCGGCTGCCGGGCGACCTGTTCGTGAAGACGGCGCTCGCCCATGCGCTCTGGTACGCGGGACGCACCCAGGCGGCGCTCGCGATCCTCGACGACGCGCTCAGCCAGGACGGCGGCACGCCGGAGGCGCTCCGGCTGCGCGGTGAGCTGCTGGCCGATCTCGGCCGCGGCGGGCCCGCGCTGCGGGACCTGGACCGCGTGAACTACGGGGACCGTCCGTCCAGCCGTGCCGCGTGGGCGCTGGCCACGCTGACCCACACCGGGATCGGCCCGGCCGGGACGGACGAGGTCGACCTGATCGACAGCGCCGACGACAGCGGGCCCGCCCTGCTGCGGGTGGCGAGGGTCCTGCGCCTCGGCGGCGAGGCCGACACGGCCGCCGGGCTGGCCGAACGGGCGGTCAGGGCGCGGCGCCCGCCGCTCCCCCGGCACCTGCATCCGGAGGCCGAGAAACTCATGACCTCGGGATAGGCGACTGATGGGGCACCTTTCCATTCGTTGTCCCGCTGGGTGGGTCGCTCGCTGGGTAATCTCCCCGGATGAATCCGAGTCTCGTGACCCGCTCTTCGGCGCCGGTAGGCGGTGGATCCTTAACATTTAGCGGCGGATCCTTACCATCGATGACCGCCCCGCCGGATGCGTGCGACCCGGCAGGTCGCACGCATTCGCGGAGGGCGACGGTCGTCAGAGGCCCGGCAGCCGATGAGAGGGCGTGACTTCACGCTGCTGTGGAGCGCCTCGGCGGCCTCCCAGTTGGGTCACATGTGCGCCCTCACGGCCAATCCCCTGCTGGCGCTCCTGCTGACGGGCTCGCCGGTCGTGGCGGGCTGGGTGAGCGCGGCCAGCACGCTGCCCGCCCTGCTCATGCACCTGTCCGCGGGCTGGCTCGTCGACCGTTTCGACCGGCGCAAGCTGATGCTCGCCGGGCAGGCGGGACGGCTGGCGGCCGGGGTGCTCCCGGTCGGCGCGATCACCTTCCAGGAGTGGGCCGCCTCGCTGCTCATCCTCTTCGCCTTCTTCGAGGGCGTCTTCCTGGTGCTCTACCACGCCGCGGAGGTGACCGCGGTCCGGCACGTCGTGTCGTCCGCGAAGCTGCGGACGGCGCTGGCCACCAACGAGGCGCGCGGCCATCTCGCCCAGCTGCTCGGCAGGCCTCTCGGCGGCTTCCTCCTGGGCTGCGGAAAGTACCTTCCGCATTTGGTGGGCGTGCTGGCCTCGGTGTGGGCGATATTCGCGCTTTCCCTCATGCGCACAAAGAATTTCCGGCCGCGCGACGTCCGTGATCCAGCAATGGCGGAACCGGATGACGCCGCCGCTTCCGTCTCCTTCCAGGCCGCCCTGCGGATCGTGCTCGGGAGCCCCTTTCTCCGCACCGTGCTCACCGTCGCCGCCGCCTGCAATTTCCTGTTCCAGGCGGTCGTGCTCTCGCTTCTGGTCCTGGCCAGGGAGCACGCGATGTCCGGCGGCCAGATCGGGCTGCTGCTGGCCACGTCCGGCATCTGCGGGCTCGCCGGGTCGATCGCCGCGCCGAAGATCGAGGAGCGGCTCGGGGACGGGCGGACGATCGGCGTCTGCATGGTGACCTGGACCGGGCTGACCCTCGTCGTCGCGGTGTTCGCCGACCCCGTCATCGGCCTGGTCGCCTGGGGCGGCCTGAGCCTGACGGGCGGACTCCTCAACTTCGCCCTCATCAACCACCAGACCGGGCGGGTGCCCGAGCACATGCTCGGCCGGGTCATGGGCGTCGGCCGCTTCGTCACCGGCGGCGCCCTCCCCCTCGGCGCGCTGACCGCCGGATACCTCGTCGCGACGCTCGGGCCGCGGCACACCACCTGGCTGGCCTGCGCGGGCGTGTTCCTGGTGACCTGCGCGACCCCCTTCCTGATGCGTCCACCCATGCGCCCGCGTCCTCGTCCTCGTCCGCGTCCGCGCCTGCGTCTGTGTATGCGTGTGCGTCCGTGCGGGGTGCGGCGCTCGACGTAGCCGCGGCGTCCGGAGCCGCAGGAGGCCGCCCACCGCCGGCCGCTTGTGTGTCATGTGACCTTGACGGGCTGGTGAAACCCCGTGGTACACCTCGGTCGGAGGCAGTGACCGGCCGACGAACCGAGGCAGCGCATGTCCCACTCCAGCGCCCCCTGGACACCCAACGGGCTGTGCTCGCTCTTCGTCTGCGACATCGAGTCGTTCTCGACCGGCGCGCGGAGCGACGTCGTCCGGCACCGGCTCAGGCAGGCGCTCTACGACGGGCTGCACGCCGCGTTCGACGGCGCCGGGATCCCCTTCGCGTCCTGCTACCGCGAGGACCGCGGCGACGGCGTGCTGATCGTCCCGCCGCCGGACACCGACCCGGCCGCGCTGCTGGCACCCGTGGTCGAGCGGCTGCGGGCCGAGGTGCGGCGGCACAACGACGTCTCCAACGGCGCCGCGCGGATGCGGCTGCGGGTGGCGGTGCACACCGGGCAGGTCACCTCGGACCGGCACGGCCTGGTCGGGACGGCCGTCAACCACGCGTTCCGGATCCTGTCGGCCGGGCAGCTCCGGGAGGGCATGCGGCGGACCGGGGCGGACCTGGCGGCGGTCGCGTCGGACCGCGTCCACGAGGACCTGATCCGGCACGGCCTGGGCCTGGTGGACCCTGGCGAGTACGAGCGGATCGTGGCGCGGGTGAAGGAGACCGAGGCGCCCGCCTGGATGCGGATTCCGGGCTTCCGCCCGCCGTTCCTCCCGGCCCCCGCCGCGCCGCCGACGATCGTCGACGCGCGCGTCCTGCCACCGGCGGAGCCCGCGCGGCGGCCGCCCGCGGCCCTCCCGCCGAAAGCTCCCGCTCGGCCGTCGCTGCCACCGCCGTCGGTGCCGCCGCCGCTGCCGCCGTCGGTGCCGCCGCCGCTGCCGCCGCCCGTCACGGTCGCCGACCCGCCCCCGGCGCTCGACGTCGCCGTGGAGCGCGCGATGTCCCTCCGGGAGCTCCGCGCGCGCCGCCTGCGCGACCAGATCGTCGCGGAGCTGCCGCTGCCGCTGGCCACCCGGCTCGGGACCCGGCCGGGCGGGGACGACCGCGCCGACCTGTACGCCATCGTCAGCGCCTGCCGCGACCACCCGCGCGGGCTGGCCGAGCTGCTGCGCGCCGTCAGGAGGTTCGCGGGGGACTCGCCGCAGGTGGCGGAGTTCGGAGAGTCGATCGACGCGCTGGAGCACGCGTAAAGGTGCCCCTCCAACCCCTGCTGGAAGGCGACGCCAGGCACATCGGCGAGTACCGGGTGCTCGCCCGGCTGGGCGCGGGCGGGCAGGGCGTCGTCTACCTGGGCGAGGCACCGGACGGCCGGCGCGTCGCGATCAAGCTGCTGCACCCCTGGTTCGGCGGCAGCCCGCAGGGCAGGCGGCTGTTCGAGCGGGAGATCAGGCTCGCCGGGCGGGCCACCGGCTACACGGCCCGCGTCCTCGGCTCCGGCGAGCAGGCAGGGCGCCCGTACGTCGTCAGCGAGTACATCGAGGGCGAGTCGGTGGAGGACCGGGTCCGGCGGGCCGGGCCGTACGGCCGCGCGGAGGTCGTGGCGCTCGCCGCGGCCATCGCCTCGGCGCTCGCCGCCGTCCACGCCGCCGGGCTCGTGCACTGCGACTTCAAACCGGGCAACGTCCTCACCGGCCCCTACGGCGCACGCATCGTCGACTTCGGCATCGCGCGCGCCCTGGAGACCATCGCGCACCGCGACCACGAGCGCCGGGGCACCCCCGCCTACATGGCGCCGGAGCAGGTCACGGGCGGACGGCTGGGCCCGCCCACCGACGTGTTCGCCTGGGGGTCGACGATGGCGTTCGCCGCGACCGGCACGCCGCCGTTCGGCCACGGCGACGCCGAGAACGGCCACGGCACCATGTATCGGATCGTCAATCAGGAGCCGGACCTCGGCGGCGTGCCCGAGCCGCTGCGCGCCGTCGTCTCCGCCTGCCTGCGCAAGGACCCGGCCGACCGTCCCACCGCCTCCGGGGTGATGTCGATGCTCGGCCAGGGCGGGCCGGCGCCGTCCTCCGGCGGGCCGCCGGTGCCGTCGCCGTTCGGCGTCCCGATCGGCGATCCTCTGACGGGCCACACCGGGACGATCCGGTGCGTCGCGTACGGGTCGTGCGGTGACCTGCCCCTCGCGGTCACCGGCGCGCACGACCGGACGGCCCGCGTCTGGGACCTCGCCGCGCGGCGGCGGCACGGGCCGCCGCTCCGGCACGACGCGCCCGTGCTCGCGGTCGCCTGCCGCGAGGAGGCCGGGCTGCCGATCGCCGTCACGGGCTGCCAGGACGGCACCCTGACCGTGTGGGACCTCGCCGCCGGAGAGCGGGTCGGCGAGCCGCTGCGCGGTCACGGCGGCGCGGTGACGTCGGTCGCGACCGCCGTCGTCGGCGGCAGGACGCTGGCGGTCAGCGCGAGCGACGACCGCACCGCGCGCCTGTGGGACCTCGCCGCTGGCCGCCAGATCGGCTCGCCCCTCACCGACGACGCCAGCCCCATGCCGGTGGCCTGCGGCGAGCTCGACGGGTCCGCGGTGGCGATCATCGGCGGGATGTGGGACCAGTCCGTCCGCGTCCTCGACCTCGGCGACCGCCGGTGGACCGACCTGCGGCTGACCAGCCACACCGACTCGGTCGTCGCGGTGGCCTACGGGCGGCTCGCGGGCCGGCCCGTCGCGGTGACCGGCGGCTACGACCGGACGGTCCGCGTCTGGGACCTCGGGACGCGGCGCGAGCTCGGCAGCCCGCTCGTCCACGAGAGCGCGGTCCTGTCCGTGACGTTCGGCATGCGCGGCGGCGAGCCGATCCTGCTGGTCGGCGGCGCCGACGGCGCGGTCCAGGGGTGGAGCCTGCCGTCGCGCCGATCGCTCGGCGACCCGCTCGCCGCCGGGCCGTCCGCGCGCGGCGGCGCCGTCCCGGTCGCGTTCGGGCGGATCGACGGCCGGCCGATCGCCATCACCTGCCCCGAGGACCTCGGCGTCCGCCTCTGGAGCCTCGGCACCCCCTGAGCCCGTGCCGTCCCGGCGCGCCGGGAAGTAGCCTTGGCCGGTGTTCTCCGCTCAAGGTCCATCCCTGCGCGAACTGGCGATCCAGGCCCTGTCCTCGGTGGAGGACGCCTATGACCTGCTCGCGCCCAAGTTCGACCGCACACCGTTCCGCACCCCCGACAGCGTGCTCGGCGCGACCGCCGACGCGCTGCGCCCGCTCGGGCCGTTCGATGCGGGCCTGGACGTGTGCTGCGGTACCGGCGCGGGAATGCGGGTCCTCCGGCCCCTCTGCGAGAAGCGCATCTCCGGTGTCGATTTCAGCGCCGGAATGCTCGCGCAGGCGCGCGACGCGCATCCGGACGCCGAATGGGTGCGCGCCGACGCCCGTGCCCTGCCCTTCGACGAGGGCTTCGACCTCGCGGTCAGTTTCGGGGCGCTCGGACATTTCCTGCCCGCCGAACGTCCCGCGGTGTTCTCCGGGGTGTACCGCGCGTTGCGGCCCGGCGGGCTTTTCGCGTTCCCGATCGGTGCGCCGCCGCCCGTCGCCTCGGGCTTGTACTGGATGCTCCTCGGATTCGACGTGGTGATGCGGATTCGCAACGCGGTGTGGCGCCCGCGGTTCGTCATGTACTACCGGACCTGGCCGCTGCACGCCCTCCGCGACGAGCTGACCGCGGCCGGGTTCACCGTGACGACCGTGCCCCTGCCCCCCATGGGGCAGCGGGCGGACGGAAGCGCACGGTACCGGCTCGTCCTCGCCCGCAAGCCCGCGAGCACGAGCCGGTAGGGGCCGGGGTCCTCAGGCGGCGGCGCCGAACCATCGGGGCAGGTGGTCGAGGAGGTCCCGCTGGTCGTCGCCCGCCCACGCCACGTGGCCGTCCGGGCGCAGCAGCACGGCCGGTGCGTCCAGCTCGTCGGAGTGGTCGACGACGTGGTCGACCCGGTCCGCCCAGCCCGCCGCCGACAGCCGTCCGGTCTGGCCGAGCAGCAGGCCGCGGCCGCGGTGCGTCAGCTCGTAGACGCGGCCCCGTTTCAGCTCCATGTCCCGCAGCCGGCGGCCGACCAGCGGATGCCCGCCGGACCCGCCGCCGAAGTCGTACCGGACGCCGATCGCTATGAGCTTCTCGGTCAGGTGGCGGTTCACGTCCTCGAAGTCCATCAGCTCGGACATGAGCCGCCGCACCGATCGCGGGCCCGCCCCGCCGGACATCAGCTCGGTCTGCGCGCGGACGTTGTCCAGCACGTCGGCGGCAACCGGGTGCCGTTCGGCGTGGTAGGTGTCCATCAGCCCGTCCGGGGCCCAGCCGCCGACCTCGGCGGCGAGCTTCCAGCCGAGGTTGAACGCGTCCTGGATGCCGAGGTTGAGGCCCTGCCCGCCGAGCGGCGGGTGGACGTGCGCCGCGTCGCCCGCCAGCAGCACCCGGCCGGACCGGTAGCGCTCGGCCAGCCGGGTCGCGTCCCCGAAGCGCGACAGCCGGCGCGGCGAGTGCACGCCGAAGTCGGTCCCGGCGTAGGCCCGTAGCTGCCGCTTGAACTCCTCCAGGGTCGGCGGGACCGTGCGGTCGGCGGCCACCCCTTCGGCGGGCACGACGACGCGGTACGCCCCGGCCATGGGTCCGACACCGAACCGCAGCTCGGTCTTGCGGACGTCCGCGACGACGGCGGCGATCGTCGCGGGGTCTTCGGTCGCCTGCATCTCGCCGAGCAGCGTGTCGGCCCGGGTGGGCTCGCCGGGGAAGCCGACGCCGAGGAGCTTGCGCACGGTGCTGCGGCCGCCGTCGCAGCCGACGAGGTAGCGCGAGCGCAGCCGGGTGCCGTCCGCCAGCTCGGCGGTCACCCCGGCGTCGTCCTGGTGCAGCCCGGCCAGCTCGGAGCCGCGCCGGATCTCGGCGCCGAGTTCGGCGGCGCGCTCGGCCAGCAGGCGATCGGTGACGGGCTGCGGGATGCCGAGGACGTAGGGATGCGTGGTGTCCAGCCCGCCGGGCGGGGGCTTGGGAATGGCGGCGAAGAATCCGCCGATCGGGTGCTTCGTACCGTGCGCGAGGAACCGTTCCAGCAGACCGCGCTGCTCCAGCACTTCGATGCTGCGCACGTGCAGGCCGAGCGCGCGAACGAACGAGCTCGGCTCGGCGTCCCTTTCCAGGACGAGCACCCGCACGCCGTGCAGCCGCAACTCGCTCGCCAGCATCATTCCGGTCGGTCCGCCCCCGGCGATGATCACGTCAATCATGAACCGCCCATTCACTGAGGTTGTTTCCGGCCGCAGATTCTGCGGCACGACCCGGGGCTTGCCGCAAGCCCCCCAGTGCGCTATAGATTGAACGTGGCAGGGAGTTGCGGTCTCCCTGCCTTTTTGCTGCCGGCGGACGAAATGGGCTATGGGCTCTGGTCTATGGCTGCCGGTCTATGGCTGCCGGTCTATGGCTGGAGGGCGTCGAGGAACGGGCCCACGACCGCCATCACGTCGCGGCGCGCGGCGGCCGGGTCGTCGGCGGCGCTGATCAGGAGCGCGGTCTCGTCCGCGACCGCGAGCAGCGCGTGCGCGAGCGCCTTGACCGGCAGCTCCCGGACCGTCCCGCCGGCCATTCCCTGGGCGAGGACGCCCTCCATCATGCCGAGGACGTGGCGCTGGCATATCTCGCGCCAGCGGGCCCAGCCGACCACGGACGGCCCGTCCACCAGGAGGATGCGCTGCAGTTCGGGGTCCTCGCAGGCGTCGAGCCAGGCCAGCATGGCGCGGGTCATCGTCTCGCGGAAGTCGCCCTCGGGAGCCGTGGCCGCCGCGTCCGCCACCCGCCGCGCGGCCTCGCCCTCCAGCTCGTCGAGGACGGCGACGAACAGGCCGGTCTTGTCGGCGAAGTGGTGGTAGAGCGCGCCGCGGCTGACGTCCGCCGCGCGGACGATCGCATCGGTACCGACACCGGCGAAGCCGTGTTCGGCGAACAGCTTCCGGCCGGCGCGCACGAGCGCCGCCCGGGTGGTGGCCGAGCGGTCTGCTTGCGTTCGACGAGCTTGTTTCATACAGTCTGTCCGTAAGATACATGCAGGTTGTATGTTACTTATCTTAGGAGGTGGGCCGGATGGAGATGATCGATCTGCCCCACGGCACCGTAAGCTACCGGGCCGCCGGTCCGGAGGATTCCGCGTCCCCGCCGGTCGTCTTCGTCCATGGCTTCCTGGTCGACGGCTCGCTCTGGTCCGGCGTCGCGGACCTGCTGGCCGCCAAGGGCGTCCGGTCCTACGCCCCGCAGTGGCCGCTCGGCTCGCACCGCGTGCCGGTGCCCGGCGCCGACCAGTCGCCACGGGGCGTCGCCCGGCAGATCCTGGCGTTCCTCGAAGCCCTCGACCTCACCGACGTCACCCTGGTCGGGAACGACACCGGCGGCGCGCTGTGCCAGTACGCCGTCGACACCGACGCGAGCCGGATCGGCCGCCTCGTGCTCACCAACTGCGACGCCTTCGACACCTTCCCGCCGTTCCCCTTCAACGTGATCTTCCAGCTTCTCAAGGAACCGCGCCGCCTCCGGTTCAACCTGCAGCCGATGCGGCTGCGCGCGTTCCGGCACTCGCCGCTCGGGTTCGGCCTCCTCGCGCGCGGGTTCGACCCGGCGCAGTCGCGCGCCTGGATCGAACCGGCGCTCACCGACGCGGCCGTCCGGACGGACGCGGCCCGCTTCCTCCAGGCCGTCGACCCGCGCGAGCTGAACGACGTCTCGACGCGGCTCGGCGCCTTCCGCGGCCCCGTCCGGCTGGTCTGGGGCACCGCCGACCGGGCGTTCAAGCCGGCGCTCGGCAGGCGGCTGGCGGCGGCGTTCGGCGGCGCCGAGTTCGTCGAGATCCCCGGCGCCCGGACGTTCGTCCCGCTCGACGCGCCGCAAGCGCTCGCCGACCAGATCGCCGGCATCGCCGCATCCTCGAAGGAGCAAGCATGACTCGCGAGACAGCAGGGCGGAGCAACGCCCACGGGCTCTCCCGCCGCGCCCTGATCACCGGCGGCACCGCCGCAGCCCTGTCCTTAGGGTTGCCGAGAGCCGCCGACGCCACGGCCCCGGCGGGTACGGCCCCGGCGGGCACGGACGCGCTGCGCGCCTGGCTGGACCGGCACGCGCTGCCGCTCCCCCGCCTCGACGCCGCAGGCCCGCTGGACGACCTGCGTGCGCTGCGCCCCCTGATCGGCGACGCGCGCATCGCCGGGATCGGCGAGCCGGTGCACGGCAGCCACACGGTGACGACCCTCAAGCACCGCGTGGCGCGCTTCCTGGTCGAGCGGCTCGGGTTCCGGACGATCGCCTGGGAGGAGAGCTGGGCCGCCGGAGTCGCCATCGACCGCTACGTCACCACCGGCTCGGGTGACGCCGCCTCCGTGGTCGGCGACGCGATGTTCATGCTCCGCAGCCACGGCATCCTCGACCTGGTGGCATGGATGCGGGAGTTCAACGAGGGCCGTCCGGCGCACGACCGGGTGCGCTTCCTCGGCGCCGACATCCTGGAGCTGCGGCAGCGGCTGTACGACGAGATCCGCGCGTACGTCAGGGACGTCGCGCCGGACCGGTACGCCGAGCTCGACGGCCACCTGTCGGAGATCGACATGCACGGCGACCATCGGGACCATCTGATCTGGTACAACGACCCCGATTTCACCGACGAGCTCAAACGCCCGTACATCGGGCACGCGCGCGCCGTCCTCGACCTGGTGCGCCGCGCAGGCCCCGGCCGGCCGGCGGTCTCGGGCGCCGGACGAGCGGCGGTCTCGGGCGCCGGAGGGTCGGGCGTCTCGCGGGACGACGCCGTCCAGCACGCGCTGGCTCTCCTCGGCTGGTACGAGTCCTACACGACCGCCGGCGACCGGCAGGACACGCGGGAGCGCTACATCGCCCGGTTCGTCGAGAACTGGCGCCGCCGGACCGGTCACCGCATCGTCTACAGCGCCGCCAACGCTCACACCGCGGGCGTCGAGGAGCAGGTGGTCTCGTTCCCCGACGAGTACCCCGGGCCGGACGTCACCCGGCGGCGGATGGCGGGCGGCATCCTGCGGCGCGTCCACGGGAGGCGGTACCGCTCGATCGCCACCGTCTTCGATCACGGGGACGTCCTCACCGGCTGGGAGCGGGGCGGCCCCACGGTCTACGCGATGCCGTCCCCGCACGAGTCGTTCGTCGACCGCGACCTCGGCT
This sequence comes from Actinomadura sp. KC216, assembly GCF_004348535.1. Taxonomy (GTDB): domain Bacteria; phylum Actinomycetota; class Actinomycetes; order Streptosporangiales; family Streptosporangiaceae; genus Spirillospora. The sequence continues at coordinate 58,705 of NZ_SMJX01000009.1, forward strand.
CGGCGCGCCTTCCCGACTACCTGGTCGACCTGCGGCACGGCGCCCCGCCGCCGGTCCGGCGCCGCCTCGACGGGCCCGCCAAGCTGCGGACCGTCAGCGCCGCCTATTTCCCCGAGAACGACGCCGAGTATTACCACTCGGTCGGCTCGCTCTCGGGCGCGTTCGACGCGATCCTGCACATCGACCGGATCGCCCCGACCCGCCTCCTGGCCGCCCCGAATTCTTGATAAAGGCGGCCCTGCTGGCCCGTCTGCGCGGACCCGCAGAACAGCAGGGACCGGGCCGTCATCGAAAGCACCGATGACGGCCCGGTCCCGTCAGATCATGCGCGCCCGGACCGGCTCCGGGCGCCAGGTCGCGCCGCCGCGGGGCTTCGCGTTTCCGGCCGCTGTCCGGTCAGTAGGGGCCGCCGAGGAACGACTTCGTTTCGGGGTCGATTTCGAGGTAGAACTTGAGCCACGCCCTCCGGTACTCCTCCGTGGAGATGGAGCCGTTTCCGTCGGCGTCCATATCGGCTGCGGCCTGGCGTGCCTCGTCCGGGACGAGGCCGGCGTTCTCGAGGAACGTCTGGAGTTCGGCCAGGTCGATCCGTCCGTCGTCGTCGGTGTCGATGACCGCGAACTCTGCGCCGGCAGCGTCCGCGATGCTCTCGGTGAAGAGCGATCCGTCGCTCATCCCGCTGGACATCGCGTTGATGAACTCCTCGCGCGTGACGCGTCCGTCGTAGTCGGCGTCGGCGTAGTGGGCGACGACCTCCCAGAAGCGCTGGTAGGCGGCGTGGAGCGCCTGGCTCTTGGCGGAGTCGACGGGAACGTTCCCGGCCCGCACGACGCCGCCGGCCAGCGCCGCCAGATCGCTCGACTCGATCGACCCGCTGTGGTCGACGTCGAACAGATCGAAGGTCCGGCCGTACCGGAATGCCGCGTTGTCGCTCATGTGAGCCCTCCCGAGGTCACCGTGCTGGGCGCAGGACGTCACCGTAGCCTTACGCATGGTGTCCGCTGAATAGCGGAGAGTGGCCCAGGCCATAGCCGCGGATGGACATTGGCCATACCTCCGCGCCCACGGCCCTCGGATGGCGCGCCGCGGCTACTACGGGTGTAGCAGGTCCGTTAGGGTCGGACGGGACGGACCACGAGCGGAGGAATCGATGCCTTTCTGGGACAAGCTGCGCGAGTCGACCCAGACCCTGCAGACGCAGCTGCTCAGCAAGAAGAACGATCTGAAGAGCGGCGCGTTCCGGGACGCGAGCATGGCGATGTGCGCGCTGGTCGCCGCCGCCGACGGCAGCGTCGACCCGTCCGAGCGGCAGCGGACCGCGTCCCTGATCTCCAGCAACGAGGTGCTGAAGAACTTCCCCGCCGACGACCTGCAGCGCCGCTTCAACGACTACGTGTCGAAGCTGACCGCGGACTTCGACTTCGGGAAGGTCTCCGTCCTGCAGGACATCGGCAAGGCCAAGAAGAAGCCCGACGAGGCGCGCGCCGTGATCCAGATCGGCATCATCATCGGCGGCGCGGACGGGAACTTCGACAACGCCGAGAAGGGCGTCGTCCGCGAGGCGTGCCTCGCGCTCGGCCTCGACCCGTCCGAGTTCGAGCTCTGACCTCCGCCCGCCGTCACGGCGGACGGCGGATCAGCGGACGGCGGATCAGCGGACGGCGGATCAGCGGACGGCGGGTCAGCGGAGGGCGAGGAGGGCCAGCAGGCACGAGAGGGCGGCCTGGTCGAGCTGGAGGGTCGCGGCGGTCAGCGAGCTGGTGACGAAGCCGTTGCCCATGAACAGCAGCGGGCCGGTGACCGCGTTCCTGTCCGGTGGCGTGCCGAGCAGCGCCTGGACGCGCTCGACGACACCGGACTCGGCGAACGCGATCGCCGGTCCGGCGGGCCCCCCGGCAGCCGGTCCCGCGGGCGGTCCGGCGGGCGGCGGGTGCGCGAGGGCGGCCTTGGCGATCGTGCGGGCGACGAGGGCGCGATCGCCGGTCGCCTCCGCCGCGTCCTCGTCGGCCCACCGCTCCACGGCGAGCCGCAGCCGCTCGTTCAGCGGCCGGAGCGGCCGCAGCACCGCCGCGCCCAGCGCACCGGCCGCCGCGTAGCGGTGGTGCCGGTGCCGCAGGTGGGACGACTCGTGCTGGAAGACGACATGGAGCTCGGTGGCGGTGAACGTCCGGAGCATGCCCTTGGACAGCAGCACCCCGCCGTGCCGGCCCGGGACGGCGACGGCGATCGGGACCTCGGTCTCCAGCGGCTCCCGCGCCTGCGACCGCGCGGTGCGCAGCTCGTCCAGCCAGCTCGCGGCGGCGCGGGTCGTGGCGAGCAGCCCGGCGGCGGACAGGACGGTCGCCGGGATCCCCACCACGCCCGGGACCGGCGCGTCGTCGCCGAACAGCGCCCACTCGGGGACGTGCGCGACGGCGGACGGCGCGAGCGTCGCCGCGTAGTTGATCGCCACGAAGATGCCCGTACCGAGCGCCGCGACCGCCGTCATCGCGCCGGTCGTGGCCAGGAGCCGCGCCGACCAGGACGGATGCAGGGGCAGCCGCGTCCGGCCGAGCGCCGAGCTCAGCGCCAGCATGACGACGAGGGGCATGAAGGTGAACCAGGTCACCTGCCCTCCTCCGGCCGGTCGAGGAAGTCGCGCAGCTGGCGCGCCTCCTCGTCCGTGAGCGTCTGGACGAACCGGTTCAGCACGCCGCCGGGGTCGTTGGCGTGGCGGAGGTGCTCGCGCATGCGGTCCGCCACGAGTTCCGACTCGTCGACGGCGAGCCGGTAGCGGTAGTGCCGGCCCGCCCGCGTCCGCGACACCAGCCTCTTCTCGTACAGCCGGTGCAGGATCGTGTTCACCGTCGTGTACGCCGGGTCTCCGTCGAGCCGCTCGACGATCTCGGCGGTCCGGGCCGAGCCGCCGAGCCCGGCCAGCGCCGCCAGCACCTCCGCCTCCAGCTGTCCCAGCGGCCTACGCGACAACGGCTTCTCCCTCCACGGTCGCCTTCTCCACGAGCCGCGGGCAGAACGGCAGGCAGTTGATTCTGCTTTGTAGCAGACAGGGCGACCGGAATGGAGCATGGCGGCCGGTGGCCACCGCGGGCGCCCCGGTCACGGGCACCCGCGGTGTGCGCTCACGGCGCGTCGACCACGAGGCTCCCGGCGAAGGGGGAGCTTGAGGCGGCGGCGCGGGCGCGGGCGCGGTAGTTCGCCTCGACCCGCGCCTTCTCCGTGGCGTTCGGAATGGCGTTCTTGCAGCCCACCCCGGCGGTGGACCCGGACATCAGCGACGAGCACGGACCGGGCTTCATGTCGGGCAGGCCGAGGCTGTGGCCCAGCTCGTGGGAGGCGATCCGGGTGAGGTCGTACCCCTGGGTGACCGCCTGCCGGCCGAACCAGACCTGGACGCGTCCACCGGGCCGGACGGGACCGACGATGGCGCGCGGCCAGCCGTTGTCGGCGATGATCTGGATCTCCGCCCGGCCGCCGGGCTGCGCCTTCACCAGCTCGACGTTCTGAAGGTTGTCGTTCCACACCTTGGCGCCGGCGGCCATCGCTTCCTTGAACTCGGCGGCCTGGCTGTCGTCGTAGTACAGCGTCGTCTGCAGGACGGGGCGGGGA